>CALCQG010000015.1 GCA_937897575.1 uncultured Synergistales bacterium | reverse complement strand
GGGAGCACGTGCCCTTCCCGGATGTCATGGATCCGTCCGCCGTCCAGCACGACGGTGGACGGGCCGGTGCCCCCCGTCCAGTCCGGCGTCCGGATTCCTCCGCAGTGAATGAATGTGGTCACGGTCATCGGCTCCTTGCCGTCCGTCGCGAACGGGTACGCGAGGCCGCGGTCACCATGCCGCCACGCAACCGTCGGTACGGGACTCCGTGGCCCCGCCGAGGGTCCCCTCGGGCGTGTTCCAGATGATCTCTCCCCGGCCGAAGGAGCCGGAGTCGAGCTCGAACTTCACGGCGTGCCCCCGCCGATGGAGGCTCTGGGCGATGGCCGGGCAGAAGCCGGGCTCCACGGAGACGTCCATGCCGCCCATCCACTGCCAGCGCGGGGCGTCGATGGCCTGCTGGGGGTTCATGTGGAAGTCCACGGTGTTCATGATCACCTGCACGTGCCCCTGGGGCTGCATGAAGCCGCCCATGACGCCGAAGGGGCCCACGGGCCGCCCGTCCTTCGTGAGAAAGCCCGGAATGATGGTGTTGTAGGGGCGCTTGCCCGGTTCGAGCATGTTCGGATGGCCCTGGACGAGGGAGAAGCAGTACCCCCTGTTGTTCAGCGCGATGCCCGTCTCGGGCACGACCACGCCGGAGCCGAAGCCCATGTAGTTGCTCTGGATGTAGGAGATCATGGTCCCCTCGCCGTCGGCGGCGCAGAGGTAGACCGTCCCGCCGGGCAGAGGATTCCCCGCGTTTCTGGGTTCGGCCGAGGCGCCGATCTGCGCCCGTCTGGCGTCGGCGTAGGCGGCGCTCAGAAGCCCCTCGACGGGGACGTCGTGGAAGCGCGTGTCCGCCACGTACCGTCTGGCGTCGGCGAAGCCCATCTTGATGGCCTCGATCTGCCGGTGGATCGTCTCGGGGTCGTCGTGGGACGGGAAGTCGAAGCCCCGGAGGAGGGAGAGGGCGATGAGGGCGATGATTCCCTGCCCGTTGGGGGGGATCTCCCAGACCCTGTACCCCTTGTAGTCCACGCCGATGGGGTCCACCCATTCGGGAGCGAAGGAGGCGAGGTCCTCCGGCGCGAAGTAGCCGCCCGTCTTTCCGGCGGCGGCGACGATCTTCTCGGCGATTGCCCCGCGGTAGAACTGCTCGGCGTCGCTGTCGCCGATCAGCTCGAGGGTCCGAGCGTGGGGCTCGGACGTGAAGACCTCGCCGGCCCGGGGAGTGCGCCCCGTGGGGGCGAAGGTGTCGAACCAGGCCTTGAACTCGTCGCCCCGCTCCTTCGAGTATTTTTTGAAGGCCAGGTCCCAGAAGTGCGCCGTGGTGACGGAGACGGCGTGCCCGTCGCGCGCGAGGTGCACTGCGGGGGCGAGGTTCTCCCTCAGGGACAGCCGCCCCGCCTTCTTTGTGAGCTCCGCCCACGCCGCCGGGGCGCCCGGGACGGTGGTCGGGGCCCAGCCGCCGACGGGGAGGGTCCCCTGCGACGTCCACCCCTTTTTCTCCGCCACGTCCATGGAGAGGGCCTTCGGGATGGGGCCGCTGGAGTTGAGCCCCCGGAGCTTGCCGTCCTTCCAGAGGATGGCGAAGGCGTCGCTGCCGATGCCGTTCGCCGTCGGTTCGACCACCGTCAGGGCCGCTGCCGTGGCCACGATGGCGTCCACGGCGTTGCCGCCCTTTTTCAGCACCTCGAGCCCGGCCTGGGCGGCGAGGGGGTGGGAGGCGCAGACCATGCCCCGGGAGGCGTAGGTCATGGTCCTTCGCGACGGGTAGGGGTAGTAGTGGGGATCATACTGAACGGGCATATCAATTCCTCCTTCGTTATGGGACTTTGTGGCAGGCAACGGAGTGTCCTCCGCCCCGGTCGGTCAGGGGCGGCTCCTGCTGCGAGCAGATGTCCATCGTCCACGGGCACCGCGTGTGGAACCGGCACCCCGTGGGCGGGTTGATGGGGCTCGGGACGCCGCCCGAGAGGATGAAGCGCTCCCGTTTTCTGTTGAGCTTCGGGATGGGGACAGCCGCCAAGAGGGCCTGGGAGTAGGGGTGCAGCGTGTTTCTGAAGAGGTCCAGGGACGGGGCGGACTCGACGATCTTTCCGAGGTACATGACGGCGATCCGGTCGCTGATGTGCTTCACCACGGAGAGATCGTGGGAGACGAAGAGGTAGGTGAGCTTCATGGTCTCCTGCAGCTCTTGCAGGAGATTCAGAATCTGAGACTGAATGGAGACGTCCAGCGCCGACACGGGCTCGTCGCACACGATGAAGCTGGGCGAAAGGGACAGCGCCCGCGCTATGCCCACCCGCTGGCGACGCCCTCCGTCCAGCTCGTGAGGGTACTTGTAGTAGAGCCTCGGGCTCAGGCCCACCTTCTCCATGAGCGCGTCCACGGTCTCCTCCCGCTCTTTTCTTCCCATGCCGAAGATCTCCAGGGGTTTGCCGATGGTCTCCCCGATGCTTTTGCGAGGATCGATGGAGGAGAAGGGGTCCTGGAAGATGATCTGCATCTCCTTGCGGAGGCCGTGAAGTTCCTGCTTGTCCATGGAGGCCATGTCGCGCCCCCGGTAGAGGATCCGCCCCGAGGTCGGCTCGATGAGGCGGATGAGCAACCGCCCCGTCGTGGACTTTCCGCACCCCGATTCGCCGACGAGGCCGAGGGTCTCCCCTTCGTCGATGGTGAAGGAGACGTCGTCCACGGCGTGAACATTCCCCGCCGCCACCGGGAAGTACTTCCTGAGATTTTCGACCACGATGAGTTCAGGCACGTCGTTCACCTCCGCCGAAGAGATGGCACAGCACCCTGTGTCCGTTGTCCTCGCAGGCCTCCGGAACGACCTGCCGGCAGACCTCCATACACTGGGGGCACCTCGGATGGAAGGGGCACCCTTTCGGAAGGTCCAGCGGCTCCGGCATCAGCCCTTCGATGGGGTGGATCGTCGAGGACTCCTCCTCGATATCGGGGATGCACCGGAACAACCCGAGGGTATAGGGGTGCATCGCGTTCCCGAAGATCTGATCGAGGGATCCCATCTCCACGATGCGCCCGGCATACATGACGGCCACATCGTCGCAGACCTCGCCGACGACGCCGAGGTCGTGGGTGATCATGATCATGGCGGTGGCGAACTCCTCCTTCAGGCTCCTCATGAGCTCGAGCACCTGGGCCTGGATGGTCACGTCCAGCGCCGTGGTCGGCTCGTCGGCGATGATGAGCCTGGGGTTGCACGCCAGGGCCATGGCGATGACCACCCTCTGGCGCATGCCGCCGCTGAATTCGTGGGGGTACTCCCGGTACCGGGCGCCGGGGATCTGCACCTTTTCCAGCATCTCCGCCGCCTTCCTCTCCGCCTCGGCCTCCGAGAGGTTCTGGTGCGCGACGAGCGCCTCGGAGATCTGAAGCCCCACGGAGAGGACGGGGTTCAGGGAGGTCATGGGGTCCTGAAAGATCATGGAGATGCGGTTACCGCGGATTTTTTTCATGTCCTTTTCCGGCAGGGTGAGCAGGTCCTGCCCCGCGAAGGTGACTCTGCCCCGTTGGATGATGCCGGGGGGCGACGGGACAAGCCCCATTATGGAGAGCGCGGTGGTCGTCTTCCCCGCGCCGCTCTCGCCCACCAGGCCGAGGGTCTTCCCCCTGTCGAGGGCGAAGTCGACTCCGTTCACGGCGGCGACGGTTCCCTCGTAGGTCTTGTAGATCACGTTGAGATCCTTGATTTCCAACAGCGTGTCCTTCATGTCAACCTCGCGGCCTATTGGCGGAGCTTGGGGTCCAGGGAGTCCCTGAGCCCGTCGCCGAAGATGTTCAGGGCGAGGACGACGATGGAGATGGCCACGCCCGGGAAGAAGGTCAGATAGGGAGCATTGCGCAGAAACTGTCTGCCGGAGCTCAGCATGGAGCCCCACTCCGCGGTGGGAGGCTGGATGCCCAGCCCGAGGAAGGAGAGGGTCGCCGCCGCAAGGATGGCCTGGGCCACGCCGAGGGTGCTCTGGACGATGATGGGCGCCATGCAGTTCGGCAGGATGTTCTCGAGGATGATCCTGGTGTCGCTGGCTCCGATGGCCTTTGCGGCCTCCACGAACTCCTGTCCGCGGACGGTGAGGGTGGAGGCCCGGACGACCCGGGCGTACCGGGGCAACTGGCTGATCCCAACGGCGATCATGAGGTTCAGGAGGCTCGTCCCGAGCGCTCCGACGATGGCGATGGCGAGGATGATCTGCGGAATTGCCAGCAGCACGTCCATGCACCGCATGATGAAGTTGTCGAGGCGTCCGCCGTAGTATCCGCCGACGGCGCCCAGGATGCCCCCGAAGACGGCGCCGATCCCCACGGCTATGAAGCCCACGTAGAGGGAAATTCTGCTGCCGTAGATGACGCGGCTGAACATGTCGCGCCCGAAGTTGTCCGTCCCCATGAGGTGTTCGGCGGATGGCGGCTGGAGCCGGATCTTGATGTTCGTCTGGTTCGGGTCGTAGGGCGCGATGAGGGGGGCGAAGACGGCCACGAAGAGCAGCAGGATCACCACGGTCATGCCCGCCACGGCCGCCTTGTTCCGGCGCAGCCGCCTCCATACCTCCCACCACGGACTTCGTCTTTTTTCCCTAAGCGCGCCGCCGCTCCCCGAGGAGGCCGGCACGGTCTTTTCACTCATGGTCATGGATGGACGGTCCTCCTTTCGTCACTTCGCGGAGCGGTACTGGGCCTTGATCCGGGGGTCGAGCACCGCGTAGAGCAGGTCCACAAGAAGATTCACTATGCCGACGCACAGGGCGAAGAAGAGTACGCCGCCCTGCACCACGGGGTAGTCCTGGGCACGGATGGCGTCGACGATGAGACGCCCCAGTCCGGGGATGGAGAAGATGGTCTCCGTGATGACCACGCCGCCCAGGGAGTGTCCGAAATAGATGCCCGCGATGGTGACCACGGGGATCATGACGTTTGTCAGGATGTGGCGGGTGAGAACGAGGCGGTCGGAGATGCCCTTGGCACGGGCGGTCCGGACGTAGTCCTGCCGGATGACCTCCAGCATGCTCGACCGCGTCATCCGTGCGATGACGGCCATGGTCTGGATGCCGAGGACGATGGTGGGCATGATCAGGTTCTTCCACGAGTCGAACCCGGAAGACGGAAGGATCGGTATGGTGATGGAGAGAAGCAGCATGAGCATAAGGCCGACCCAGAAGTTCGGAATGGAGAAGCCGACGAGCGCAAAGAAGCTGCACAGGGCGTCCACCCAGGTGTTCTGTTTGAGGGCGGCGAGGACGCCGAGCGGAAGCCCGACGGTGATGGCAAAGAGCATGCCGAGAGACGCCAAGGTCAACGTGGCGGGGAAGCGCTCCAGGATCTCCTCGAGCACCGGCGCGTTGCTCTTGATGGAGCGTCCCAGGTCCCCTTTCAGAGCGTTGGTGAGAAAAATCCAATACTGGACGTAGAGGGGCTTCGTGAGCCCCAGCTGTTCTCTGAGCTTGCCGATGTCCTCCTGCGTGGCGCTGGGGCCGAGCATGACCTCGGCGGGGTCCCCGGGCGCGAGGTGGACGATGGCGAAGATCACGATGGATACCCCGAGAAGGACGGGGATCAGGAATATCAGACGTTTCGTAAAGTATCGAAGCATCGGCGGAAACCTCCGGAATGTGGCCGGGGCTGCCGGTCAGGGCAGGCCTCCGGCCACGAGATGGATGGCCCCTATTCGGACAGCGTGACGGTGTAGAGGGGGCTGATCATGTTCGGGTACAGCTTGAACCCCTGCACTTTTTTCGAGGAGGCGCCGAGCAGCTCCTGACTGATCATGAACACCAGCGGGCACTCCTCGGTAATGAGCTCCTGGACCTCGGCGTAGACCTTTTTCCGCGCGTCCTGGTCGAGGGTCGCCGTGCCCTTATCGAGCAGCGCGTCAATGCCCTCGCTCTTATAGCGGAATCTGTTGGAGGAGCCGATATTGGCGGAGTGGTAGACGGGTGTCATTCCGCCGTCCGCGTCGCCGGTGCCCGTCCATCCGAGCATGAAGGCGCCGCCGATGCCCTTCGCCGAAGTGGAGAGGAGGGCGCTCCACTCCATGAGCTCGATGTTCGCCCGGATGCCGACCTCGGCCAGATAGGCCTGAATCAGCTCGGCCGCGCTGCGCCGTTCGGTGCGGTTATCGGAGTAGATGGTCATGTCGAACCCGTCGGCGTACCCCGCCTGCTTGAGAAGCTCTTTCGCCTTCACGGGGTCGTAGGGGTAGACGGCGGTCCTCGTCGGGTCGAAGCCCCAGATCACGGGAGAGAGAGGCCCTCTGGACGGCGCGGCGAACCCGAAGTATACGGCGTCGACGATGGCCTGCTTGTCCACGGCATAGTTCATCGCCTGGCGCACGAGCTTGTCCCCGAAGGGTTTCACCTCGGTGTTCAGCCCCATGTACAGGGTGGACATGGCCGGGACCTTGTACGTCAGGTACTTGTCGTTCTTCTCGATGTTGGCGAACTCCTGGTAGGGGAAGTTGCCAGGGATAAGGTCCACGCCGCCGGACTCGAGCTCGATGAGACGGGTGGCGTCCTCGGGGATGCCCCGGTAGATCACTCTGTCCAGAACGGCCGGGCCCCGGAAGTACTCCGGGTTCTTCTCGAGCGTCACCTTGTCGCCGCGGGACCACTCGACGAACTTGAAGGGGCCCGTCCCCACGGCGGCCTTGCTGCCGTAATCGGCTCCGCTCGCCGAGACGGCTTTCTCGTTCAGGATGGACGTCTCGTATCGGGTGAGGCTCATGAGCATGGGGGCGAAGGGCCGCTTCGTGACGATCTTCACCGTGTAATCATCGGGAGCTTCCACCGACTGGACCTCCTTGAGATGGGTCGCGCCCGGCGATGCCGTCTCGGGGTTTCGGATGCGCTCGATGGAGTACTTTACGTCCTTCGCCGTGAAGGGCTCCCCGTTGTGGAAGGTGATCCCTTTGCGGAGGTGGAAAATCCACGTGAGATCGTCGGGGTTCTCCCAGCTCTCGGCCAGGTCGGGCACGATCTCCATGTTTTCGTTCACCTGGACCAGATTGCTGTAGATCTGCCGAATGACGTTGGCGGAGTAGATATCGCTCACTTTGTGGGGATCGAGGCTCGAGATGTCCGCCACCTGGGCGAGGCGAATCTCGGCGGCAAAGGCGGGAACGCTCATCGCCGCGACCAAAAGAAGCGCGCACAGTACGGGACGGAAGACCTTCATACTCTTTCACACCCTTTCATCTGTGTGGTCCGTGGACCGTGTACCTCCGGCGAACGCCGGAGGAGAATTCACTCCCTGTCCCTACGCGGGGGAGAGAAGACGAAGCGCCGTAGAGGACGCCGCCGTAATCACCTCCCCGTTATCAGGGTGGACGATGACGTCGTCCTCGATACGGACGCCGCCCAACTCCTCCACGTAAATTCCCGGCTCCACCGT
The DNA here is from genome assembly GCA_937897575.1 of uncultured Synergistales bacterium. Classification (GTDB taxonomy): domain Bacteria; phylum Synergistota; class Synergistia; order Synergistales; family Aminobacteriaceae; genus CALCQG01. The sequence continues at coordinate 21,732 of CALCQG010000015.1, read as the reverse complement.
CACGACGGCGCCGACGGGGAGCTTCCGGTCGTTCAGACGATTGACGACGGGCAGTTCATGAAGCTCCAGGCCTATCCCGTGGCCGGTGGAGTGGGTGAAGCAGTCGCCCCACCCCTTCGACGCTATATAGTCTCTGGCCGCCGCGTCGACCTCCCGGCCGGTGGCGTTCGCCGAGACGGCCGCGATCGCCCTTCTTCTGGCTTCATCGACGATGTGGTACAGCTCGATGAGCCTGGAATCCACATCTCCGATCCCCACCGTCCTGGTGATGTCGGAATAGTAACCGTTCAGGACCGCGCCGAAGTCCATAGTGACGAAATCCCCGCACTGAAGGACCCTGTCGGTGAACACCCCGTGGGGTCGGGCCCCTCTCGGGCCCGAGGCCACGACGAAGTTCCCCTTGGCCATCTGCTGAGCCCCTCGTCTCCGGATCTCATACACGAGGTCCGCGGCGATCTCGGCCTCGGACCTGCCGGGGCGTATCGCCGGAAGAAAGGCTTCGAAGGCCTCGGCGGCAATGCGCGCGGAGCGTCGGAGCTGTTCCTGCTCCTCCGGGTCCTTCACGGCTCTGAGGCGGCGCGGGAGGTCCGCGGTCCCGACGACGGTTTTGACGACTTTTTCCAGCGCTCGCCCCTGGAGGAGGCTGAGCCGATCGTCCTCCACGGCGATGGTCTGTACGCCGAGTTCGGCCAGGGCCTGTCCGACGGCCGGCCAGGGGTCCCTGTCCTCCATGCGGACAAGGGGGAAGGCGGACTGCTCTTCCGCCTGCAGAAAGTACCGCGAGTCGGTGACAAGACGGCCGCCCTCTCTCCCGAGGACGAGGATCGCGAACGAACCGGTGAACCCGGAAAAATACTGTATCGACGCCGCGTTGTTCGATTCACTGGAGGCGAGAAAGAACCCGTCGGCGCCCAGAGCTTCGAGCTCTTCGCTCATACGTTCGGCGCGGCGTGAGTACATCGGCGAGATATCCCTCATCTATTTCCTCTCCCTGTTCGGCAGATTATGGGCAGCTCCGTCGCGTTGCGCGTGCTCTTCACAACCCGAGTAGCGCCCCGGCGGCGGCTCCGGCGACGATGAAGAGCGCGGGGTGGATCTTGGTATGGATCATGAGCAGCAGGGTAACGGCCGCGATGGCTCCTGTGGCGACCCCCGTGATGGAGCCGAAGGACATGTCGTAGGCGGCGTAGGCGAGGAGGGCGACCACCACCGGCCGGAGCCCTTTCAGCATGCTCTTGACCCTGGGGTTGTCCTTGACCCGGGCGACGAAGCGAAGCAGAAGAAGAAGGGCGACGACGCTCGGAAGGACGATGGCAATGGTCGCGACCAGGGCGCCCAGAGGTCCCGCCACCTCGTAACCGACCACAGTGGACATCTTCGTCGCCACGGGTCCGGGGAGGGCGTTTCCTATGGCAAGGGCGTCCATGAAGTCCGGCAGCGCCATCCAGTTCCGGAGGTTGACCACCTCTTCCTTGATGAGGGGGACCATGGAGGGGCCTCCGCCGTAGCCGACGCACCCGATCTTCACAAAGGAGATGAACAGCTCGAGGAGTATTTCCATCTTCTCTCTCCTAGAGCTTCAGGAGCACGCCGGTCACGGCGCCCAGGACGATGATCAGGGCGGGGTGAAGAGGAGTGAAGATCATCAGAAGAAAGGCGATGATGCCGATCGCCCAGGTGATACGGCTCTTCAGGGCGCTGGGCGCCATGTCCCAGGACGCGTAGGCGAGCATGGCCACGACGACGGGGCGCAGCCCGCGCAGCATGCTCGTCACCACGGGGTTGTCCTTCACGAGGGCCACGAAGCCCAGGAGGACGATAAGAGCCAGAGCGCTCGGCAGCGCGATTCCGAGCATCGCCGTCCACGCCCCTGCCCAGCCGGCCTTTTCGTATCCGATGGCCGCCGACATTTTTGTGATGATGGGGCCGGGAAGGGCGTTGCCAAGGGCGAGGGCGTCTATGAAGTCGTCCGTCCCCCCCCAGCCCTTTCGCTCCACCCCCTCCGCCTTGAGGAGGGGGATCATGGACGGGCCGCCGCCGTAGGCGACGCAGCCGATTTTAAGAAACGAGACGAGAAGGGCAGATAGATCTTTCAGCACGGTGTCTCCTCCTTACCGAATGAAGTCGTCAGTGTACTCGGAAGACCATACGCGATGGCGTCCCTATTGTCACCCTGTCACCGCTTCCCCCGAAACGCGGACCGTTTGCCGGCGAGCGCCGGTTTCCGAACCGGTTCGAGGCCCTCCTGCATCTCCGGTGGACTCCCGTATAAGGAGCTTCCCGGGAAGGGTGATGCGCTGGGGCCCATCCGGCCGTTCATATCCGTCGTGGATACGCCGCATCAGCAGCTCGGCCACGTACACCCCCAGATCGAACGCCGGGACCTCGTTACAGGTCAGGTTGGGACGAATGAGATCGTCAAATTCGCCGAGGGAGTCGAAACATGCGAGCATGCAGTCCTCCGGGATCAGGATGTTCTTGTCCTTGCAATATCTCAGCACACCGGAGGCGAGCGTGTTCGAGGCGATGTACACGGCGTCCGGCCTCGTTCCGCTCTCCATGATCTCGCCCATGCATCGGTAGGCGTCCTCAGTCGATGGGTGACAGTACAGAATCCTCTGCCTGTCCCATGGGATCGACGCCCGCTCCAGCGCCCGGTGGAACCCCTTAACCTGAGGACTGTCGTTGATGAGATCCGCCCGTCTGCAGATGACCGAGATCGTTCTGCACCCCCTGTCGATCAGGTGCTCCGTCACATTGTAGCTGTCATTCTCGAAGTCGAACCCCACGTAGTCCGCCTGGACTCCCGGCACGTGCCGGTCCAGAAAGAGCAGGGGGATCCCCCGGTCGATGATCTCCTGAAGAGGTTCGCGATCCTTGGAGGAGGGGGCGAGGATCATCCCGTCGATCTGCTTTTGCATCAGGATGTCGAGGTAGCGCCGCTCCTTTTCCTCGGAGAACTCCGTATTCCCGATGAGAAGGTTGTATCTGTTCCCGAAGCTGACGTTCTCGATGCCTTTGATGGTCAGCGCCGACATGGGGCTCGAGATGTTGCCGAGGAGCACGGCGATATTGCCGGTCTTCCTCGTCTGGAGGCTCTTTGCGATCTGGTTCGGGCGATACTTCAGGTTTTCGATCGCCCGGGTGATCTGCTGCCGCGCGTAGCTTCCCACAGGAGCCGACCCGTTGAGAAAACGGGAAACGGTCATCGCCGAAACTCCGGCCTCCCGGGCGACATCGTGCAGATTCGGGCTTTTCCGCATGGCTTCCTCCCACCTTTGCTGCAGAGGATGGTCTCCGCGCCTCAGAAGAACAGCATCTTCCATGTTAACGTTAACATAATATTTTAAACTTATTATATCATGCTTTCTGCCCTTGCTCTATGTTCTGCCGGGTCGGGTAAAAAACACCGCGGCGCGGAGTGCGGCGCTCACCTCGAACACGCCGGGGAAGGGACGATGGGGGCACGGTGCTGTACCGTCCGACGTCAACAGGGACCGTGCCCCCATCATCCCGGTCTTCATCCGTCCGACGCTGTCCGGGCCGGATATTGTTCTCCGGTGCGCCGGGAGGGCGTTACTTCTCCGGCAGGTCCTCCCCCTTCAGAAAGCGGTCGAACCAGTCGGTGATCTTCCTGAGCCGGGTGAGCCGGGGCCGGGGGCGTCCGGTCCGGCTGAGCTCGTGGTTCTCGCCCTTGAAGACGCAGAGGGCGGTCTCCACGCCGTGGAGCTTGAGGGCGGTGAAGAACTGGTAGGCCTGGGAGACCTCGCACCGGTGGTCCTCGTCGGAGTGGATCAGGAGGGTGGGTGTCGTGACCTTGGGGGCGTACCGGAGGGGCGACTGGCGCCATACCTCCTCGGGGTCCGTCCAGATGTCCGTGCCGTTCTGGTCGGGCACGAAGGTGTACCCGATGTCGGAGATGCAGGACATGGAGCCCCAGTTGGCGATGCCCCGCTGGGAGACGGCCGCCTTGAAGCGGTCCGTGTGACCGACGATCCAGTTCGTCATGAAGCCGCCGTAGGAGCCCCCGGTGACGCCCATCCTGTCCTTGTCCACGAAGGGCAGGGAGACGGCCAGGTCGACGAAGGCCATGAGGTCGTCGTAGTCCACGGTGCCGTACTTGCCCCGGACGTCGTCGAAGACGCTGCCCCGTCCGTCGCTGCCCCTCGGGTTGCAGAAGAGGACGGCGTACCCCTGGGCGGCCCAGTACTGCATCTCGTGGAAGAAGACGTTGCCGTAGGCGAACTTCGGCCCGCCGTGGACGTTCAGGATCGTCGGGGCCCGCTCTCCCTCCTGCAGGCCGATGGGCCGCATGAACCACCCGTCCACGGGAAGGTCCGTGCCGTTTTGGACGACGACGTGCTCGGGACGGGCGAGAAGACACTCCTCGGAGAGCCAGTCGTTGAAGTGGGTGAGCCGCCGCTCGCCCTCCTCATCCACGAGGTAGAGCTCCTGAAGCTGAAGGCCCTGCATCCCCACCACGGCCGCCCGGCCTTGGCCGACGGTCCAGTCGTCCACCGTCGAGAGCGTCCTGGTGAACCGTTCGATCCGTCCGTCCGTCGTGACGGTATAGAGCGAGGACCGGAAGCCGTCGGTGGCCACGAAGAAGGCTCGCTCCCCATCGGTCCGAAAGCCCATGTCGGGACTCGCATTGCCGAAGCGGCAGTCGGACATGACGGTGTTGCGGAGCCCCCGGTCGAAGTCCGGCGTGATACAGCGTCGCCCGGTGTCCCGGAGGATGTGGAACTTCATGTCCTCGCAGACGCCCTTCCGCTTCATGTCCGTGCCCGTGACGAGGACTTCGCCGCCGAGCCACCCCGCCCACCGGCAGGTGAAGTCCTTGCCCGGAAGGATGGTCTGTGCCGGAGCGCCGTCGAGCCCCATCTCGAGAAGGGTGTTGAACCGCCTCTTCACGTCCCGGAAGACCGGCCCCCAGACGAGGACGCTCGCTCCGTCGTCGGAGAGGGTGTAGTTCGACACGTCCATGTCTTCGGGGGAGAGCAGCTGTTCGTCCCCTTCCGGAGTGCACAGGAACAGCCCGGTCCTCTTCTGCGCCGTGAAGCCCTTCCCGTTGGTGGAGAAAGGGATCTGGTCGAAGAGATACATGTCCGCCTCGTAGGGGTTGTCCACAGGGGGTTCGTGCACGCCCAGAGCCAGGAAACGCCCGTCGGCCAGGGCCGTGAAGGCCGAGGCGGAGCGGGGGAGAGTGCAGTAGGGGAGGGACTCGCCGCCCGAGATGTCCAGGACGTACAGGTTCGTCCCCGACCCCTTCGTCTCGCCCCGGCCGCTGGAGAAGAGAATGCGGCCATCGGGCAGCCAGCAGAACGCCTTCTCCTTCCCCGAGGCGGTGAGCTGCCGGAGCGATCCGCCGTCCTGCGCGGCGAGCCAGATGTCTGTCCGATAGGCGTTCTCCTCCAGGTTCCCCTGGTGGACGAGGAAGGCGATGGACCTCCCGTCGGGGGAGAACGCGGGGGCGGAGAGGTAGCGGTACTTCATCAGATCGTCGAGGGCTACCGGTCGTTTCACTGGGTTCAGACTCCTTTTCGTTGAGATGGGCGGGGCGCCTACCCTCCGCCGATGATGGGGAAGACGGCAACGGTGTCTCCGTCCCGGAGGGGTGTTTCGAGCCCTCCGGTGTTCGCCGTGTGTCGTCCGTTGACGAGCACGATCACACGGTCTGACAGCGCCGTCCCCGTCTCGTCAAGGAGCTCGCGCCGGAATTCATCGCCATAGCGCTCGCAGAGACGGGACAGAAGGTCGCCGAGGGACCGCTCGTCCTGGACGGTCGTCTCCCTCTCCTTCGTGAAGTCCCGGATGGTCGCGAAAAACAGAACGGATATCATGACCCAATACTAGCCCAATTTCTCCCTTCGCGCCACGGCACACCCTCGCCGCACCATGTATAATTTGTACGATGGAGGTGATGCCATGGGCTGGTTCGAGACGGTCGCCGCCAAGGCGGAGACGAGGGGCGGGTGGTCCGTGATCCCCTTTCGCACGCTCCGGAGAGCCGCCGCCGAGGAGGGGCTGTCGGCCGCCGAGGCGGAGATCCGCTGCCTGGAGATGGGGTACGTCCCGTCGCGATACATCCGCACCGTGGGGACCATCGGCCTTGCAGGACAGATCCGCCTGCTCCGGTCCTCCGTCGCCGTCGTCGGATGCGGCGGCCTGGGCGGGCTCGTCGCCGAACTGCTCGCCCGCGCCGGCGTCGGACGGCTCGTCCTGGTGGACAGCGACGTCTTCGACGACAGCAACCTGAACCGTCAGGTCCTCTCCACCGAGGACACCATCGGAATCTCCAAGGCCAAGGCCGCCGCCCGCCGGGTCGTCGAGATCAACGGAGCTGTGGAGGCCGAGGAGCGGCAGTGCCGCTTCGACCCCTTCACCGCCGAGAGCGTGCTCTACGAGGTGGACGCCGCGGAGGACTGCTTGGACAACCTTCCGTCCAGGAGGACCCTGTTGGCGGAGTGCGCCGAGCGGGGCATCCCGGTGATCTCGGGGGCCGTGGCGGGTTTCTGGGGGCAGGTGACGGTCTTCTCCCCCGACGACCCCGACGGAGCGCACTTCTACGCCGGGACGACGGACTCGGGCGTCGAGGAGGAGGCGGGCACGCCGCCCTTCACCCCGGCGGCCGTGGCGGCCCTTCAGTGCGCCGAGACGATCAAGCTCCTCACCGACACGGGGCGGCTCCTGCGGGGCGAGATGCTCTGGCTCGACCTCGGAGAGGGGGAGTTCTCGCGCCTCCGGCGAAGCTGACCCCGATGGGGGGCCCTTCTTCGCGGGAACAGGGACTCAAAGTGCACAATAGGCATTTCCCGCGATTTTTTCCCGGAAAGGTGTGGTACACTCTTTTCGTTTTGCGAAATTCACTCAGGGAGGACGTTATGAGATGACCCGTCTACAGAAATCAACAGGAGCACTGGTTGCAATCCTTCTCTTGGCCGCCGCGGCCGCCGGGGTGGCCGAGACGAAGGCCCCCGCGTCGAAGGACGTGACGCCCGAAGCGGCCCAGAAGCAGGTCCAGGATGGCGAGAAGGTCATGGCGAAGGTCGACGGCACGGAGATCAAACTGAAGGATGTCCGGGAGATCATCGCCCAGCTCGACCCCCAAAGGGCCGCCATGTACGACAACGAGATGGGCTACCGCGCCGTCCTTGAAGAGATGATCAGCCTCGAGGTCTTCGCGCGTCGCGGCGAGGAGCTGGGGGTCGAGAAGGACCCCGACTTCGTCAAGAGCATGGAGGGCATCCGGAAGGAGCTGCTCCGCCGGTTCGCCGTGGACAAGACGCTCAAGGACGTGACGGTGACCGACCAGGAGGTCAAGGAGTACTACGACAAGAACAAGGACCGCTTCACGACGCCCGAGTCTGTCCGGGCCAGCCATATCCTCGTGAGCGATGATGTGGAGATGAAGAAGGTCCAGGACGAGCTGAAGGGCGGCATGTCCTTCGAGGACGCGGCGAAGAAATACTCCACCTGCCCGTCCAAGGAGAAGGGCGGCGACCTCGGGTACTTCTCCAAGGGACAGATGGTCGCCGAGTTTGAGCAGGCTGCCTTCGCCATGAAGCCCGGCGAGACGTCCACGGAGCCCGTGAAGACACAGTTCGGCCTGCACCTCATCAAGGTCGTCGAGAAGAAGGAGGCCTCCGTGCGCTCCTTGGACGAGGTGAAGGATCAGATAAAGGAGACGGTCCTCACCGAGAAACAGGGCAAGCTCTACCAGGATGAGCTGGCCAAGCTCCGGGAGAAGTACAAGGTGGAGATCGTGGAGGAGAAGAAGCCCGAACCCGCGGCCGACGCCAAACCCGCCTCGGGCGACGTCCAGCCCGAGAAGAAGGAGCCGGCGGCGAAGTAGAGATTGCAAGTATTCGAAGGGGATGCGACGGGGAGGTCCGGGAGCCGGACCTCCCTTTTTCGTCGCTCTATGGTAGGATATACCCGAGGAAAAGGAGGAATTACCGTGTCATCCGTCGATCATCCCGGGAACCGTGCCCCATGGATATAGTGGGCCTGCTCCTCATATTTTTCGCCCGCATCGTCGATGTGAGCTGCAGCACCACCCGCATCCTCTTTCTCGTCCGGGGCCGGCGGGTTATAGCGGCCTGCATCGGTTTCTTCGAGATCATGATCTACATCGTCGTCCTCGGCCGCGTCATGGGCGGCGGTCGAGAGATGAGCTTCATCCAGCTCGTCTTCTACTGCGGAGGGTTCTCCATGGGGACGTACGTCGGCTCCCTCCTCGAGGAGCGCCTCATGAACGCCTATGTTCTTCTGGACCTCATCATGGAGCGGAACGCTGAGACCAAGGCGATGATCGACCGGATCCGGAGCGACGGCTACGGCGCCACGGTGCTGCACGGCAGAGGCAGGGACGGCATCCGGTACGTGGTGAAGATCATCTGCCGGAGGAGCGATATTCCGGTGATCACCTCCCACGTGGAGAACAAGGCCTTCATCTGCATCAGCGAGGTGAAGGGCATCACGGGAGGTTTTTTCCAGCTGCACACCAAGAAGTAGCATCTTCTCAGAGAAGGAAGGGACAATACATCATGAACGACGAGTATGTGATCCCCCCCATGGACGGAGAGGGGCAGGACGTGGAGTTCGCCGCCGATCCCGAGAAGGAGGCGCTCATCCAGCAGACGATTCGTCTCGAGAAGGACGCCGCCCGGTGGAAACGGGAGAAGACGGCCCTCCGGGATATGGAACGCCGGTACCTTGCCCTCGTGGACGTCCCCTTTCTCGTCCTCATGATCCTCTGCGACGGCCGGGTGAAGTATCTGAACAGGAAGGGCGAGGAGCTCTTCGGGTTCTCCCTTCGTGAAAAGCCGAAGTTCGATCTTCTGGACTACGTGGCGCCCGGGTACTGCGACAGCGTAGAGCGGTTTCTCGCCCCCGAAGAGGACGCCCCCATGTGGAACAACAGGCTGAGCTTCCCCGTCGTGTCCGTGGACGGCCTTCAGAAGTGGCTCGACTTCGCCGTGACGCCCACTGAGTATCAGGGCGAGCCGGCCCTCCTCGGCGTGGGCTACGAGATCACCGCCCCCTGCAGCACGGCCGTCGTGAAACAGGCCTGCGACGGCTTCACGCTGGAGGATCAGCGGGATGTCCTTCTGTGCGTGCTGGACGACAAGGGCACGCCCATGGAGATGACGGACGGCTTCCGGAGCCTCGCGGCGGACATCTGGGGCAAGATCCCCGAGCGGGGCGTGCCCCTGTCTGTCCTCTTCCCGGACGACGTGCGGAGCGACGCCTTCCGGTTCGCCGTGGAGAAGGCCCTCGCCGGCGAACGCACCGAGGTGGGCCACGAGGCCAAGGGGCGTTTCTTCTCCATGGCCCTCTCGCCCCTCTATGACGGCGCGGGCGCCGTGACGGGGGCGACCCTCGCCCTCTCGGACAAGACGGAGGAGCGACGCCTTGAAAGAGCCATCCGATCGGGCGAGGAGGCCATCCGCCGCCTGATCGCCGTCGTGCCCCAGCCCATGGCCGTCTTCGCCGCGGACCGAGGCGTGCTCCTCGAGTGCAACGGCCCCTTCCTCACCCGCATAGGCAGCTCCCGGGACGACGTGACGGGCAAGCGCGCCGACGAGCTCCTGCCCGCCCTGAGCGAGGAGTGGGCGAACGTGGTGTCGACGACGCAGGCCGAGGGCATCCTCCGGGACTTCGCCGTGAAGGCCGGGGAGGAGAGCTTCACCGTGACTACGGGGTGCGTCGACATGGCGGCCGGCAGAGGGATCGTCGTCGTCCTTCAGGACGCCGCCCAGAAGAGGAACGCCGCCGGGGAGGACCGGCGGGGCGCGGACACGGACCCGCTGCTCGGCATCCCGAGCCGCAAGGGCTTCGAGCAGATCATCGCCACCGAGACGGAGCGCGCGCGCCGCTACCGCGGCAGCCTGGCCCTCATCCTCCTCGACGTGGACCGCTTCAAGTCCATGAAGGAGGCCCTCGGGCAGGAGGTGGCGGAGAAGATGCTCAAGGAGCTCCGCGCCACCGTCAAGAGCCGCGTCCGGTCCACGGACTTCCTCGGGCGGTGGGGGGAGGACCAGTTCGCCATCCTCACGCCCATGAGCGGATACCTCGCCCATCAGACGGCGGACAAGATCCGCGACATGATCCGCCACTACCAGTTCATCCCCGACCGGATCGTCACGTGCAGCTTCGGCGTCTGCGAGTTCCGGAAGGGCATGACGGACGAGGAGTTCGTGCAGAAGACGGAGGACGTCCTCGCCGAGGCGAAGCGGGCAGGAGGAAACAAGGTCGTCCTGTCCCCGCTCATGTCCTAGTCGGCGCACAGGGCATCCATGGTCTACGACGTCATCATAGTGGGGGCGGGCCCGGCCGGGATATTCGCGGCCATGGAGCTCGTCCGGCATGGAAAGTCAGTCCTCATAGCCGACAAAGGCAAGCTCGTCGAAGAGCGGCAGTGCCCCATCACCAACGGACGGAGCTCCGTCTGCGTAAACTGCGACTCCTGCAGCGTGGTCTCGGGGTGGGGCGGCGCCGGATCGGCTTCGGACGGAAAGCTGACCCTGACCACCGGATTCGGGGGGAACCTTGAGGAGAACATAGGAGAAATCGCCCTCGAGGAACTCATCGAGATGGTGGACCGCATGTTCGTGGAGTACGGCGCCGACCCCAAGTTCTACGAACCGGGAAGCGACGTGACCTCGGCGACCATCCGCAAGGCCGCGAGCGTCGGGCTCAAGATACTGCCCGCCCGCATCCGCCATATCGGGACCGACGCCTCCCGCAAGGTCCTCAACAATATGTACGAGGACCTCAAGCAGCAGTGCGACATCCGCATGAACACGACCGTGGAGGACCTAGTGATCGAGAACGGCCGGGCTGTCGGCGTGCGATTGGCCGACGGCGCCGTCCTCCGCGCCGGGCACGTCATCGTCGCCCCGGGACGAGAGGGCGCGCCGTGGCTCGACACCCTCGTGACGAAGCTGAACATCCCCATCGCCTCCATGCCCGTGGACATAGGCATCCGCGTGGAGGTGCCGGACAGCATCTGCGAAGATCTCACGAAGCACTTCTACGAGGTCAAGTGCCTCTACAACACGCCCACCTTCGACGACCGGTGCCGCACCTTCTGCATGAACCCGTCGGGTTTCGTGGTGCACGAGTACAACAAGGCCCACGACCTGGTCACGGTGAACGGGCACAGCCTCAAGACCGTCAAGTCGAAGAACACGAACTTCGCCATCCTCGTGACGAAGAACTTCACCCAGCCATTCACCGACCCCATCGGCTACGCAACCCACATCGCAAAGCTGGCCAACATGCTCGCCGGGGGCGGCATCCTGCTTCAACGCCTCGGAGATCTCCGGGACGGACGGCGGTCCACCTGGTCCCGCATCGAACGGGGCATGATCATCCCCACGGCGAAGGCCGAGCCGGGCGACCTGAGCCTCGTTCTGCCCCACCGGTACCTCACGGACATCGTGGAGTTCCTGGACGCCCTGAACGCCATCATGCCCGGGGTGAACCAGAACGACACGCTGCTCTACGGCGTGGAGATCAAGCTCTACTCACTGCGTCTGAAGCTCGGCGAGGGGCTCCGGGTGCCCGTGATCGACGGGCTCCATATGGCCGGCGACGGGGCCGGCGTGAGCCGGGGGATCATTCAGGCAGCGGCCAGCGGCGTCGTGGCGGCCCGGGCCATCCTGGGCGAACCGCTCGTGACGGCCCGGGAATAGAACCGATGATCATCAAGAAGACGCCCGAGGACTTCGTGGTGCGGGAGGTGCTGCAGGCTCCCCCCCGGACGCAGGAGGGGCCCTTCCGGCTGTTTCTGCTCGAGAAGAGGGGCTGGAACACCAGGGACGCCATGAAGGCCCTGGCGGACAGGACGAAGGTCCCTCTGCGGGAGATCCGCGCCGCGGGACAGAAGGACAAAAACGCCCGGACGGCCCAGTACCTGTCCGTCCCCGCCCGCTTCGACCTCACCTGTTCGGGCGACGGCTTCTCCGTCTCCTTCGCCGGGTACGGCGACGCCCCCCTGGGGCACCCGTCCCTCCGGGGCAACCGCTTCGACGTGGTGCTCCGCAACATGGGCAAACGGGAGGCGGCTTCGGCGGAGCGCCGGCTCCTCGAGACGGCGGATCGGGGCTTCATCAACTACTTCGGCGACCAGCGCTTCGGAGCCGTGGGGCAGGGGGGCGAATTTCTCGCTGAAATGCTCGTGAAGCGGCTCTACGGCCCGGCCCTGAGGAAGTACCTCTCCGCCTGCCACCCCGAGGCCCCCGTGGCGGTCAAGAGACGGAAGAGCCTTGTGGCGGAGCGGTGGGGCCGGTGGGACGAGGTGGCCTCCCTCTGCGACGAGCCGCACCTCAAAAAAATGGCCGAGATCCTTCGGGCGAAGGGGGCGGCAGGCTTCCGCGCCTGTCTGGCCCTCATCCCGGCGGACGAGATGGGTATGCACTTCTCGGCCTACTCCAGCTTCCTCTGGAACGAAACCCTCTCGCGCTTTCTCGCGGATCAAAAAGGAGCGCTCTTTCCCGTGCGCCTGAGGACGGGGGAGGTCCTTCAGTTCCGCTCCCTGGACGAGACGCTCGCCCTCAGGCTCCGCACGGAGCCCCTCGCCACCGTGGCGCCCGATATGCCCGCGCTGCCGGAGGACATGGGCGAGGTCTTCTTGCGCCTCCTGGCCGAACGGGGCGTCCGGCTCTCCAAGTTCCGCCTCAAGGAGATCCCCCAGGCCTATTTTGCCTCCTTCCCGAGGGCCTGCCTCGTGGTGCCCGAGGACCTGTCCGTCGCCCGCGAGGAGGACGCCCTGTACCAAGGGCGCTTCGCCCTGCGGGCCGGCTTCTTCCTGCCTCGGGGCAGCTACGGGACCGTGCTCCTGGGAGTCCTGTAGAGACCCTCTAGCACGCCCCCCGGCCGACGGGGTAGTAGGCGAACCCCCGGCGCCTCATCTCGGCGGAGGCGTACTGGTTCCGGCCGTCGAAGACGACGGCCCCCTTCAGGAGCTCCTTCACCCTGTCGAAATCGGGCTGCTTGTAGATGTCCCACTCCGTGAGGAGCGCCAGGGCGTCGGCCCCCCGAAGGGCCTCATAGTGGTCCTCGAAGTACCGCACGTCGCGGAGTCCCCCCAGGGCGGCCCGCATCTCGTCCATCGCCCTCGGGTCGTGAACCCGCACCGAGGCGCCTGCCTCGACGAGGTCCCGGATCACCGTCTGGGCCGTGGCCTCCCGGACGTCGGAGGTCTTGGGCTTGAAGGCGAGGCCCCAGAGCGCGATGGTCCGCCCCTCGAGGCTTCCCTTGAAATGCTGGAGGATCCTGTGGGCGACGAGGTGCTTCTGGCGCTCGTTGACCGCCTCCACGGCGTGAAGAAGGGGGGTCTCCACGTCCATCCGCCGGGCGAACTCCCGAAGGGCCCGCACGTCCTTGGGGAAACAGGACCCCCCGAAGCCGCACCCGGCGCTGAGGAAGGAGTAGCCTATCCTGGAGTCGGAGCCGATGCCGAGGCGCACCTTTTCCACGTCCGCTCCGGTGCGCTCGCACACCGAGGCGATCTCGTTCATGAAGGATATGCGCGTGGCCAGCATGGCGTTCGCCGTGTACTTGGTCATCTCGGCCGAACGGATATCCATGAAGATCAGCTTTTCGCGGGGCAGGAAGGAGTAGAGTTCCTCCATGATCCTCTCCGCGCGGCCGTTTTCCGCACCGATGATCACCCGGTCCGGGTGGAGGAAGTCCTGGAGCGCCGCCCCCTCGCGGAGGAACTCCGGGTTCGACACCACGTCGAAGGGGATTTCGGCCCGCCGTCGCTCCAATTCCTCAGCCACGATGTCCCGGAGGACGTCGCAGGTCCCCACGGGGACGGTGGATTTCACGACGATGACCGTATGGTCCGTCATGGCGCGGGCGATACCCCGCGCGGCGGACTCCACGAAGGAAAGGTCGGCGCCCCCGTCCTCCCGGCTCGGGGTGCCCACGGAGATGAGGGCGATGGCGCTTCCCCGCAGCGCCGACGGTATGTCCGTGGAGAAGGAGAGCCGCCCCGCGGCGAGGTTCGTCTGGATCATCTCCTCGAGGCCGGGCTCGAAGAAGGGGACCTTCCCCGCTTTGAGCAGGGCGATCTTGTCGGCCTGCGTGTCCACACAGACGACGGCGTTGCCGAACTTGGCGAGGCAGACGCCGGTGACGAGCCCGACATACCCTGTGCCGACCACGGTGAGCTTCATCCTGACTCCTCCTTTGATGATTATCCGACCCGGACGGCGACGGTTCCCGACCGCCCCGGCAGCCGCCCCTCGACCACGTCGCACAGGGGAAGGGGACCCGCCGACCGCAGGGCGTCCCCCATGGTGACGAAACGGACGTCCAGATCCAGGCATCGGGCCAGCAGATCGTCGAAGAGGGGGCTTTGCCCTCGCCCCTCCATCTCGGCGTGGGCCGTGAGAACGTTCAGCCCCGGGCGAATCTGCTCCGTATAGTGTCCGTTTATTCGCTCCAGGGGCAGATCTTTCCGCCCGTAGAGCTCGTCCAGAGTGGGCAGCGTGGTGGGGAATTGAGGCGTCCGGAAGGCCTGTCCGTTCATCCGGGGGAGAAATGGGCCCCCCGGGCCGCGGACGTCGCTGCAGTAGTCGAAGCCCAGTTCGTCCTGGACGGCGAGGCTGTCCCCGGTGACCTGCCATCCGGGCGCCGCGCAGCTCGTCGCCCGACGGCCGGAGAAGCGCTCGAAGAGCTCCATACTCCTGTCGAAATCCTGCCGGATCGTTTCTCTGTCCATGTTCTTGAGCCCGTCCTGCCACCGCACGTGATCCCAGCAGTGGATGCCGCACTCGTGCCCCTCGTCCAGGATGCGACGGGGGATGTCGGGGTTCGACGGGACGATGGGCGGCGCGGGGAGCACCGTCCCGTAGAGGAGCGTCTTCAGGCCGTAGGTGGAGGGGGCCCTTGTCCGGATCATCTTCGTGAGAAACCCCGGGCGGAAAATGCGGCGGATCGCCTTGCCCGAGTTGTCCGGGCCGAAGGGGAGAAAGAAGCACGCCCGCACCCCCCGGGACCGGAGCGTGGAGAGCAGCCTCGGCACGCCGTCGAGGTAGCCCGTCAGCGTGTCCACGTCGATCTTGACGATGAGCGACTGTTCCGTCACGGCACTCCGCACCGGTCAGACCGCGTAGCTGGCGACGGTCCGCTCGACGGCCTCCCTCAAGGGGACGAGGGGGGTCCACCCGAGGGCATCCCGGATGGCGTCGATGGAGGGCACGCGGTTCTGCATGTCGTCGTAGCCGTTCCCGTAGTACTGCTCCGCGGGGAGGATGGTGAACCGGGCCCTCTCCGCCGCCTCCCGGAAGGAGGGGATGGCCTTCATAGCATCCACCACGACGTGGGCGAGCTCCCGGATGGAGACGTTGTTCTTCGGGTTGCCGATGTTGAATATCCGCCCGTTGCTCCTCTCCTCGTTGCCTATGATCGCGAGCAGCGCCGCGATGCCGTCGGACACGTAGGTGAAGCTTCGGTGCTGCTCTCCCCCGTTCACCAGCGTGATGGGCCGCCCGGACAGGATGTCGTGGACCATCTGGGTGATGGAGCGGGCCGTCCGCTCCTCGGCGTCCCGGAAGGTGTCGAGGCGGGGGCCGATCCAGTTGAAGGGGCGGAACAGGGTGTACCGGAGCCCTCGTTCCTGGCCGTAGGCCGTGATGACCCGGTCCATCATCTGCTTGCCGCAGCTGTAGATCCATCGCATCTTGCCCACAGGGCCGACGATGAGGGGGCTCGTCTCCTCGTCGAGGACGGAGTCGGCGCTCATGCCGTAGACCTCCGACGTGGAGGGGAAGACGACCCGTTTTTTCGCGCCGTCGCACAGGCGAACGACCTTCAGGTTCTGCTCGAAGTCCAGCTCGAAGGTCCACAGCGGCCTGCTGAGGTAGTAGGCCGGTTTCGCTATCCCCGCCAGGGGGAGCGCGACGTCGGACCGCCCTACGGCCTCCTTCAGCCACTGGTCGTCGGTGAAGATATCCCCCGCCGTGAAGGAGAAACAAGGATCGCCTCGAAAGGGGGCGAGGTTGCCGTCCGCCAGGTCGAAGGCCTCGACCCGCCAGTCCGTGGACTGGAGAATGCCGTCAACGAGATGGGAGCCGATGAAGCCGTTGGCCCCGAGGATCAGGACGCGCATGACAGACCTCCTGTGGTCCCTTCGGAGCGGTTCGCCCGCTGAAGGGACAGGGTTGATTTACGAGGACTTTTTCTTCCTGTTGTACCGCCATATATAGAGGGCGACCAGCACGGCGCAGGATGCCAGCAGGACGTAGGTGATCTTTCGGATCTCCTGGTGGATGAGGGCCTGGTTGTCGCCGATGTAGTACCCCACGAGGGCCAGGATGACCACCCAGATGCCCGACCCCAGGGCCGTGTAGAAGCAGAAGGGCTTCAGGGGCATCCGGGCCAGCCCGGCGGGGAGGGAGATGTACTGCCGGATCACGGGCAGCAGGCGTCCCGTGAAGGTGCTGATGGTGCCGTGTTTGGCGAAAAAGGCCTCCGCCTTGTCGAGGGACTCGGGCGACACGAGAAAGTATTTGCCGTACCGTTCGAAGAACGGCCGCCCCCACTTGACGGCGATCCAGTAGTTGAAGAGCGCGCCGAGGATGCTGCCCGCTATGCCCGCGGCGACCACCAGCAGGAGGTTCATCTCGCCCTTGTAGGCCAGGTACCCTGCCGGAGGGACCACCACCTCGCTCGGAAAGGGGAAGAACGAGGACTCGAGGAACATGAGCCCCACGATGCCCGGATACCCCATATGCCCGATGACGGCCACGAGCCACTGGACCAGTGATTGGAAAAGCGATATGCCCGACTCGAAAAGACCTTCCATTCCTCAAGCCTCCCGATGTTTTTGCGTCCTGAGAGAGTATAGCACGTCCAAGCGGCGGGTCAGGACTCGAGGACGTCCCCCGCGGCGAGGGCCTGCCCCGGTCCCTCCGCCCACTCGCTATGGAGGACCTGTATTCGTCCGCGGCCTGCGGCGACGACCAGCGGGGCGGAGGAGAGGACCGTCCCCGGGGCGGCCTGTTCGTCCCCACCCTCGGGCAGGACACTCCAGAGGAGCAACGTGCGCCCCTTGAACGAGGTGAAGGCCCCGGGAAAGGGGTGCGTCACCGCCCGGACGAGGTTGTAGATCCGGATGGCGTCCCAGCTCCATGAGACGAGCCCGTCCGCCGGGGTCCTCCGTCCGAAGGTGGTGGCCTTCCTTTCGTCCTGAGGCGTGCGAGGGGCCGTTCCGCCGGCGATGGCGGCGATGTTGCGCTCCACGAGGAGGCAGCTCGCCTCCGCCACCTTGCGGGAGACCGTGCGCGCCGTATCCTCGAAGAGGATGGGGACCACGATGTCCCCCGCGTCGGCCCTTCGCACCATGTGGTGGAGGGTGGCCCCCGTCACGGTCTCGCCGTTCAGGATCGCCCAGTTGACGCAGGCTCGCCCCCGGTATTTGGGCAGCAGGGAGCCGTGCATGTTGAAGGCCCCCAGGGGCGGGAGACCGAGGAACCGCTCGGGGATCAGGGATCGGTAGTAGAAGGAGAAGAGCGCGTCGGGGCGCAGTCCGCGCACCAGCTCGTACTCCTTGTCGTCCAGGGAGCCGGGGGCGTACACGGAGATGCCGGTGCTCGCCGCCAGCTTCGCGACGGAGGGGAACCACTGCGTCTCCCCGGGGCTGTCCTCGTGGGTGAAGACGGCCTCCACACGGACGCCCTGGCGAAGGAGCTCCGAAAGACAGAGGTGCCCCACCTCGCTGTAGGCGAAGATGACGGTTCGAAGTCCGTTCATTCGTCCCCGCCCCATGTCCTTCGGACGACGTATCGGGGGCGTTTGCGGACCTCCTGGTAGATCCTGCCGGTATATTCGCCCGTGATGCCCACGCAGAACATGGTGACCCCCATGAGGAAGAAGTTGATGTTCAACAGCGTGAAGACGCCCTCCGCCTCGGGCCCGACGACGAAACGCCGAATGAGGAGGTAGACGGCGAAGAGCAGGCTCAGGGCCGATATGAGGATGCCGAGCATGGTGACCGCCTGGAGCGGGTAGATGGAGAAGCCGGTCATGAGGTCGAAGTTGAGGCGAATGAGGCGAAAGAGGCCGTACTTGGATGTGCCGCGCTCCCGTTCGCTATGCTCCACCGGGATCTCCACGGGATTTATGGCGAACTTCTGCGCAAGGGCCGGGATGAACGTGGTGCTCTCGCCGCTCCGTTTGATGATGTCGACGATATCCCTCCGGTATCCCCGGAGCATGCAGCCGTAGTCGTGCAGGTCGAGCCTGGTAATCCTGTTCGTGATGGAGTTGACCAGTTTCGAAGCGACCATGCGGAACTTCGGATCGTGGCGGTGCTGGCGGACGGTCCCCACCACGTCGTGCCCCAGGTCGATCTGCTCGACGATCCTGGGGATCTCCTCGGGAGGGTTCTGAAGGTCGGCGTCGAGGGTGACGATGATGTCCCCCTTCGCGTGGTCGAACCCGGCCATGATGGCCATGTGCTGCCCGAAGTTGCCGTTGAAGTCCAGGATGCGGACCGTCTCGGGGTATGCCTGGTAGAACTGGTGAAGCAGCGTCAGAGAGCGGTCCCTGCTTCCGTCGTTGACGAAGATCAGCTCGTAGGGCCGCCCCGTCGACTCAAGGGCGGCTCGAAGGCGAGGAAAGAAGTGCGGCAGAGATTCCTCCTCGTTGTACACGGGGACGACGACCGTTATTTTTCCCTGTTGTTCC
This sequence comes from uncultured Synergistales bacterium, assembly GCA_937897575.1. Classification (GTDB taxonomy): domain Bacteria; phylum Synergistota; class Synergistia; order Synergistales; family Aminobacteriaceae; genus CALCQG01. The sequence continues at coordinate 3,024 of CALCQG010000015.1, read as the reverse complement.
GAAATGATGGACAGCTCCTTTCACTCCGCGAGAGAGCGTTCATTCCCGTTCCCGAAGACGATTGACGAACACGATGTTTTTTCTCGACTCCGCCAGGACGTCAGACAATCGTATGCCGAGGGTCGGGGCGATCTCATTGAACAGCTTCCTGGGGACGACGAGGATGATCCGTTCCGGGCCATCCCACGCCTGCTTCAGGTCGTCCTTCCCGATGAACCATCGGGGGTCCGCTTCCTGCTTCGCACCGAACTCAAGCTCGCCGAGGTAGTCTACCAACGTGATGCGCTGCTTGAGATAGAAGGGGAGCCCCTGGTCGTAGGTCTTGTACTCCATGATCCGGTCGTTTCCTCGCTGCAGCGTCGCAATTTTTTCCGAGAGCTCTCTGGCCGAGAGCAACCCGTCGAAGAGCGTGAGCACCTCTCTGAATTCGAAGGAGTGGGCGATGGCCAGCACACAGAGGACCGCCGCCATCTTCCTGAAATTTCCTCTTCGGTAGAGGAACCAAGCACCTCCGAGGAAGACCCCTTCGATGAAGAGAATGGGGAGCGAGTAGGGCAGCAGTTCGGAGGGTGGGAGGTCCTTGCCGAGGAAGGGGTACACCGCCATGGCGATCAGGAGCGGGGCCATGACGACGCTGGTCCAGAGGAGAAACCGTCGTACTCCTCGGGCATTGCCCCCTTCAATGAGGCGCCGAAGGAGGTCTCCCATCAGGATGGCAAGAGGGGGAAAGACCGGGACGATATAGGGGATGAGCTTCGACCCGGAGAGAGAGAAAAAGAGGAAGATCACGGCGAACCAGAGGAAGAGGAAGAGCCCCTTTTGGGCCTCTGCGTCCCGGACATGGAGCGTCCTCGGCAGAGCGGCGCGGAGCGCGCCGGGAAGAAGTCCCATCCAGGGGAGGAGGCCCACGATCAGCATGGGGATGAAGAACCAGAACGGCTCGTACCGATCGTGTATCGTCGTGGCGTATCGAAGAAAATGTTCGTGCACGAAGAAGAAGTACAGGAAGTCGCTGTTCCTTCGGGAGACCGCGACAAACCAGGGAGCCGAGAGGGCGAGAAAAAGGAGTATCCCCGGAAGATAGAGGGCGGAGCGGAGGATGCTCCACCGGCGGGTCAGGATCATATACCAGAAGACGATGCCGCAGGGCAGCACGATCCCGATGAGCCCCTTCGTGAGAAGGGCCAGCGCCATCCCCCCGTAGAAGAGCAGGTAGTACCGGCGGTCCCTCTCGAGGCCGAACCAGAAACCCGCCATGGCCGCCGTGAGGAAGAAGGAGACGGGCATGTCCAGGATGTTGATCTGGCTGATGACAAAGTAGAGCAGCGATGTGGAGAGGATGACGGAGGTGAACAGGGCGGACCGCTCTCCGTAGAGATCTCTGGCGAGCCAGGCGGTGAGCAGCACTCCGCCCAGGGCGAGCAGAGCGGGCCACAGACGGACGGCGAACTCATTTTCTCCGAAGAGGGCCATGGACATGGCGGTGAGCCAGTAGTGGAGCACCGGCTTCTCGAAGTACTTTACGGAGTTGAGCGTGGGGGTGATAAAGTCGCCCGACTCGAGCATCTCCCGGGGGATCTCGGCGTAGCGCCCTTCGTCCGGCTCAAGCAGTCCGTAACTTCCAAGACCGCCGAGATACAGGAAGAGGAGCGTTACGGCGAGAAGTCCCCATTTCCATCGCGTTGCGTCTCGTGCATCTGTCATCCGACGTCATCCCTATGCCCGTGATATTTTCGCATGATATCATATTCTCTATGACGTGAAGATCATATACTATCTTCCGGCGCCCGATACGTATGTTCTGCGGATCGCGAGCCGCGTATTTCCAACGAGGAGAGATCGGAATGGACAGAGTGACGCTCCTGCTTCTTGCAGGTTCGGCGGTGTTCAACGCCGGGGCCAATACGCTCATGAAGTACGCCTTCGGGTACAAGGAGGAACTGCTTCAGGGCAGCGTTCTGACCGTGGTATCCAGAATACTGCTGAATCCCTTTGCTCTTCTCGGAATAGGGTGTTTCGGCATATCCTTCATGTTTCTCAGCGCCGCTCTGACGAAGACGGACCTCTCGGTGGCCTACCCCGTCATGTCGGGGTTGGTCTATGTCCTGGTGCTGGCCGTCTCGGTCCTGCTGTTCTCCGAGCAGGTCACCGTCCTGCGGATCGCCGGGATGGCCGTCATCCTCCTCGGAATCTGGCTCGTCTCCATTGGATGATCGTCTCCCTCGAGGGGGCGGACGACGCGACTAACCGGCCTGACTGGGCCGTCGAAGAAGGGGGCGTTTCGTTGTGATGGATGGGAAGACCATGCGGAAACGGGCGGAGGCTGTCGCTGATCGGGTTGCGGCGGAGCGGCGGCGCTTCCACGAGCACCCCGAGCTCTCCTGGCAGGAGGTGGAGACCTCCCGCTTCATCGAGGAGCGTCTGCGGGCCCTGGGGCTCGAGAACGTGAAGAGAGGCTTCGGCGGGACGGAGAGCGGCGTGACGGCCGATCTCGTCGGCGTCCGGCCCGGCCGGACGGTGGCCCTTCGGGCCGATATCGACGCCCTGCCCCTGACGGAGGAGAACGACATCCCGTACCGATCGAAGAGGAGCGGCGTCATGCATGCCTGCGGACACGACGCCCATGCCGCCATTCTGCTGGGCGTCGCCGATGTGCTGGCCGCCATGAGGGACGAACTCTCCGGTCGGGTTCGCTTCCTGTTCCAGCCCGCCGAGGAGGCCGGCACGAACTCCGGTGCGCCCAGGATGATCGAGGAGGGCGCGTTGGACGGCGTGGACGCCATCGGCGGCCTTCACGTCTGGTCGCCCCTCCCCGCCGGCACGGTGGGCCTGCGCAGCGGCCCCGTCATGGCCTCGGCGGACATCTGGGACCTGACGGTCCAGGGCAAGGGCGGCCACAGCGCCATGCCCCACAGGACCGTGGACCCCACCATCACGGCCTCGCTCGTCGTCACGGCCCTCCAGACGGTGGTCAGCCGCGAGATGGACCCTCTGGACACGGTGGTGTTGAGCGTGGGCACGATG
>CALCQG010000014.1 GCA_937897575.1 uncultured Synergistales bacterium | reverse complement strand
GCGGAATTTCGAGGAGACGGTAGAGACTCTCCTCGGGGAAAAGCGTCTCCCAGTCGCTGCAGAATGTTGTGGCGCGCTTCCGGTCAGGGCACAAAACGACCGTCGGTGCCGTGGGAGCGCGGCAGGCCCAGCACTCCGCCCCTCCGGACAGGGGCAGATGAACCGCCGCACCGCTGTTCCAGAGCGCCGCGTCGATGGCCCAGACCCTGCTGTTTTTTTTCGACTCGTTCCGTTCAGTCATGCACGTTTGCTCCCAAAAAAGAAGAGGCGACGGAGCATCCGCCACCTCTTCTCCAGCCCGTTATTCCAAACCGTTGATCTCGTTCATGGCACGGTCGATTCCTGAAAGACACCACGTCTCCACCGCTGCTACGGCCTCGTCGAGAAGGGCGGGCAGCCGTTCCCGTTCATCCCGCGAGAAGGCCCCGAGGACCCAGGGCGCCAAGTTGCCGCCCCCCGGTTTGGCTCCGACGCCCACGCGCAAACGCGGGACCTCGAGGGTTTTCGCGGCGCCCAGGACGGAGGCCATCCCGTTGTGCCCCCCTGCGGAACCCTTTTTCCGCATCCTGAGCTTGGCGAAGGGAAGAGCGACATCGTCAAACACGACGAGGACCTGGTCCCATGGGATGTCATAGTACTCCGTCGCCTGGCGGAGGGCCGTGCCGCTGAGGTTCATGTAGGTCAGCGGCTTCAGAAGCAGGAGCTTTTTGCCGTCTCTGAACAGGGTCCAGGCCATGGAGGAGAATTGAAGCCGCGACGCCCCGCAGGAGCAGCGCTCGACCAGATGGTCGAGAACGAGCCATCCGATGTTGTGACGGGAGAAGGCGTACTCCGGCCCCGGGTTGCCCAAGCCGGCTATGAGCTTCACAGGGGACTACTGCTCCTCTTCTTCGTTCTTCGCCTTCCCCTTCGCTACGACCTCGACCTCCTTGACCTCTTCGGCGCCCTCGGCGACGACGGCCTCGGCCTCCTCCTCCACGACGCTCCTCGGGATCGCGACGGTGATGACGATCTCATCGGCGTCGACCAGGATCTCGGCTCCCTCGGGGACGGCGAGGTCCTTCACGTGGAACTGGTGGCCGAGCTCGAAGTCGGAGACGTCCACGGTGACCATCTCCGGGATGCTGCTGGGCAGGACCTCCATCTCTATTTCGCGGAGGATGTGCTCGATAACCCCACCGGCCTTCACCCCGGGGCATTTGTCCCGGCCCACGATGTGCACGGGCACGTTCACGCTGATCTTGTGCCCCTTCACCAGCTGCAGAAAGTCGACGTGCAGAATCTGCCGGGAGATCGGATCCTTCTGGATCTCACGGATGAGGCACATCTCTTTTTTCCCGTTCGGAAGCGTCGCATCCAGCGCCTGCGTCTCCCATCGCGAGTTGGCGAGCTTCGTCATCTCGACCGTGTTCGCCGTGCAGGGGATAGACTGGACGTATTCAGGGCCGTAGAAGACGCAAGGGATCCCCTCCGAGCGGAGCTTCTTGCATTTTTCCTTGCCTCGTTCCTCTCTGGCTTTCAGAACGATACTTACCAAATTCGCCATAACCGACACACCCTCCCTGATGACTTCACAATACTGTAGCGATTCAATCAAAAAGACTGCTTACCGAGCGGTCGCTGTGCACCCTCAGTATGGCCTCCGCAAAAAGTGGTGCGATGGACAACTGAATAATTTTATCCGATTTTCCGCTGAGAGGCAATGGGATGGTGTCCGTGAGCACCACTTCGTCGATACCGGACCGCTCGAGGCGGTCGAAAGCAGGTCCTGAAAGAACGCCGTGGGTACAGCAGGCGAACACCTTCTCGGCGCCGCGCTCCTTGATGAGGGCCGCCGCGTTGCAGATGGTGCCGGCCGTATCGATGATGTCGTCCACCATGACGGCGATGCGTCCCTTGACGTCGCCGATGATGTCCATGACCTCGCAGAGGTTAGCCACCTCGTGGGAGCGGCGCTTGTCGACGATGGCCAGGTCGGCCTTCAGAATACCGGCGAACTTCCTGGCACGGACGACGCCCCCCACATCGGGGGCCACGACCACGAGCCCCTTCGCACTGGCGGGGATCTCCTTGTTCTCGCGGAAGTAGCTGGCAAGAAGGGGCACGCCCGTGAGATGGTCCACGGGGATGTCGAAAAACCCCTGTATCTGCCCCGCGTGGAGGTCCGCCGTAAGCACCCGGTCCGCCCCGGCCTTCGTGAGGAGGTTGGCGACGAGCTTCGCCGAGATGGGGTCCCTGGCCTTGTTCTTTCTGTCCTGCCTGGCGTACCCGAAGTAGGGGATGACCACGTTGATCCTGTAGGCCGACGCCCGTTTCAGCGCATCGATCATGATGAGCAACTCCATGAGGTTGTCGTTCACCGGGTTGCTTGTCGGCTGGACGACAAAGACATCGGACCCGCGCACGCTCTCCTCGATGGACAGCCCGATCTCGCCGTCGGAGAAACGGTAGTGCTTCGCCCTCGAGAGATCGATCCCGAGCTCGCTGCATATCCTGCCTGCGAACTCCGGATGGGCTGTGCCGGAAAAAATCTTCAGTTCGCGAACGGTGCCCTCCATGTCGCTCAGTCTCCCTTCCTCAACCTTTTTCTCTTTGAGGCCCAGCCTTCGATGTTCTTCTGGCGGGCCCTCCCGACAGCCAGAGCGTCCTCGGGTACATCGGACGTGACCACGGAACCGGCGGCGATGAAGCTGTCGTTTCCTACGGTCACCGGAGCGACGAGCATCGTGCCGCTGCCGACGAAACACCGGTCTCCTATGCGCGTCGGATGTTTCCGCTCGCCGTCGTAGTTGCACGTGACCGTCCCGGCGCCGACATTGCTCCCCTCTCCGACGGACGCATCGCCCATGTACGTCAGATGGGGCACCTTGCTCCTCCGCCCGACGACACTTTTCTTTATCTCCACGAACTTGCCCGCCTGTGCCTCTTCCTCAAGGACCGCACCGTCCCGGATGACGATGAAGGGTCCGACCCTCGCGCCCCGGGCAAGGGAACTGCCCGAGAGGACGGAGTGGCTCAGGACCCGGACGTCGTCGGCAAGCTGCATATCCCGCAGGATCGAAAAGGACCCGATCTCGCAGCCCCGTCCGACGGTCGTTGCGCCCCAGAGCTGCACATAGGGGTCGAGGACCGCGCCCTCGCCCAGATGCACCTCGGGGCCGATCCACACCGTCGACGGGTCCAGCATCCGGACGCCCTGCGCGAGGTGCGACCGGACGATATCCTCCCGCAGCAGCGAGACGGCCTCGGCGAGCTGGAGCTGCGTGTTGATCCCTCGGAACTCGTCCTCCCACTCCGTCATCACCGTCGCGACCCTCATGCCGCAGCGGATCATCAGGTCGATGATGTCGGGCAGGTAGTACTCGCCCTGGGCGTTCTCGTTGCTCAGCCTGTCGATGTGCGGCAGCAGGGAGGAGACCCTGAAGATGTAGATGCCGCTGTTCACTTCCCTCAAGGACCGCTGTTCGGGCGTGGCGTCCCTCTCCTCCACGATGGAGGCGACGTTCGAACTGCCGTCGCGGACGACCCGACCGTACCCGAAGGGGTTCCGCGCCGAGAAGGTGATGAAGGAGCAATCCGCCGAGTCGGCCACATGTCGCTCGACGAGCGCGCGAAGGGAGTCGCTCGTCAGAAGCGGGACATCGCCGGGGAGGACGAGGAGATTATCCAGCCCCGTCCACCACTCTCGGGCTATCTGGACGGCGTGTCCCGTCCCAAGCTGCTGGTGCTGCCAGATGGGGACCACGCTCTCCCATGCGGACGAAATGTAGCGTTGGACGAGCTCGCCCTTGTGCCCCACCACGGCGGCCGTCGATGCAAAGATATCCCCGCACCGATCGAGGGTGCGGAGGACGTAGTACAGAATAGGTTGATCCAGGGCGGGTACGAGGACTTTGGGAAGTTCGCTCTTCATCCTCGTGCCTTTTCCTGCGGCGAGAACGAGCGCCCCTGTTTTCTCCGGTCCGCTCCGCATCTCTGCATCATCACCTTTTATGAAATAGTTGTGGCACGACTACCCGGCACGTGACATCGCCATCGAAAGTGGCTGGGGTGGCTGGACTCGAACCAGCGATCGCGGATCCAAAGTCCGCTGCCTTGCCGCTTGGCTACACCCCAGTTTCGGCGACCACAATATAGTAACAGAGGAAAAGGGGCTGTCAAGAATCACAACGCGCCCCCCGGATATCTTTTTTTCTATTCTACTTCAAAAAATGCGCGAAGTCCTGCCCGTGAAAATATCGCCCAGGCTATAAAACATC
>CALCQG010000013.1 GCA_937897575.1 uncultured Synergistales bacterium | reverse complement strand
ATCGCTCGGCAGATCGAGCAGGGCGTGTTGGAGGCACGAAGAGGGACGGTCCTGTCCACCATTCTGGACCGGGAGGCGGCGGTGTTCGCGGCACTCGAAGGCGCCAAATCCGGCGACGTCGTCGTGATCTCCGGAAAGGGTCCTGAAAAACATATCGTCATCGGGGACAGAAAGATCCCCTATTCGGACCGGGATGCCGTGCTTGCATGGGCGGCGCGCAAGGGAGTGACGTGGCGATGAGGATGTCCTCTCTGGCCTCCGCCGCAGGCGCACGCCTGAAGGGCCCCGACGGTCCCGTCCCGGGAAAATTCCTTGCGGACAGCCGTCTTGTCGGCCCCGGAGATGCCTTTGTCGCCTTTCGGGGGACCAAGCAGGACGGGCACGATTTCATCGCGGATGCCGTCGGAAGGGGAGCATCGCTGATCCTCTGCGAGGACGACGCAAACGTGCCGGACTCCGTCCCGTCCATCCGTCTGAAGGATTGTTTCCGCGACATTCCCGACCTTGCGTCGAAGCTGCTGGCCCGGTCGAAGGATCTGGAGGTCATCGCCATCACGGGCAGCGTGGGCAAGACGACGACGAAGGAGATCCTCCGCCGCTGCCTGGCCACGTCCTTCAGCGTCCATTCATCGGAGCACAGCTACAACACCCTTGTCGGATGCGCCCTCACGATCCTGGGCATGCCCGAGACGAGTGAAGCGCTCATTCTCGAGATGGGGGCGAACCACCCCGGGGAGATAGCGGAGATGGTCCGCTTCTTTCCTCCGACCATCGCCGTCGTCACGGAGGTCGTCCCGTCGCACCTGGAGGGTTTTTCATCCGTGGAGGGGATCCTGGAGGCGAAGTGCGAGATCCTCCGGTCGCCTCGGCTCAAGGCCTTCTTTTATAATGGAGATAACAGACTCCTCGGCGAAAAAAAAGCAGCCTTTCCGCCGGAGGTCCAGACGTTCGCCGTGGGCTGCGAAGAGGGGGATTTCCAGATGAGGTCGCCGGAGTTCCTGCTCGATCGCGGGCGGCCGAGATTGACCTTCGACTTCAAGTACCCGGGCGGGGCCTGTTTCGTGTCCTCCCAGTTCTTCGGGCGTCACGGGGCCTATGCCATAGGGTTCGCCCTGGCCGTGGGTTTTTATCTCGGCGGCTCCCGGGACCGGATACTGGCCGAACTCGAGACCATGTCGCCCCTCGCCGGGAGGGGGCGGATCGTCGTCCTGCCATCGGGCGCGATCCTGGTGGATGATGCGTACAACGCCAACCCCACCTCCCTTCGCGCATCCCTCGAGGAGGGGGCAAGGATTCCCGCGCGGCGCCGGTTCGCCGTGATCGGCGAGATGCTCGAACTCGGAGCGTCGGAGGTCGATTACCACCGCGCCCTGCTCGCCCTTTTCAAGCCCTACGACTGGGTGTGGCTCTATGGGGCGATATGGGCGCGCGTCGCGGAGGAAGAGCCGCTGCCAACCAACGGAGAGCTGATACAGAACGCTGCGGCTCTTGGAGAGCAGCTTCGTTCAGGCCTGGGGAAGGGCGATGTGCTTCTGGTGAAGGGGTCTCACGGAAATCGCCTGGACAGGCTTGTCGCGTTTCTCGAGGGGGAAGAGCAGTGAAATTCGTCGTCGTGATCGCCGTCGTCATGGCTCTTGAAATATGGCTCCAGGAGCGTTGGATCGGCAAGCTCCACCAGTGGCGGGTCACGCTCATACAGAAGGCCTATGGGCCCCGGAACCACATCGCGACGAAATCGTCCACCCCGTCCATGGGCGGTGTGGTCTTCATCCCCGTCGCCCTCGTCACCATCCCCCTGATCGGAGGGCTCTCCCTGGATGTGTGGTCCGAGCTGGGGGCCCTCTGGCTCCTTCCCCTCGGTGCGGCGGCCATCGGGTTCGCCGACGACTGGATCAAATTCCGGATGAAGTCCAGCGAGGGGTTCGCAAGCATCTACAAGCTGGTCGCGCAGATCGTCCTCGTGATCCCGTGGGCGTACTGGACCTCGGTGTACCACGGGATCAGCCTGTGGCCCGGCATCGAACTCCCGGTCTGGCTGGCCGTGCCCGTCATCATGTTCCTCTCCATCGGCGTTCTGAACGCCGTCAACGTGACCGACGGTCTGGACGGACTGGCGGCGGGGGCCTGCATCCTGTCCCTGCTCGGAGCGCTCATCTGGCTCCCTCTCGACGACCCCATATTCTACTCGGTCCTGGCGGGCCTCGCCCTGTGCACCGCCTTTCTTTGGCACAACGCCCACCCTGCGAAGATCTTCATGGGCGATGTGGGGTCCCACTTCCTGGCGGGGATGCTCATCAGCTTCTGCGTCTACGGCGACTGTCTCATCGCGCTTCTTCCCCTGGGCTTCCTCTTCGGCCTCGAGATCGCCTCGGTGGCGATTCAGCTCGTGGCCATTCACGGTTATAAACGGAAGGTCTTTCTGATGAGCCCCATGCATCATCACTTCGAGCTGCTGGGGTGGAGCGAGACGCAGATTGTGGCGCGTTTCTGGATCATCCACGGGGTGGGGTTGACGCTGCTTGCGACGGTCATCACGTGGATCTTCTCGGAATGAGCGCCCGGAGGATGGAGCGATGAGCGGGATGGGGCACGGTGCTCTTCAGGAAAAAAGGGTTACGGTCATCGGCGCGGGCGTCAGCGGAGAGGGGCTTGCCCTCCTGGCGGAACGCCTCGGCGCCCGGGTCTTCGTCTCCGACAAAGGCGTCGTGGCGGACGACGTCCGCGGTCGCCTCGCAGCCCGGGGCATAGGGTGGGAGGATGGAGGGCATACGGAGCGGGCTTTCGAGGCGGACATGCTCGTCCTCAGCTCGGGCATCCCTCCGTCGGCACTCGTCGTCGAGGAAGCGCGGCAGAGAAGGTGCCCGGTGGTGGGGGAGCTCGATTTTCTCACGCCCTATCTATACGGCACGCTCGTCGGAATCACGGGGAGCAACGGGAAGAGCACAACGACGTCCTTGATCGCCCATATGCTCGAGCGAAACGGGTACAAGGTCTCCCTCTCGGGGAACATCGGCCGAGCCTTGGCCGACGCCGCGCTGCAGTCGTGGGACTACATCGTGGTCGAACTGAGCAGTTTCCAGCTGCACTGGAGCACGCGCTTCTCCTGTGCCCTCGGCGTGGTGACGAACCTCGCCCCGGACCACATCGACTGGCATGGGAGCTACGAAGCCTATGTGGGAGCGAAGGCCAATATCTTCGCCAACCAGAGGGAAGGAGGGATGGCCATCGTCCAGGGACGGGATGTTTCCGAACTTCTGGGGCGGAGGGAAAGATCGTCCGTCGCGGAGTTCTGGTGGCGCAATCAGCGCCATGAGCCCGCTCCCTTGGAAATTCTGGCCGACGGTGACCGCGAAGAGGTCTTCCTCGTTCGAGACGGGCAGATGGAGCTTCTTTTCTCCTTCGACCAGCTGCCGCTCATAGGGAAGCACAACGTCGAAAACGGAGCCATGGCCGCGGCGGCGCTTCGGATGCTCGGCGCAGGGGCGCTCTCCTCCGCCGAGGGATTTTCCGGGTTCAAGGGGTTGCCGCATCGGTGTCAGGAGGTCGGCCGTGTCGGGGGCATCCTGTACATCGACGACTCCAAGGGGACGAACGTGGCGTCGACGATCACGGCCCTCGTCTCGATCCCCGGCGACAAGGCGATCATTCTCGGAGGGCAGGGCAAGGGGGAGGAGTACGGGCCTCTTGCCGAGGCCGTTCGGACCAACGCCTGTGCTGCCGTCGTCCTGGGAGAGGAGAAGGACAAGATCGTCCGGGCGCTCCGGGAAGCCCGGTGTCCCGTCGTCCTCGAGGCGGAGACCATGGAGGACGCCGTGCGGCAGGCGACGCTCGCCGTGCCCGACGGCGGGGTCGTGCTCCTCTCGCCGGCGTGCACCAGCTGGGATATGTACCCGAACTACAAGCGGCGCGGCGAACACTTTCAGCAGATCGTGCTGGGGATGGGGCGGTGATCGTGTCCATGGAGAGGGCCTACCGGCAGGAGAGCGAAGGCGTGCACGTCCGGGTCGATCCGCTTCTGTGGATGATCCCTCTGGTGCTCGTCGCCTTCGGGATCATGATGATCTTCTCCCTGACGGCCCAGGTCTCCCTGGAGGAGCTCGGCTCGCCCTTCGCCCTCGGACTGCGCCAGGTCCAGTGGTTTTGCATCGCCATCGGCGCCATGGTCATGGTGTACGTCATCCCCATCTCCTTCTGGAGGCGTTCCAGCGGCATCATCTGGCTCTTCGCCCTCCTCCTCCTCGTGCTGACGCTGATCCCGGGCGTGGGCATCAAGGCGGGAGGCGCCAGGCGATGGCTCGGGGTGGGCGGCTTCCGCTTCCAGCCCGTGGAGTTCCTCTCCCTCGCAGTGGCCGTTCATCTTGCGAAGCTCATGAGCGTCTCGCCCAAGAGAGGGCTCTCATCCTTCCTCTCGGTCACGCTCATGATCCTGGGGATCTCCGTCCTCCCCCTGATCTTCCAGCCGAACATCGGAGGGACGATGGTGATCTTCGGCCTCGTCATGGCCCTGCACGTGGAGGCGAGGGGGTGGAGCTGGCCCGTTTTCCTGGGAGGCGGCGCCCTGATGGCCTCCTTCCCCCTGATCCTCAGCGCCGGGTACCGTGTCCGACGGTACATGGCCTTCCTGAACCCGTGGGAGGAGCCGATGGACAGCGGATTTCAGATGATTCAGGGGCTTGTGGCCTTCTCCAACGGCGGCATTCTGGGCGTGGGGATCGGGAAGGGGCTGCAGAAGCTCAACTACCTCCCCGCTGCCCACACGGACTATATCTTCGCCACCATAGGGGAGGAGTTCGGCTTCGTCGGGACCATCTCGGTGATCCTCCTCTTCTTTCTGTGGACGACGAGGGCCTGCTCGGTGTACAAGGCGGCCAGGAGCACGGAGGACCCCTTCCTCGCCTCTCTGGTCTGGGGCGTAACGGTCTCGGTGCTGATCCCCTTTTTCATCAATCTCGGAGGGGTCCTGAAGCTCATGCCCCTGACAGGCATCCCGCTGCCCTTCGTCAGCTACGGCGGAAGTTCGTTGCTGTTCATGTGGGCGAAGGTGGGCCTTCTGATGAGGGCCTGCAGGGAGATATACGCCTCATGAGCGCCCTCTGTCTCGTCGCAGGCGGTACAGGCGGACATATCTTCCCGGCCATCTCCTTCGGACGATGGGTGCAGGAGCATCATGAGGCGGTGCGGGTCTCCTTCATATGCGGCTCCCGCTCGCTGGAGCGGGAGATTTACTTCTCCCAGGGCGTAGAACCGGTCGTCCTGCCCATAAGCGGTTCGCCCTTCGGCGTCCCGGACTTTTCACAGAAGATGCGCCGGTGGGGCGAGATGGGGCGCTCCCTGGGGCTCTTCCGGCGGCATGTACGGTCCGAGGTCCCGGACTGCTGCGTGCTCTTCGGAGGCTACCTCTCCTTTATCCCCCTCCTGGTGAGCGCATTCAGCCGGATTCCCGTGGTGGTACACGAACAGAACAGCGTGGCGGGCAAGGTCACGAGGCTGGCGGCGAAGATGGGCAAAACCGTCGCATCGGGCTGGAGCGAATGTCTGCCGCTGGCGCCGGAGTCCTACAGGACGACGGGTGTTCCCGTGCGCCTCGTCGTCCCCGTGGACCGCGGACGCGCGTGGCAAGCCATGGGGCTCGCAGGGAGCCCTCCCGACAGGAAAATGATCGGAATTCTCGGAGGTTCCCTTATGAGCGAACCCCTGATACAATTACTACGATACATGGCCCGGGACGAGGAGATGCGGCAATACCTCTTCCTTGTGCTCGGCGAAAAACCAGCCGATGAAGAGGAGACCGACAACCTTCTCTATCTTGGCAGGCAGTGGAATATGGCGAACCTGTATTCCCTGCTTCATATGGCCATCACCCGGGGAGGAGCCTCGACGCTTTTTGAACTGGCTGCATGGGGTATCCCCTCGGTAGTGGTGCCGTGGCCGCAGGCGAGCGACAACCATCAGGAAAACAACGCCAGGCTCTTTATGCGGGAAAACGGCGGCGCTCTTTGGAACGAGGGCGATTCAACGGAGCTTCTGAAGAAAAAAGTTCTGGGTGTTATACAGAGTACCCCCCCTCGAACGCGAAGGCGGACAGGGGAAGATGAGTCTGAACGTTTATGGCGGCTGATCTCGTCCCATATCGGAAGGGAGAGAACCGAGCGTGAATAGTCCACTATCGAACCTGAACGGAATACGTCGGATTCATCTTATGGGCATCGGTGGAGCTGGGATGAGCGGACTGGCCCTTTTACTCGCGGAGCTGGGATACGAGGTCAGCGGATGCGACATGAACCATACGTCCTATGTGGACAAAGTCCTCAAGGAGGAGATAGCCGTCGTTCTGGGGCACAGCCGTGCCCACATGGACAAGTTCGTCCCGGACCTTCTCGTCTACAGCACCGCCATCGCCGAGGACAACATTGAACTGCAGGCGGCGCGGGAGCAGGGCATCCCCGTGGCCCATCGCGGAGAGGTCCTGAGCTGGATTTTCGACTCCCGCTTCGGCATCGGCGTGGCGGGAACCCACGGCAAGACGACCACCTCCTCGATGATCGGCCTGATCTTCGAACAGGCCGGGCTTCATCCGACCCTCGCGATCGGCGGGGAGCTCTGTGACATAGGGGTCAACGCGAAACTCGGAGACGGCCGTCACATGGTGGCCGAGCTCGACGAGAGCGACGGCTCCTTCGAAAAGTTTCACCCGAACATCGCCGTCGTGACCAATGTGGATTGGGACCATGTCAACCACTATCCGACGTTCGAGAGCGTCCTCGAGGCCTTCTCCCGTTTCATCGCGAACGCGAAGGAGGACGGGCTCCTCGTCCTCTGCGGCGAAGATATGGGGCTCGGACGGATCATGGCGAGGGCTCCCCTGCCCCGCGAGGCGGAGACCTACGGCTGGGGGCGCGGCTGGACGTGGGGAGCCGTCGACGTCCAGCACAATCATGGGGGCGGCGTCTCCTTCTCGTTGGTTCACCACGGCCACGTCGTGGCCGACCTCGAACTGTCCGTCTCGGGGAACCACAACATCCTCAACGCCCTTGCGGCCTGCGCCGTGGCGCATAAAGTCGGCATCCCTTTTCCCGTCGTACGGCGGGTCCTCAAGGACTTCAGGGGCGCCAAAAGGCGGCTCCAGTACATAGGCAACGCCCACGGCGTGGATGTCTACGACGACTACGGCCACCACCCCCGAGAGATTGCGGCGACCCTGGAGGCCCTGAACAGAATGTACCCCGAGCGGCGTGTCCTCGTCGCCTTCCAGCCTCATCGGTTCACGAGAACCCTTGCGCTGTACAGGGAGTTCGCCCAGGTCCTCTCCGACGCCCCGACGGTCTTTCTGCTCCCCGTCTACAGGGCGGATGAGGACCCCATCGAGGGGGTCTCGTCGGGGATGATAGCGCAGATTCTGCAAAGAGACGCAAACGTGGTGTGCATCGAGTGTCGTTCTCTCGAACACGCCGTCCTGGAGCTCGAGCAGTACTGCACGGAGGGGGACATCGTCCTGACCATAGGAGCGGGGGACGTTTCCAATGTGGGGGACATGTTCCTGCAGAAGATGCGTTCGCTGGCGCTCCATATCTGACGTCCGCGCCTTCTCGGGAGGGTGCGGGGAGAGTGCGCGTCCATGAAGGTCTTGTCCCTGTCCCTTCTTCTCTGCTCCTTCTTGGCGGGAGGCCTCTTCGCAGGAGAGCAGTTTTTCCAGCCGATGACCCTCGATGGGCCAGATATCGTCGCGCAGGACCCCGCAGCGGAGTCCTTTTTCTGGAGGAACACCGATCCCGAGACGCTGAGATACTGGCCGCTCTTCTTCCTCCGCTCGGAGGATCTGAAGAGGAAAATTGAAAGTTCGTATCCGCTGGCGTTCTCGGTGCAGAGAAGGGGCGTGAACGGGGCGGCGGTGCTGTTGCAGCCTCTGGTGCCCCGGCTGTCCATTGAGTGGCGCAAGAAACAGTTCTACCTCACCAGGGAGGGGAAGCTCTGGGAGAGGGACCACCCCCTGAACGCCGTCCTTACAGGCATACAGCCCCCCAAGAGCCCCCTCTTCATCATGTCCGACGATCTTCCTTCCCCCCGGGGCACGCCCGCCGAGGGAGAGGTGGTGTCCAGCGCGGATCTGCCTGTGGAGTCCTACATGGCATGGCTGGATGGGCTGGCGAAGAGCGGTTGGATGGGCGCCGCAAAAAGCGTGTACGTGACGCGGAGGGCCGGACACCCGCTCCTTGAGCTGGTCCTCAGGATAAAGGAGTGGAACATCCGCCTGCTCGTCCGGGGCGACCAGGATAAGTGGCGCGAGTATGCCGAGGCGGTCTCGCAGATTCTGAACGAGTTCCATTTTTCAGGCGAAGACCTTATAATAGATACTACGTATACGGATCGAATCATCGTTCGGCGTGTGTCGAGGGGTGGAGCAGAAGGGAGCGGGAGATAGGTGTATAAAGAGCCGGAAATTCTCGTAGGGCTGGATCTCGGTACGAGCAAGACCGCCGTGGTGGTCGCGGAACGAGATTCCCGTTTCCAGGAGCCGCAGATTATCGGGGTCGGATACGCCCCGTCCCAGGGAATACGAAAAGGGCTTATCATCAATCTGGAGCAGGCGGTGCGGTCCGTCCGGCAGGCGGTGCGGGACGCCGAGAACATGGTCGGTTTTCAGATTTCGGAGGCCACGGTCTCCTTCAGCGGGATGGATGTCACGTCGGTCATGTCCCGGGGGATGATCTCCCTGGGCAGAACGCCCCGGCAGGTCTCCATCGCCGATGTGGAGCGGGTGATCGAGGCTGCCCAGAGCGAGCTCTCCATACCCTCCAACAGAGTCACCCTGCACACGATCCCCGTCAAATACTCCATCGACGGAAACTCCGGAATCGACGACCCCCTCGGCATGACGGGCATCCGTCTCGAGATGGAGCTCCAGTCGGTGATCATTCCGACGACGGTGGTGCAGAACATCATCAACTGCGTGGAGAGCGCCGGGGTGGCCGTGAACGGGCTTGTGGTGAAGTCCCTCGCCAGCGCCCTCGGCGCCCTCACGGACGAGGAGACGAGGGCGGGCGTCATCTCGCTCTGCATCGGGGGAGGCACCACGGGCGTGGCCATGTACACGGACGGCCGTCCCGTGAAGCTCTCCGTCGTCCCCATCGGTGGAGACCACATCACGAACGACCTGGCCTACGTCATGAAGATCCCCATCAGCAAGGCCGAGGAGATCAAGAAGATGGTGTCCCTGCTGCCCGCCGAGGAGGAGCAGGAGCTTGACGTGGACGTGCGCGGCCGGACCGTGACCTTCAACGTTCAGGAGGCGGTGGACGTCGTCCGTTGCCGTCTTGAGGAGCTCTTCGGCGAGCACGTCATGAACCAGCTTGCCGAGTACAAGATGCACATGTTCCCCGCGGGGGCCGTCCTCTCGGGAGGAGTGGCGAAGACGCCGGGGATCGATTTCTTCGCGTCGGAGGTGCTCAACGTCCCCGTCCGGATCGCCGATCCGCTGGATATGTACCAGATGCCCCCCGGGCGAAACGACTGCGAATATGCCACCGCTGCGGGCATCGTGCGATACATGAGCAGCAAGGAGCGAAATCCCTACCGCTTCATCGAGGCCCCCGTGTCCCAGCTTCGATCGGGGGTGTCCTCCCTGGCTCAGCCGGCTGTCGGGAAATCGGCCAAGAGAAACGACGGAGGAAGCGTCCGGAGCGTGAGAGGTCTGCTGGAGTATATCAAGAAGTCCGTGAAAGAGCTCTTCTGAAGCGCCGCATTCAGGATTTGGGGAGGAGAAGGACATGGAGCATGCATTCCAGGTAAATGAGAGTCCCAGGCCGCACAGGGAGGAGATCAAGGTCATAGGCGTCGGCGGAGGCGGCGGAAATGCCCTGAATCACATCATCCGAAGCGGGATATCGGGCGTCCACTTCATCGCCGCGAACACGGACATCGGGTCCCTTCAGCTCTCCGAGGCGACGACGAAGATCACCCTGGGGGAGAAGCTGACGAAGGGATTGGGCGCCGGCTCAAACCCCGACATCGGCATGAACAGCGCCAAGGAGACGCTGGACAAGATCAAGGAGGTCGTCACCGGGGCCGACATGGTCTTCATCACCGCCGGCATGGGCGGCGGGACCGGGACGGGCGCATCGCCCATCATCGCCGAGGCCGCCAAAGAGGCCGGAGCCCTTGTGGTCGCCGTCGTGACCTTCCCCTTCTCCTTCGAGATGAACCGCCGCAGAAAGCAGGCCATGGCGGGAATCGCCGCCCTGAAGGAGAAGGTGGACGCCCTGATCGTCGTGGAGAACGACCGCCTTCTGGAGCTGACGGACGAAAAGACGAAGCACGCCGATGCCTACCGGCTTGCGGATGAAGTCCTCAGACAGGCCGTGCAGGGTGTGACGGACCTCATCCTCTATCCGAGCCTGATCAACGTGGACTTCGCCGACGTTCGGATGGTCATGCAGAATGCCGGGTCGGCCATTATGGGCATCGGAGTCGGCGAGGGCGAGAACAGGGCGGAAAATGCGGCCAAGACGGCCATCAAGTCGCCCCTTATGTCCATCCCCATGAAGGGGGCGAAGGGCATCCTCTTCAACATCACCGGCGGTTCGGACCTCGGCATGCACGAGATACGGAAGGCGGCGCAGATCATAACGGAGACGGCGGACGAGGACGCTCTGGTCATCTGGGGGCACACCGTCAACGAGGACATGACCGATAAACTCATGATCACGGTGATCGCCACGGGCTTTTCCTCGGAACGGGAGAAGAGGGCGAGCACGACGACGAACTTCTCGAAGGCCGCACCGCGGAGCAAGAGCGCCGGAGTCGTCCTCGAGGAGACGGAGAGCGTATCCCCTCAGCCCCAGGACGAGGATCTCTTCACTGTGACGGGCGTTCCCAAAAATCCCTACGACATTCCGTCCATCATACGGAAGAGTCAGAAGGGCGGGAAGTAGCTCCCGGAACGTGTCTGAGTCAGAGGATTGTCGTACGTGTGCAGCGACGCGTCAGGCAGGAATCGCACCGGTTCCTGCCTGACGCGTCGAGGGAGCCGGAAGAGAGGGGGAGTGCACCGGAATGTCCATCAGAGAGAGCAAAAGGATGAAGGAGAGGCGTTTCATGCTCCCTTTCGGGGATATCATGCTGCCGATCATAGGCCTTGTGGCCGTGGGGCTTCTTCTTGTCGGGATAAAGCTGTTCTTCCTGTCCGGCACGCCGACCCGGGCCTCCGTCCCGTCCCCTGCGCCCCGGCAGGTCGCGCAGACGGATGGAGCGGGAGTGAATCAGACGCCTCCGACGATCGATCGCGAGACACCCCAGGCGCCCTCGAACGGAGCTGGCAAAGGGACGCCCAGC
Organism: uncultured Synergistales bacterium; assembly: GCA_937897575.1. Taxonomy (GTDB): domain Bacteria; phylum Synergistota; class Synergistia; order Synergistales; family Aminobacteriaceae; genus CALCQG01. The sequence continues at coordinate 10,357 of CALCQG010000013.1, read as the reverse complement.
GTCCTGGCCGTTCCCGTCGGCTCCTCGGAAAAAGCCCCCGCCCCTGTCCAGCCCGCGGCCCAGAAGAAGACGGAGCCTGTGCGGACGGCGGCGACACCCAAAGCGCAACCCAAGGCGGCCCCCGTCGCCGCACCAAAGAAACCATCGCCGCCCCCCGCCGCCAAGCCGAGCGCGACGACCGCAGCGCCCAAGGCGCCTCCGACGACGAAAGCGCCGTCCGCCTCCACGAGCACCTGGGGTGTGCAGATCGGTTCCTTCACGAACCGGAGCGGCGCCGAAGAGGTGAGCGCTCAGGCGAAGAAGGCGGGCTATTCGGCTGTCATCACCTCGGCGCAGGTGAGCGGCAGGACCTTCTATCGGGTGACCGTCCCCGCGGGAATGAGCCAGTCCGATGCTGATGCCCTTTCAAAGAAGCTCTCAGGCGCCGGGTTCCCTGTCGTGGCGGTCCGAATGCGCTGACGGAGGAGAGAGCGACGTGGCCGGTGTCCTGCAGGACCTGACGCCCCGTGAGGAAGGAATCGCCGCCGTTTCGCGCGCCCTTGCCTTTCCGTGGGCCTTCGGGGAACGGACTCTGCCCTTCGAAGAGGCGGCGGGTCGCCGGATTATGCGTCCGATCATCGCCCCCGAGGACTTCCCCCCCTACGATCGAAGCACGAGAGACGGATACGCTGTCCGGAGCGTGGACAGCCACGGTGCGACACCGGCGAACCCGGTCTTTCTGAGAGAGGCTGGGGAGGTCGTTATGGGCCGTCTCCCGACCTTTGCACTGGGGAGCACGGAGTGCGCTCTCATTCATACGGGGGGGATCCTGCCCTCAGGGGCGGACGCCGTCGTGATGACGGAGGACGCCGAGGCGACGAAGGGGTGGCTCGAGATCCGGCGCGCCGTCCAGCGAATGGAGAACGTCCTGTCGGCGGGCGAGGAGTTCCGCGCCGGCGACGTGCTCCTGCCCGCCGGGCGAAGGCTCGATTTCCGCACCCTCGGCCTGCTGGCCATGGCGGGCATCGGGAGCGTCCCGCTCCCCGACATCACCGTGGGCATCGTCAGCACCGGGGACGAGATCGTCCCTGCCGGGACGGCCCGCCTTCGCCCGGGGCAGTTTCGCGACGTGAACAGCGTCCTTCTGGCATCCTCCCTTCGCGAGGAGGGCTACACCTCGCGGTTCTTCGGCATCGCCGGGGACGACCGCGAGTCGCTGCGTTCCGTCCTCTTCCGGGCCATGGACGAGTGCGACGTGGTGCTGGTCAGCGGGGAGTCGTCGGTGAGCATGAGGGACCACAGCTCCTCCATTATGGAGGAGCTGCCCGCGCCGGGGCTTCTCGTGCGGGGCATCCTCATGTCGCCCGGCAAGCCCACGCTCATCGCCGGCATGGCACGGGAGCGGAAGCTTCTGTTCGGTCTGCCGGGGCACCCCTTCTCCTGTTTCGTCTCATGGTACGCCGTGGCGCTGCCCCTGTTGAACGCCATGATCTGGGGTTCAGCCGAGGGGACCTGGACGTCCGTGCACCTGCCCGCCGCCGAGACCATCTTCGCCCAGGCGGGCGTGGAGGAGTTCACCCCGGGGCGCATCGAGAAGGGGCGAGTCGTGCCTCTTCCGGTGAAGTCCGGTTTCGCCGGTGCTCTGACCCATGCCCATGGGCTCTGCAGGCTCCCTGCCTCCCAGGAGACGGTGCGGGCGGGCGAGGAGGTGGAGCTGTGGCTCTGGTGAAGGAGAACATGCACATCGCCCTCGAGCGGGCCTGGGAGATTCTGAGGGCGCGATGTCCTCTGCTGCCCCCCGAGACCTGTGCCGTTCAGGAGGCTCTGGGCCGGACCCTCGCCGAGGACCTGCTGTCCGAACGGAACGTGCCCCACTACAACGGATCCGCCATGGACGGATATGCCGTCTGTTCGTCGCGGACGGCTGGCGCTTCGCCGTCGTCGCCGGTCCTTCTCGATAAGGAGGCCTTTCAGTGGGTGAACACGGGGAACGAGGTCCCAGCCCAGTTCGACGCCGTCGTCATGGTGGAGGATACGGCATTGAACCGGGAGCGCCGCATCCTCTCGGTCGTCCGACCACTCGTCGCCGGGGAGCACGTCCGTCCCCTGGGCGAGGATGTGGTGAAGGGGCAGATCATCGCCCGGCGGGGTGAGGTCGTTACTCCGCCGCTCTCGGCCCTCATCGCCCTTGCGGGCCTCTCCGAGGTGCAGGTGGCCCGGCGGCCGAGGACCCTCTACATCCCGACGGGCGATGAAATCGTCCCGCTGGAGGAGTGGCTCCGCGCGGAGGTCCGGCAGCCGGGGCAGGTAGGCGAGACGAACTCGCTGCTCGTCACGGGGTATTTCTCACAATGGGGTTTCCCCGTGGACGTAGCCCCCTGTCTTCCAGACGACCCCGACCGGATGGCGTCCTTTCTGCAGGAGCATCGGGACAGGTACGACCTCATCCTGCTGTGCGCCGGATCGGCCAAGGGCGAGCGAGACCATACCTTCTCGCTCTTCGAGCGCATGGGCGAGCCCTTGTTCCGATGGCTTCTCATGAAGCCGGGTCGCCCGGCATCGGCGGCTCTCCTGGGAAGGACCGTGGCCGTCAATCTTCCCGGGTTCCCCATGTCCAACGCCGTCATCCTCTGGTCCATCGTCTACCCGATCCTCCAGCTCCTCAGCCGCGGCGGCTTCGACGAAAAAACGGTCTTCCCCCAGGCCATCGGAGCCTTGGGCACCGAGGAGCTCATGCTCATGAGCCCCTATTCGTCCTCCCACGGCCGGGAGGAGTGGGTCCGCCTCAAGTGCGCGGAGCTGGAGGGCGTCCGGAAGGCCTACCCTCTCCCCTCGGGGGCGAGCTCTCTCTGGTCCTTCTCGGAGATGGACGCCGTCGCCCTGCTCCCCTCGGCCGCCGCCGAGCTACCCCGCGGGTCGTCCATCGAGGCCTGGATGGTCCGGGACGTTCCGTGGGGGAACCGAATCCTGTTTCAGGGCTCGAACGATCCGGCCCTCGAACGGATCGCCACCAGCGTGCGGAGACAGGGCGGCGATATCGTGCTGCGGTCCATCGGAAGCCTTGGAGGCCTGGCTGCCCTCGCCCGGGGCGACTGCCATCTGACGGCCTGCCACCTGCTGCACCCCGGGACGGGGACCTACAACACGCCCTACCTCGAGGAGTTCTTCGGGGGAGACGGGGACATCGTGCGGCGGCTGATCTTCTTCCGGCAGCAGGGCATGATCCTCCGGCGGGGCAATCCCAAGAGTATCCGATCCGTCGGGGACCTGAGGCGCCCCGACGTGTCGCTCGTGAACCGCCAGACGGGGGCGGGCACGAGAGTCCTGCTCGATGTCCTGCTGATGGAGGAGGGCGTCGAGCCCGGGGAGGTCCAGGGGTATGACAACCAGAGCGTGACCCATTTCGACGCGGCCAACAAGGTCGCCCTGGGCTTCGCCGATGTGGCGCTCGGGATCAAGTCGGTGGCGGACGCGCTCCACCTCGACTTCCTTCCGCTCTGCGAGGAGCCCTACGAGCTGGTGTACCGGGCGAGCCACGATGGGCACCCGGGGATGCGGGCCCTCCTGTCCGCCCTGGAGGATAAGGCATGGAGGAGCGACGTGGAGGCCATGGGAGGGTACCGATGGCCGGCGTGATCCGCGACCCCTTCGGGCGGTCCCTCGACTACGTACGGATCTCGGTCACGGACCGGTGCAATTTCCGGTGCCGCTACTGCATGCCCGCCGAGGGCGTGGCATGGATCCCCCACGAGAGGATCATGACCTACGAGGACATCCTCTTTCTCTGCGAGGTCCTCACCGGTCTCGGGGTCCGGAGAGTTCGCTTCACGGGCGGCGAGCCCTTCGTCCGCAAGGGGTTCGTCCCCTTCCTCGCCGAAGTGCGGAACCGTTTCCCGCACCTCGCCATGGCCGTCACGACGAACGGCTCCTTTCTGGAGGCCTGGGCCGACCGGCTTCCCGCCCTCGGGTTGGACAGCGTGAACGTGAGCCTCGATACCCTCGACCCGTCGAAATTCACCGCGATGACGGCGATGGGTGGCATCGACCAGGTCCTTCGGGGCATCGACGCCGTGCTGGCGGCGGGCAGCGTCCCCGTGAAACTGAACACGGTGGTCGTGCGAAGCGTCAACGCGGCCGAGATCGAGGACCTTGTCCTGTTCGCGGGCAGAAAGGGCGTCCTGCTCCGCTTCATCGAGTTCATGCCCCTGGACGGACAGGTCTGGTCCCGAGAGGAGTACGTCCCGGCCGAAGAGATCCGGGGCCGTCTCCCAGCTCCCGACGCATGGCTGCCGGACGAGGCGCCGACCCAGGGTCCGAACGGGCCGGCCCGGTACTACGTCCACGAGCGAACGGGGCAGCGGGTGGGGATCATCTCCGCCGTGTCGGATCACTTCTGCGGGCGGTGCAACCGGCTGAGGGTGACGGCCACGGGCGAGATCCGTTCATGCCTGTTCAGGGACGACAGCGTGCCGATCATGGAGGCGCTGCGGATGAGGGATGCTTCGGCACTCCAGGCCCTCATCCTCGCGGCGGCGGCGGCGAAACCCAGGGAGGGCGGGACGGGGCTCCCGAAGGAGACGGATTCCCCGGGATACCGTCATATGTCCCGGATCGGAGGGTGATGCTCCAGTGACGAGGCGTTTCAGGCTGACCCATCTGGACGACGATGGTCGGCCGACGATGGTGGATGTGAGCGAAAAGGACAGGACGCTCCGACGGGCGGAGGCCGAGGGGTGGGTCCTCCTCGACGAGGCCGTCTGCGCGAGCCTCGACAGCGAGGGCACGGGGCGGAAGGGCAACGTCCTCCGGGTAGCGGAGCTGGCGGGCATCATGGCGGTGAAGAGGACGCCCGACCTCATTCCGCTCTGCCACGGCATACGGATCGACAGCGTCTCCGTGGCCTGCGACCTCCTCCGCGAGGAGCGGAGGATCCGCATCCGCTGCTCCGTGACGGCCAGAGACGTGACGGGCGTCGAGATGGAGGCGCTGACGGGCGTGTCCGTCGCGGCGCTGACGGTCTACGACATGTGCAAGGCGGCCTCGAAGGCGATGACCATCGAGGGGGTACGCCTTGTGATGAAGTCGGGAGGAAAGAGCGGCACCTACAGGGCGGCGGGGGTGGATGACCATGAGAATTCTTGAGATTCTGGAGCACGACGGGCAAAGCCTCCGTTCCCACCGGCTCTGCCTTCTCGGGATCACGGGCGCCGGGGAACCGTCCTTCAACGGCGAGCGGAGGGCGCTTCGGCTCCTCGCCCCAGGGGCGAGGGCGCTGGAGGAGAAAAGCGCGGGGTTCGTCCTCTCGGAATCGCCCGTCCCGACGGAGGGCACGCTGTCCGTGGACGACGTCCTGTGCGGAATAGGGGAGGCAGACCAACACGGCACGTCGGCCCTGTCCATGATCCGCGGCGGGTTCGTATCCGTCTCGCGGCGGTGCGCCGTGCTTCGCCCCATTCGCGTGGGCATCCTGACGGTGAGCGACAAGGGGAGCAGGGGCGAACGGGACGACCGGTCGGGGCCGGCCCTTGCAAGGGAGGTGCCTCTTTTCGGAGGAACGGTGACGGAGCGGGCCACGGTCCCCGACGACGAAGAGGCCATCGCCCGAATTCTGGAGCGCTGGTGCGACGAGGGGCGAGCGGAGCTCATCCTGACCACGGGGGGGACGGGCTTCTCCCCGAGGGACGTGACGCCCGAGGCGCTCGAGAGGGTGGGCGAGCGAAAGGTCCCGGGCATAGGCGAGGCCATGCGCCGCGCCTCCGCGGCCATCACGCCCAGGGCGGCTCTGAGCCGGAGCAATGCCGTGATCCGGGGGAAAACCCTTATCATCGCCCTCCCGGGGAGCGAAAAGGGAGCCGTCGAGTGCCTCACCGCCGTCGCGCCGTCTCTGCGGCACGGCATCGAGATCCTCTGCGGCTGGGACGGGGAGTGCGGCAATGGATAGCGACATGACGAACGATGTGACGGAGGTCAGGCGCTGCATCATCATCACCGGCATGTCCGGTGCGGGGAAGTCCACGGCCCTCAAGGTCCTGGAGGACCAGGGCATGTTCGCCATCGACAACATCCCGTCGGCCCTTCTTCCGCAGCTCATCCTCCTGCTCGGGAAGCACAGGGCTGCGGTGAAGTACGGCGTGGCGGCGGTGGTCGACGTTCGGGGCGAGACGCTCCTCGACGACTTTCCCACGGCCGTCGCGACGCTCAGGAGCCAATTCCCGAGGGTGGACGTCCTGTTCCTCGACGCCGACGACGGGACGTTGCTCCGGCGGTTCGAGTTCACGCGGCGACGCCACCCTCTGGGACGGGACGGCTCCTTTCTCGAGAGCATCACCGACGAGAGGAAGCGGTTGAAACGGGTTCTCGACTTGGCCGATACGGTCATCGACACGTCGCGTATGTCCCTGGGCGACCTCCAGAAGCGCCTGCTCTCGGAGTACTGCGACGAGCGGGAGGGGGTCTCCCTCGTGGTCACCTCCTTCGGCTTCAAGTACGGAGCCCCGGCGGACTGCGACTATCTGTTCGACGTGCGGTTCCTTCCGAACCCCTATTATCTGCCCGAACTTCAGCCTCTTTCCGGCGTGGACGGCGCCGTCCAGGAGTACATCTGGCGCTCGGAGGAGGCGTCGAGGTTCTGGGACAGGATGGTCGCCTTCCTGGAGTACGTGATCCCGCTCTACCTGAAGTCGGGGAAGAGCCACCTTCACATCGGGATCGGCTGCACCGGCGGGCGCCACCGGTCGGTGACGGTGGCCGAGAGGCTGTACGGACACTTCGGCAGCCTGCCGGGGGGCGTCTCTCTCCGGCACAGGGACATCGGAAAAGATCAGGGGTGGTAACATGGAGCTGACCCTCAGCTACATCCTCGGCCTTGGTACGGCGCTGTTCCTCTTCTTCGCCTACCGGTTCCTCGACAGGAAGACGACCCCCATGACGAAGCGCTCCGCACGGCGTCGAGGAGCCGTCATCGCCCGGGCGGTGGAGTACCGCCTCTCCATGGGGCCTTTCGTGGTGGCCCTCGGAGGGGGAACAGGGCTCTCGACGCTCCTGCGGGCGCTCAAGAGCTACACGAGAAACATCGTGGCCGTGGTGGCCGTGACCGACGAAGGGGGGAGCTCGGGCAAGCTGAAGCAGGAGTGGGGGGTGCTCCCTCCCGGCGACGTGCGCAACTGCATCGTGGCGCTGGCTGAGAACGACAACGCGCTCAAACGGCTTCTCGATTTTCGTTTCGACAGGGGCGAGCTCGCCGGCCACAGCCTTGGGAACCTCATGCTCCTCGCCGTCTCGGAGCAGTTCGGCGATTTCCGCCTTGCCGTGGAGGAGATGAACTATCTGCTGGCCATCCGGGGGCGCGTCCTGCCCGTCACGACGGAGGCCGTGACGCTCACCGCCGAGACCAGGGAGGGCGAACGGCTGCGGGGGGAGCTCGCCATCGCGGAGCGGGGCCCCGACATCGCGCGAATATGGCTCGAGCCGAGGGACCCCAAGCCGCTGAAGGACGTCCTCCGCTCCATAGACGAGGGGGACCTCATCGCCCTCGGCCCCGGAAGCCTGTTTACGAGCGTTCTCCCGAACCTGCTCATCCGGGAGGTCTCGGAGCGCATCAGGCGGTCGACGGCCCCCAAGGTCTACATCTGCAATCTCATGACCCAGCCGGGCGAGACGGGGGGCTTCTCTGTCGAGGACCACGTCCGGTGGGTGGCTGCGGCGCTGCGCTCCGCCCCGGAGTATGTGGTCGTCAACGACGGAGATATCCCGAATCATCTTCTGGACAAGTACCGGACGGAGGGGGCCGAGCCCCTCTACCTGAAAAAATCCGATCGCCGCGTCCTGGAGGAGATGGGCTGCACCGTCCTGCAGGGGAACCTCGTCCAGATACTGGACAACTCCCTCCTGCGGCACAACGGGCAGGTCCTGTCCGAGATCCTCGTCCGCCTCTGCAGGGAACTGAAGGAGGAGTGACCGGTGCCGACGCCGCGAGGCGCCCTGAGCGCCCTCGAGATGTGGGACGAATGGGTCTCCTCGCCCTTCAGGGACTCGGCTGGCGCAACGCGGGAGATCCGGGGCATCCTCGACGGGCTTTCGCCCGAGGGGCGAGGCGGCGAGGAAGTCGTCTCGAGCAGCCGCCTCTGGATCTTCCGGCGCCTGCGCGGCCTGTGGGATGTCGCCCGTCTGTCGGAGGCGGCGGAATTCGCCCAGCTGCTCTCGATCCCCGAAAGCATGAAGGGCAAAGTCCTCCTGCGCCTCCCGGCCGAGATCCTCGCGCTGCTGAAACAGCGGGGGAGGCCGGGCATAGAGTGGCTGAAGGGGGTCTGGGGGAGCAGCGGCGCCCTCTATATCCCGAGGACGGGGTACTACATGACCTTCCGCCTGCCCTCCCATCGGATCGGCGATCGGGTCGAGGCGGAGCTCCGGCAGGAGCGATTCTCCTACGGGCGGAGGGCTGTGCACAACAGAGTCGAGATCACGATCCGCAATCAGGAGGACATCGTGACCCTCCTGAGCCGCTTCGCCCTCGGCAAATCCTCCCTCATGCTCGAGGAGCGGGCCATCGTGCGCTCCATGAGGGACCGGGCCAACAAACTGGTGAACTGCGACGCATCGAACATACGCAAGGCGCTCGAGGCGTCGTCCCGACAGATGGAGGTTGCCGATGCGGTCCTCGCGTCCGTGGAGGAGCGATCCGTCCCCGAGGTCCTGAAGCGCCTCATCGAGACGCGACGAGAGAACCCGAGCCTCTCCCTGGAGGAGCTGGGCAGGATTCAGACGCCGCCGGTGAGCAAAAGTACGATACAATATCGGTGGAAGAAGCTCGAAAGGATGGCCGAGGCCCTTTCCCGCACGGTGCGCCTCTGATGCGCAAAGAACGACCAAAGGAGGTTCGGTGAGGCATGAAGCTTCGAAGTTTCTCCGAGAAGGATGTCCGAGGAAAAAAGGTGCTCGTTCGCGTGGACTTCAACGTCCCGCTGAAGAACGGGGTGGTGGGCGACACGACGAGAATTTCGGCCCACGAGGACGTGGTGTCCCGGTTGCTGCGGTGGGGTGCACGGGTGGCGCTCATATCCCATCTCGGCCGCCCGAAGGGGGCGGTGGTTCCCGATATGTCCCTGTCCCACGTCCGATCGGAGGCGGAGCGGATTTTCGGTATTCCTGTCCGTTTTTGCCCCGACTGCGTCGGCCCCGAGGTGGAGAAGGCCGTGCAAGACCAGAAGGACGGAGAGGTGCTCCTTCTTGAGAACGTGCGTTTTCACCCGGAAGAACAGAAGAATGACCGGCACTTTGCCGAGCGGCTCGCGGCTCCTTTCCAGGTCTTCGTCATGGACGCCTTCAGCGCGTCCCATAGAGCCGATTCGTCCACCAGCGCCATCATGGATCTATTGCCCTCCTTCGCCGGCCCTCTTCTGCAGAGAGAGGCGACGATGCTCTCGTCGGTGAGCGGAAATCCGGAGCGCCCCTTCGTCCTCATCCTCGGCGGCGCAAAGGTCTCGGACAAGATCGGCGTGGTGGAGAACCTGATGGACAAGGCGAGCGCCATCCTCGTCGGCGGAGGGATGGCCTTCACCTTCCTCGGAGCGAAGGGCGAAGCGATCGGACGCTCCCTCTTCGAGGGGGACAAGGCGGATTTCGCCGCCCGGATGATGGAGCGGGCGAAAAAGATCGGCGTGGACCTCCTGCTCCCCGTGGACGTGGTGACGGCGTCGTCCCCCGACGCGACGGCCGGCCAACAGGTCCACCCCGCGGGTGCCATTCCGGCGGACATGATGGGGCTCGATATCGGGCCGGAGACGGTGCGTCTCTTCGCCGAGCGGGCGGCAGGGGCGAAGACCATCCTCTGGAACGGCCCCATGGGCGTCTTTGAAAACCCGCTCTTCGCCGCCGGCACGAAGGGTGTCGCCGAGGGCGTGGCGGAATGCACGGAGCGGGGCGGCACGACGGTCATCGGCGGAGGAGATACGGCCGCCGCAGCCAAGGCCCTCGGCTTCGACGGAAAGGTCTCTCACGTCTCGACGGGCGGGGGAGCGAGCCTCGAGTTCTGCGAGGGCAAGGAGCTGCCGGGCATCGCCCCTCTTGTCGTGGAATAGGGCGAGAAGGGGGAGCGACGGATGAAGAAGATCCATCTCTATGGCAACTGGAAGATGAACATGCTGCCCGAGGAGGGGGTGTCCTTTGCGCGTGCGCTCGCCGAGAGGGCCTCTGGCGGTTGGTACAGCGCAAACGCAGTGGACATCTGTCTTTTTCCTCCCTTCGTGACCATCGGAGCCGTGCAGCAGGTTCTTGCCGACAGAGGCGATCTGTCCGTGGGAGCCCAGGATGGCTTTCCCGAGGACAGGGGGGCCTACACGGGCGCCGTATCCATGGCCATGGATACGGCGCCCGTGTAGGC
>CALCQG010000012.1 GCA_937897575.1 uncultured Synergistales bacterium | reverse complement strand
CCCAAAAGAGCTCCTGATGGGGCCTGAAGTAGGCGTGGCTGTCGTTCATCTGAAGGATCGTCAGTTTGACAGGGGTGTTGTTCATGATCGCAACCTCCTTTTACACCACCAGCAGTCGATAGAGGAAGACCGATACGACGAGCAGCATGATCGTCAGAAAGATCATGACCGGCAGCGCATAGCGGTCCGTCTCCCGGCCGCGGAGCCGTCGACAGGCGTGGTAATAGCTTCCCAACGCGTAGAGGAAGAGAAGCATTCCCAAAAGGATCATCATCCGGCCGGCATGCACGGCCGTCGCCCGATGCCCGGCCTCGAGCGAGAGGAAGGCCTTGCCTATGGCAAACCCGCCGCCGATGCATGCGAGGCCCGTTCGCACCCAGGCGGAATAGGTCCTTTCCGCCGCCATGAGCGTGCGCTGGAGGGCAAGAGGGTCGCGATGGGGCTCTTCGTTCGCCATGATGTCACCCTTCCTCAAGTTTTTCGTGCAGACTTGTCTCATTATACCGTGCTCCTTCGTTTCATGAGGCGGGCTGGATGTGCTATCATCGGGTGTACTTCGCACTGTGCCTGAAAGGAGAGTGACCCTGTCCATGAGAACGAGAGCGACCATACTCGTACCGCTGTTCGTTTTTCTGTTGATCGTATTGCTCCATGCCGGAGAGGGAGAGGCTTTGACCTACCAGATATCCGTCCCCCTCACGCCGGGCGCCGAGGTCCAGGCGACGCTCCCGGACGGACGCGTCTTCGTCCTTGGGAAGGTCGTCGGCCTGCCCACCGCGACGCGATGGCCAAGCTATACCGCGTCGAAATGGGCGGAGGCGGGAACGGTGGCGGCTTCGGCCGTCAACGCCATACACCTGACCCTGGCCGTCGAAAAGGGCGAGGGACAGACCATGAGCATTCTGCCCCTTCAGACCGTCGCCCCCGCCGCCGGGGATAAGGCCTTCATCACTGTCGACGTCCCGGCTGGCACCGCCTTGTTCGGCGGCTGGGCGCCTCCCGTGGGGACGAGGGTCACCGTGAAAAAAGAGAACGGCGACACCCTGCCCCTCCGCGACCGAGGTCTCCCCGCGCAGGGCGAGGTGCTCCTGTTCCAGGTCGAGGAGGAGGACCGTCCCTACATCATCGACATCGAGAACCGCCCGGGCGGACGGGTTCTCGGCTGGTACGCCCAGGGCCCGAGGGTCCTGGCCCGTGTCATTCACCCCATCCGGGGCGTAGGGCGCTTCGACGGCACGATCTTTCAGGGAATCGGCCGCCTTCGGGCGAACCACTCGGGCGTCATCGACATCAGCACGTCGAGGCGGGGCGTCGTGGGAGGCTTTCAGATCATCCCCCTGACCCACGCGAAATCCAAGGAGATGGCCTCGGCGTGGCAGCTCACGCAGTGGATGATCGTCGCGTCCGAGTCCGACACGCCTCTGCCCGGGACCGCCCCCCTCTTCAAAGGGGATATGGTCCCCGGGAGCCAGCTGAACGACAGCCTCTGGGACCTGTGGTCCACCTACGGGAGAAAGCCCCTGATCCTCTGCCGAAGGGACGGGGGCCCCTGGACCATGCTCCCGGAGAAGGGCGGCCGGGACGATCTCGCCCTGCAGGACGTCACACACCTCCGGATCTACAGCCCCTTCACGAAAGAACCTCAGAGCTGAGCGCCAACAAGAGGAGAGGCCCCGCCGGGAACAGGATCGTTCACCGCGCGGGGGCCTCTCTTTTCGAGACGCTCTCCTTCGTCTCCGCCCTCCCCCGTCAAAGGGGTCACCGGGAGACATGCACGCTTTCGCTCTATTACTCGACGGTCACGCTCTTCGCGAGGTTCCGCGGCTGGTCGATGTTGCACCCGAGGGTCCTTGCGAAGAAGTAGGCGAAGAGCTGCAGCGGCACCACGGTGAGGAAGGGGGTGAGATCCTCGAGGGTTGCCGGAACGAAGAATATCTCGTCCGCCGCCTCCTCGAGCGACCGATCGCCCTCGGTTGCGACGGCTATCACGGGCGCTTTGCGGGCCTTCGCCTCCAGGATGTTC
>CALCQG010000011.1 GCA_937897575.1 uncultured Synergistales bacterium | reverse complement strand
CGGGCCAGGCGCGCCCGGAGCCCTTGAAGAGGGTAAAAAAACAGGCAGGGCGGCCTCGGGACATGCCCGAGGCCGCCGCGCTTCATCAGGTTTCGAAGGGCCGTCCATGGGGGAATGGCGCAGCAATCGGCGCATGAGGGAAACGTGCCGTCTGTGGGGAGAGTGGGATACCAAGGGCATATTGGCCTCGAAGGACATCCCCGGGTCGTCGTGCCCTCGCCACGTTCCTCCTCAGAGGAGCTTCATGAGCCGGGCCGCGTTGTTGTAGAAGACGTCCTCCTGCTCCCGCTCCGAAAGGCCCGACGTCAGGACCTTCTGGATCTCCACGCTCGGGTGGTGGAAGGGGCCGTCGGTGCCGAAGAGCACCCGGTCCGCCCCCACGGTCCGGTAGGCCTCCAGGATCTTGCTCCCCATGGGCATGCCGCTCATCTCGAGGTAGAGGTTTCCGTACCGCTTCGCCATCTCGATGGACGCCTGGATGTAGACGCCGTGTCCGTGCCCCATGTGGATCATCACGGTGGGGACGGAGGGGTGGCGCTCGGCCAGGAGGGCGATGCTCCAGGGCAGCGAGAAGGGGGGGTGTCCGCAGTGAATGAACACGGGGACGCCGTACTCCCCGGCCTTCCTCATGACGGGGTCCACTATGGGGTCGTCGGCCACGAAGGCGTTGAAGAGAGGGTGCATCTTGATCCCCGCAAAACGGAGCTCCCCCACATAGTGGTCCACGGCCTGGAGGGCGCGCTCCCCGTCGAGGGGGTTGACCCAGGCCAGGGGCCGGATGCGGTCAGGGTATCGCTCCCGGGCGCGCGCCACGTCGTCGTTGCTGTACTGATCCGCGCTGCACAGGATGGACCGCTCCATATGGAACTCGTCCATCAGCCCTATCAATCCCTCGGCGGTCATGGCGACGGCCGCCCACCCTCCGAAGTTGCCCACGTGCACGTGGGCGTCGATTTTTCTCACGGCAGGAAACGCCTCCCTCTCTGATATTGCATCGATACATCGAGTGCTATAATATCCCAAATCGGCTCTCCGGAGGAGGGGCATCGGCCGATGGAGGAACGGTATTTCACGAAGACGGGAGGATCATCATGAACAGACAGTTCGCGCGACGAATGGAACGTTTTCAGGCGTCGGACCTGACGCCGATTCTGAAGGCGGCGGCCAACCCGGAGGTCATCTCCTTCGCCGGGGGCCTTCCGGCGCCGGAGCTCTTCCCCGTGGAGGAGTACAAGAAGATCGCCGCGGCGGTGCTCGACAAGGACGGGCGGAGGGCGCTCCAGTACTCGTCGTCGGCGGGGCACCTCCCCCTGCGCCAGAAGGTGGCGGAGCGGACGGGCAGGCTGCTCAAAGCCCCCCTGACGGCGGACAACATCGTCATCACCACGGGCTCCCAACAGTCTCTGGACATCCTGGCGAAGATGTACATCAACGAGGGGGACTGCATCCTCTGCGAAAGCCCGACCTACCTCGGCGCCCTCTCGGCCTTCAACGGCTGTCTGCCCTCCTACCGCGAGGTGGAGACCGACGACGAGGGCATGGTGATCGCGGACCTGGAGAGGGCCCTGGCGACGGAGAAGCGGGCGAAGCTCATCTACGTGATCCCCGACTTTCAGAACCCCACGGGCAAGACATGGAGCCTCGACCGCCGGAAGAGGTTCATGGAGACCGTGTCGCAGCACGACGTGCTCGTCATCGAGGACAACCCCTACGGCGAGCTCCGCTTCGAGGGGACGTCGCCCGACTCCCTGAAGTCCATGGACCGGAAGGGGCAGGTGGTGACCCTCGGGACCTTCTCAAAAATCTTTGCCCCCGGTCTGCGAGTGGCCTGGGTCTGTGCCGATCCGGAGTTCCTCACGTACTTCTGCAACCTCAAGGAGGCGGCGGACCTCCACACGTCGACCCTGAGCCAGTATGAGATCGACGCCTTTCTCGCCTCCTACGACCTGGACGCCCACGTGGAGCGGCTCATCACCGTCTACCGGGAGCGGAGGGACATCATGGTGGAGGCCATGGCGGAGCACTTCCCGAAGAGCGTGACCTTCACCCGCCCCGAGGGCGGCCTCTTCACCTGGGCCACGCTGCCGGAGAAGGTGAACGCCCGGCAGCTCTTCGTCAAGGCCCTCGAAAAGAAGGTGGCCTTCGTCCCGGGAGGGGCATTCTATCCGAACGCCGGTCGCGAGAACGCCATGAGGCTGAACTACTCCAACATGCCGCCCGAGAGGATCCGGGAGGGCGTGGGGCGCCTCGGCGAGGTCATGAAAGCGTATCTGTAGGACAGGACGCCGCGAGAAGGACGGGGAGCTCCCAGGGGCTCCCCGTCCTTCTCTTGAGGAGGGCACTTTCACACTTTACGTTGTACAAAACTGATGGTAGAATACAATCTACAAATACTATCCCAAAGCAGGAGGTTGTTGCCATGGCAGGCGGATTGATCGAGTGCGTCCCCAATTTCAGCGAAGGGCGGCGCGAAGACGTCATAGAAGCCATAGTTGCCCCGTTCAAATCCACGAAGGGGTGCTCGCTCCTCGATTACAGGGCGGATGCGGACCACAACAGACTTGTGGTGAGCCTCGTGGGGTCCCCGGAGCCTATCGCCGACGCCCTCATCGAGGCGGCGAGGACGGCCATGGGCTCCATCGACATGAACGCCCACAAGGGAGCCCACCCGAGGATCGGCGCGGTGGACGTGATCCCCTTCACCCCGGTGCGCAACATCACCATGGCGGAGTGCGTGGAGTTCTCCCACGCCTTCGGCGAACGCTACTTCAAGGAGCTGGGGATCCCCGTCTACTTCTACGAGGACTCGGCGAAGCGCCCCGAACGGAAGCGCCTCGAGGTGATCCGCAAGGGGCAGTACGAGGTCCTCAAGGAGGAGAGCGCGCTTCCCGAGCGGCACCCCGACGTGGGCGGTCCGGCGCTCCACGCCACGGCGGGCGCCACGGTGGTGGGGGCGCGGCAGTTCCTCGTGGCCTTCAACGTGAACCTCAACACCCCCGACGTGGAGATCGCCAAGAAGATCGGGAACTTCGTCCGGTCGTCCAGCGGCGGCTTCTGCCACGTGAAGGGCATGGGCGTCGAGCTGAAGGAGCGCGGCATGTCCCAGGTGAGCATGAACATCGTGGACTACCAGAAAAACGCCCTCTATCGGGTCCTCGAGCTCATCCGCATGGAGGCGAAGCGGTGGGGCGTCGAGGTGGTGGAGACGGAGGTCTACGGCATGATCCCCGCCCAGGCCCTTCTGGACAGCGCGGCCTACTACCTTCAGATCAAGGACTTCCAGTCCGACCAGGTGCTTGAGCTCAAGCTCCTCGACGAGGGAGAGTGATCGGCGTGGTCGTCAAGTTCATACGGAACGCCTCGGTCTGCACTCCGGAAGGGGAGACCCCGTCCCGGGGCTCGGGCCAGGGGGCGATCCGCTCCTTCCGGGGGGCAATGATCGTCGAGAACGGGCTCATCGCTGCCATTGGGCCCGAGGAGGACCTGTCGGGGCACCCGCTCCTGAAGTGCGTGGATGAAGAGGTGGACTGCGGAGGGCAGTGCGTCATCCCGGGATTCGTCGATCCCCATACCCATATGTGCTTCGCCGCCCGCCGGGAGGACGAGTTCGCCCTGCGGCTCGCGGG
>CALCQG010000010.1 GCA_937897575.1 uncultured Synergistales bacterium | reverse complement strand
GATATCCCCCCTGTGGATATTGTTATTACAATGGGATGCAATGTCGAATGTCCATATCTGCCTTGTAGGCACCGAGAGGACTGGGGCTTGGATGATCCGACCGGAAAGAATGATAATGATTTTATTGAAGTTATTAAGAAAATTGAAACTAAGATAAAAGATTTAAAATCGACTCTAAGTAATATATAAGGTTTATTTACTTAAATTAAGCCCTGTGTAAACCTTATGATAATAGAGCAAGACCTCCTATGAAAACCATTTAAGGAGGTCTTTATTGTTTTACATCCAACCTGACCACACAACCTCAAAATAATCCGAAAAAACATCTAAATCGACCACTCGCGAAGTCTGACATCTAACCTGTACACTCACCGAGCACTGACATCTAAACCGACCACTTAACTATCAAAAATAGCCTTTATGGACTTATTCCCGCGAAGCGATATTTTCATGTTTTTCGCCTGGTGGGTTTCATACCCATATCTGCTAAAACCCTTGATATATAAGGGTTTTCAGCTCTCTCAATCTTTTACTCTTGTTATCAATACTACGCACTCCACGTGAGACGTTTGGGGGAACATATCGAAGCAGGTGATGCGCCCCACCCTGTACCCGCCGTCGGAGAGCATCGTGCAGTCCCGTGCGAGGGTTGCGGGATTGCAGGAGACGTACATGATTGTCCGGGGAGCAAGATCGAGAAGACCCTGCAGGACCGACTTTGAACAGCCAGTCCGCGGAGGATCCAGGACAACGACATCGACGGGTTTCCTCAGGGATCCTATATGCTTTTCCACCGGCCCCGACAGGACGGTGACCCTTTCTTCCAGGGCGTTGCGCTCCATGTTCCGTCTCATATGATCCACCGCGGGAAGCCACTCCTCCACAGCGGTGACATGAACTCCCTTCGAGGCGAGAAAGGCCGTCATCGTGCCGATGCCGCTGTATAACTCGAGGACGTTCGAAGCTCCCTCTTCCGCAACGGCGCACGCGACGTGTTCGTAGATATTTTCAGCCTGCATCGGGTTGATCTGAAAAAAGGACGTGGTGTCGTAGAGAAAGGAGAAGGGGCCAAGCCGCTCCTCTATCAGGCCGTCGCCAAAGAGAATGCTGCTCTTCTGCCCCAGGATGACGTTCCCTCGCGTTGAGTTCTGGTTCACCGTCACGGAACGCAGGCCCGGTATGCCTTCGCGAAGGATCGGGATAAGTCCGGAGAGCTTTCGCCTCTCCTCCTCCGCAGGAGATCCATTGAGCACGAGCGACAGGAGAACATCGCCGGTACGCACCCCCTGTCGAAGGACAACGTGACGTATCCGTCCTCTTCCGACCCTCTCGTCGTAGGAGGTTATGCCGAGACGGGGAAGCTCCCGCGCCACAAGAGACAGGGCGGCATCGATGGAGGGCGCGAGTACCGGACAGGAATCCACCGGCACTACGGAGTGGCTGCGACGCGCGAAAAAACCCGGAGCGGCCCCGGTCCCCGCCTTTCGGACAGGCATTGCTGCCTTGTTCCTGTACTCTCGCTCCAAGGGGCTTGCCAGGCACGGATGGATGTCGGGAAAGGGGCGTTTGTAAATGCGCTTGAACGCATCCGTCACCATGGCCTTTTTGAGTTCAAGCTGGAGAGGATAGCCGCAGTGCTGAAGCTGGCAGCCTCCGCACTCTCCGTAGAATCGACAGAATGGTATGCCCCGTCCGGGATTGGGCAGGAGGATTTCTGCGACTTCGGCGATGGCATACTCCCGTTTCCGCACCGTGACACGGGCCGAGACCTCCTCCCCGGGCAAGGCCCCGGGGAGGAAGAGAACCATGCCGTCATTGCCCCTCGCAATACCGCTTCCGTCGCTGCTCGTCGCCGTCACGCGAAGGCGCAGCACATCTCCGACCAAGTAGGTCACAGCGTCCCTCCTCCCTTAAAAAAGGGCAAAGACCCCGAAGGATCTTTGCCCCATCGTACACTCTGTCCTGCCGATATTATCTGTGCACGCTGTTTTTGAAGAGCAGAAAGCCCTCCTCGAAGGCCTGTGCATTGAGCTTCTTCGACGCCTCGGGCACGGACGCGAGAATAGCCTTCTTCAGGGACTCGGGCTTGGCCATTTTCTCGAGCTCGAGGACTCTGGCCACGGCGCCTACGGCCACCATGTTCGTCACGATGTCACGCCCGAGTTTTTCGCGGGCGGTGCGGACGATGGGAAGGTAGTAGATGTTGGCGTCCACCCGAGGGAAGCTCGTGACGAAGAAGTCGTCGTAGATGATCCTCCCGCCGGGCAGCGTATCCACAACGTACTCCTCGGCGGCCTGCTGGGTGAGGATGACCTGAAGGTTGGGCTTCATCGCCTTGGGGTAATCGATCGGTTCGGTGGAGAGGATGACCTCCGCCTTCGACTTTCCGCCCCGGGCCTCGGGCCCATAGGCCTGGGACTGGACCACATAGAGTCCGTCCTCGTAGATCGCCGCGGCGCGACCGGTGATGACCGCAGCGAGGATGACGCCCTGTCCGCCTGATCCGGCATATCGAATTTCATATCGTCCCGCCATTTTTCTACCCCCTTACTCTCTCAATCAGAGAGAGATACTGCGCCGTGTACTCGGGGACGTCTTTGTCCACAAACTCCCCGATGACGATCTTCCCGACCAGATCCTCTTCGCACATATCCTTCGCTTTGCTCAAGGGGACCGTGTTCGCCTTGAAGAAGTTCACGTTGTCGATGGGGGTCTTTCTGTTGTTTCTCCGGCCGAAGGTCGTGTGGCAGTGTGTCAGAACCTCGATCACGGAGAACCCCTTCTTCTGTATGCCCTTCATGATGTACTGCTCGGCCTGCTTCGGGTTCGCGATGGAGGTCCTCGCCACGTAGCTGGCGCCGGCTCCTTCGGCGAGCTTGCAGATGTCGAAGGAGGGATCGATAGCGCCGTAGGGCGTCGTCGTCGCCATGCTCCCCACGGGCGTCGTGGGGGACGCCTGTCCACCCGTCATGCCGTAGATATTATTGTTCATGACGATAGCCGTGATGTCGATGTTTCTCCGGCAGGCGTGAATGAAGTGGTTTCCGCCGATGGCGGAGCAGTCACCGTCGCCCATGACGTCGATGACGGTCAGTTCGGGTTTCGCCAGCTTTATCCCCGTTGCGAAACCAAGGGAACGACCGTGGGTCGTATGAACCGTGCAGGCGTCGATGTAGCCCGCCATACGGCTCGAGCACCCTATGCCGGAGGCGATCACCGTCTCGGACTGCTTCTTGTCGAGCGTCACGAGAGCCCGGAGCAGGGAGTGCATAATGATGCCGTGTCCACACCCGGGGCACCAGATATGGGGGAAGAACCGGGTTCGAAGCCAACTCACAACTTCCTGACCAGGCATAATTACGCCACCTCCTCGATGACCTTGAATATCTGATCGGGCTTGAACAGCTCGCCGTCCACAAGGCTCTGCGCCACGACCTTCGATCGTCCGTGGACGGCTCGTTCGACCTCGAGGACCATCTGACCGCAGTTGAGCTCGGGGACGATGATGGTCTTGATCTTTCTCGCGAGCTTCTCCACTTCCTTGTCGGGGAACGGCCACAGCGTGACGGGTCTGAAGAAGCCGGCCTTGATGCCGCGGCTCCGCGCTTCGTTGACGGCGCTGAGGCTCGAGCGGGCAACGCTGCCGTAGGCCAGGACGAGGATCTCGGCGTCATCGGTGAAGGCAGTCTCGTATTCGACGATATCGTCGCGGAACCGGTCGATCTTCCTCATGAGGCGCTTCATCTTCTTCTCGATCTCTTCCGGGTTGTTCGTCGGGAACCCCCAGTCGTTATGGGTGAGCCCCGTCACATGCCACCGGTATCCGTCCCCGAAGGAGGCCATGCAGGGGAGATCGTCCTTGGGGTCCGCAAGGTACGGGATGAACTTTTCGGGGACCACGTTGGGACGCTTTCTATTGACGAGCTGAGTCGGGTCCAGCTTCTTCATGACCACCTTCTCCCTCATGTGTCCGAGGACCTCGTCGCTCAGGATGAGGACAGGCTGGCGATAGCGTTCGGCCGCGTTGAAGGCCTTGACGGTGATGTCGTAGCACTCCTGCACCGACGCAGGGGAGTAGCAGATCGTGCCGTGGTCGCCGTGGGTACCCCAGCGTGCCTGCATGACGTCCTGCTGTGCGATCTTCGTCGGCAGACCGGTGGAGGGGCCTCCCCGCATGACGTCCACCAGGACGACGGGGATCTCGGCCATGTAGGCCAACCCCAGGTTTTCCTGCTTCAGCGAGAACCCGGGCCCAGAAGTGGCCGTGAGCGACTTCAGTCCCGCGATGGAGGCGCCTATGACGGCCGCCATTCCGGCTATCTCGTCCTCCATCTGGATGAAACGGCCGTTCACCTTGGGCAGCTCCTCGGCCATGATCTCCGCGATCTCCGAGGACGGTGTGATGGGGTACCCTCCGAAGAAACGGCATCCGGCCGCAAGAGCGCCGTACGCGATCGCCTCGTTTCCCTGCCAGAAAGCGACCTCAGGCATTGTTCCCCTCTCCCTTCTCGTTCACGGTGATGGCCAGGTCAGGACAGATGTTCTCGCATTGACGGCACCCAATGCAGTCTTCAACACGTGCCGGAACGGACTTTCCCCGGACCTCGTCCGGGTCGAGGACCTTCTTCGGGCAGATGTTGACGCACAACCAGCACCCTTTGCACCATGAGTTGTTCACGAGGACGTCGAATTTCTTGGGCAAAAAAGTCACCTCCACCTGTATTTTCGCCGCAACAACAGACAATGAATTCTGTTCAAACGCGCACTTTTTTAAGAATAGCTCTATCGTTTGATTGGTTCAACAGCGTATTTTATTCTTATCTTTTTTATCTTTAAAGATAAAAAAGATAAGAATAGGCCCTTCATCCTATTGTGGGCTCTTTGAAATAGGACGCTTGGAGTTCCCGCGGGGCGAGGGCGGTCGTTCTTCTGATCCCCGCCAGCTGGGCCGTTCTCCCGCCGCTGGGGAGCACGTGCTGCACGAGAGGCGCCCAGCCGCCGCGAAAGAGCGGGGCGACCGCCCCAGGCGACGGTGAAATCCACCGGAGGGACTCCCGGGGCTCGCCCCGTTCGTCGAGCGCCATAAAAAGCTCCTCGGGCAGATAGGCCTTGGAGGGCACAACACACTGCGGCCCCCCCTCCCCGCTCTCTCTGTAACCGGCGGCGAAAAGCCTGCCCCCTCCGGCCTTCAGAAGCACCATCGTCGTCCCGAGGTATCCCCGGTGGGCAAAGGCGAGACTCTCCAGCGAGGAGATCGGGACGACCCGCTTTGCGAGCCCCCAGGCGAGGAACTGGGCAAAGGCGATCCCCACCTTGATCCCCGTGAAAGACCCTGGGCCGGTCGTCACCGCGAAGAGGGCGATGTCCCGAGGGGTCATCGAAAACGTCTCAAGCAATCGTTCAACGAGGAGAGGAAGCAGAGTTGACTGCCTTCTGCCCACGTTCAGGTTCACCTCGCCCCGGACCGCTCCGTCGGCGAAGAGCCCTATGCTGGTCCATTCAGTGCAGCAGTCAACCGAGAGGATCGAGTCCATGGTCTGCCTCCATTGTGTGCATGTGATCGAGAAAGGCCTCCATCGACGCACGCCCCTCCTCTCCCTCGGCGGAAAAGGAGAGTACCCGTCCGGACGGGTACTCCTCGTCTGCCGAGGGATCAAAGCGGATTGTCCAGCGCTGTCCTCTCTCTGCGATAGCCCCTCGATCCGCCCACTCCACGAAGAGCAGGGCGCCGTCGTCGATGTAGGATTCGAGCTCCAGATCGTCCACGTCGCCTCCGCTCAAGCGATAAAGATCCGCGTGGACGACGAGGCGTCCATCATCTGTCCGGTATTCGTGAACAAGGGTAAAGGACGGACTGCGAACCGACCGTCCACAACCGAGGCGTTCGCAGACCCCGCGCACGAGGGTCGTCTTGCCTGCGCCGAGGGCTCCGATCAGAAGAACCGTCATTCCCGGAGGGAGGACCGCCGCCATGGAGGACCCCAGAGCCATCGTGTCCTCCGCCGACTCGGACAGAACGACCTGCCTGGACAGCCTCTTCATTCCCTCTCCCTCGAGGATCTCAACCTCCGAAGGGCTTCGGGAACCGCGTCGGCGATCTCCGACGCCAGGACTCCGTCCTGTCCGATCCTTTTCGAGACAAGGCATCCGGCCCGTCCATGTATGGAGGCGCCGAGGCAGGCGCTCGAGAAGAGGGACTGTCCGGCGGACGAGAAGGCTGCGATCATGCCCGACAGGACGTCGCCCGAACCAGGGACGGCGAGGGTTCTATCACCCTCTATCACGACGACCGTTTTCGTGCCATCGTCCACGAGGGTCTCCGGCCCCTTCAGCAGGACGACGCCCCAGCGTTCGGCCAGCGATCGGAGACAGGAGAGTCGGTCGTTCCGTACCTCATCGGCGGAGCGGCGAAGCAGGTGCGCGGCCTCACCCTCGTGGGGCGTCAGGAGAACATCGTGACGTCTCGGCAGGCCGTCCTCGAGAACGCCGAGCCAGTACAGCCCGTCGCCGTCGACGATGAGCCTCTTTGGCCATCGATGCCAGAGCAGCGAGACGATCGCGCCCGCGCGAGGCGATCGCCCGAGCCCGGGGCCGAGGACAAGGGTGTCGATCTTCGGGCCCCATTCATCGAGCGCCGCCACAAGTTCGCCGTCCGTCCAGGAAAAGAGCCCTGAGGCCTGAATGGCCTCGGGAAGAAGGACGGACGGCGAACTTGT
>CALCQG010000009.1 GCA_937897575.1 uncultured Synergistales bacterium | reverse complement strand
GGATGTGTGGTTGCTCGTCATCCCCAGGGAGAGAATGGCCGAGAAGATCTCGCTGAGCATCCCGAAGCCGTAGCCCTTGTGGCTTCCGAGCAGCTCCGTGCTGCCGCCGAGGGGCATGATGCCGCCGCCCTTCTTGCCCACGATGTTCTTCAGGACATCCGACGCGTCCGTCGACGGGTGACCGTCCTTGTCGAGGGCCCAGCCGTCGGGCAGGGGCTCGCCCATCTTGTTGTACACCTCGAGCTTCCCTCTCGTGACCACCGTCGTGGAGGCGTCGAAAAAGAAGGGGTAGGGCTCGGCGGGCATGGAGCAGGCCACGGGGTTGCTCCCCAGCATGGCCATCCGGCCGTAGGTCGGCACCATGATGGCCGTGCTGTTCGTGAAGCTCATGCCCATAAGCCCCTCGTCGCAGGCCATCTTCGCGTAGTAGCCGGCGATGCCGTAGTGGTTCGACTCCCGCGCCGTGACCAGGCCCACACCGCTCTTCCTGGCCTTCTGAATCGCCAACTCCATCGCCCTGTGGCCGATCAGCTGCCCCATGCCGTCGTGACCGTCGATAACGGCGGACAGTGGCGTCTCGAAGACGACCTCGGGCTTGGCGTCCACTTTGATCATGCCCTTCTGGATGCTCTTGTAGTACCGCGCCATGCGCTGCATCCCGTGGCTCTCTATCCCGTAGAGATCGCTCAGCAGCAGGACGTCGGTGATGATGCGGCTCTCCTCCTTCGTGAAGCCGAACTTCTCGAAGGCGTCATGGCAGAGCCTCACCAGCGTCCCGTGATCCCATTTCCTGTAGCCCATTTTTTCCATCCTCCCCCTTTGAATCGATCGCACGGCAGAGAACCTCTCCTGCCTAGAATCGCCGGACCGGTCTCCTCCGCGCCGACATCGATGATCGCAGGTCCTTCAGGTCCTGCGGCACGATCCGTTCCTCTGTCAGGTGAAGAATCTCTCCGCAGAAATCAGGTTGTCCGCTCTCCTTTTTACCACATATCTCGTAACTACCATAGCATAAAATTTATTGCATCGTGCATTTTGCCTATTCCTTCATTCCGCCCTTCGCCTTCGCGGCTCGTCGAACGTCCCGGGAAGCGGATCCCACGCCTCGCGTGGCGATGACCTCCGTGTCGCACCCCGCGGGCGAGACGAGCACCACATCGCCAATTTCGACGGGGGCAGCAAGGGTGACCTGTCGGATTGTCTCCATGACGTCCCGGATCTTCCCCAGCGGAATAGGACGCGTCGTCCGGACGCTGGCGAGGGGAAAATCGCCGCCCGAGACGGAGACGCTCGACGCGATGGTGCGCAGAGGGTTCTCCACCTCCTGCCGGGCCCACTCCTCGCCCCTCTTGCAGACGTTGCCCCGGACCTTCGCCACCACCGGCGTTTCGTCGTCGTCCACCTCGACGACGATGGAGCACCCGTTGGGGCAGACGACGCAGGTGAACTCTCTCGCGCTCATCCGACGGACACCTCCAGCGAAGAACACCCCGAAAGCGCCTCCACCGCGATATCCAGCCGGATCATCTCCGCCGGGTGAAGGCGCATCATCCTCTTTCTGGCCACCTCGCGCCCGTTGTCCGTCACCACGACGGACCGGTCCCGCCAGGGTTCCTGCACCCGAAGGGACAGGGTGCAGGCTTGATCGCCCGACAGGGCCTGAGGCAGCGTGTAGCGGACCCCGGCGCCCGGCACGACGGAGATAGTGCGCTCCGCCGTTCTCCGTCCCGATCCGGCGTACTCGGCGGCGAAGGCTCCAGCTTGGGCCGCCTCGACGGAGACCCAGTCCACGAGGTCGTGGACGTGGAGCACGTTTCCGCAGGAAAAGATCCCCGGGACGGAGGTCATGAAGCGGTCGTCCACGACGGCCCCGCTCGTCACGGGGTCGATGGCGACCCCGGCCTCCCGGGTCAGCTCGTTCTCGGGGATGAGCCCCACGGAGAGCAGCAGCGTATCGCAGGGGACGAACCGCTCCGTGTCGCAGATCGGGGCGCGGTCCGAACCCACCTGGGCCACTTTGATTCCCTCGAGGCGCCCCGCCCCGAGGATCTCCGTCACGGTGGTGTTCAGGAAGAGCGGGATGTTGTAGTCGTTCAGGCACTGCTGGATGTTCCTGGGCAAGCCGCTCGAGTAGGGAAGAATCTCGAAGACCGCCTCCACCCGGGCCCCTTCGAGGGTCATCCGTCGGGCCATGATGAGGCCGATATCCCCCGATCCGAGGATGGCCACGTTCCTGCCCACCATGATGTTCTCCAGGTTCATGAAGTTCTGCGCGGCACCGGCGGTGTAGACCCCCGAGGGCCTCCGCCCAGGGATGGAGATGGCGCCCCTGGTGCGCTCCCTGCACCCCATGGCGAGCACCACGGCGTCGGCCTCGATCCTCCGGAGCGCCCCTCTCGTGCTCACCTCGAGCACCCGGTCCGGCGAGAGGCTCAGCACGATGGTCCCCTCGGCCGTCTCGATGTGCAGGCCCCGAAGTTTCCGGATGAAGCGGTCGGCGTACTCGGGGCCCGACAGGGCCTCCTTGAAGGTGTGCAGGCCGAAGCCGTCGTGGATGCACTGGTTCAGGATGCCGCCCAGAATGTGGTCCCGCTCCACGAGCAGGACGTCGTCGCACCCATGCTCCTTCGCCGCGATGGCCGCCGCGAGGCCGGCTGGGCCTCCGCCCACGACCACGACGCTCCTG
Source organism: uncultured Synergistales bacterium (assembly GCA_937897575.1). Classification (GTDB taxonomy): domain Bacteria; phylum Synergistota; class Synergistia; order Synergistales; family Aminobacteriaceae; genus CALCQG01. The sequence goes on along the minus strand of CALCQG010000009.1, from coordinate 2,923 downwards.
TGTTCCGCGGGAATTCTCTCGCGCCCGTTCATCGCTCCGTCCCCTCCCCTCCGGGGCGAACGGTGCCCACAAAGAGCGGCGACGACGTGCTTCTCTTCAGGAAATCCGCCGTGCTCCACCCGAACTCGTTCCGCAGGATCCGCACGATGCGCGGGATGCAGAACCCGCCCTGACACCGCCCCATGGAGGCCCGGGCCCGGTACTTGATGCTCACCATGGTCCTGGCTCCCAGTGGATTGCGGACCGCGTCGATGATCTCCTGCTTCGTGATCTTCTCGCACCGGCAGATGATCTCGCCGTAGTCGGGGTTTTGGGCGATGAGGTCCGCCCGCTCCTCCGCCGGTCGGTCGGAGAAGAGGAGGGCGGACCCGGGACGGACGGGGTTGAAGGTCGGGTTCGGGGCCAAAGGCAGATGGTGTTCCACCATTGCGCGCACCATCGCCGCAATGGCCGGAGCGGACGTGAGCCCGGGGCTCTCGATCCCGAGGAGGTTGATGAACCCCTTGACGTCCTTCCGGTCCTCGACGACGAAGTCCTTGTTTCCTCCTACGGAGGGCGGTGTCTGCTTCGCGCGGATGCCGGAGAAGCTGCGGATATAATCCGTCACGTGGATCTCGGGCATCAGGTGATGAGCCTCCCGGCGCAGGTCTTTCATGACGTCCCTGGAGCATGCGCAGTCCTCGGGGTCGTCCAGGTACTCGGCGCTCGGTCCGACGAGCAGGTTGCCGTCCACCGTGGGGGTCAGGTGGATACCGAGACCGGGGGAGTTCTTCTTCGGAACGGGGTAGACGAGGGTCTTCACGATCCCGTCGAGGCGCCTGTCCAGGACGTAGTACTCGCCCCGGCAGGGGTATATCTCGTGCTCGGTGATCCCGGCCATCCGGCAGACGTCCGCGGCGAAGAGGCCGGCGGCGTTCACCAGCACGGCGGCCGAGAACCGGTCGCCCGAGGCCGTCGTGACGGCCCACCCTCCCCTCTCCTGCGACGCTATGGACGTGACCCTCTGTCCGAGGTGGAAGTGCGCCCCGTTTGCCAGAGCGTTCTCCGCAAGTCCGATGGTGAGGCCGTAGGGCGAGATGATGGAGCTTGAGGGCGAGTAGAGGGCCAGGACGCCCTCCACGCCGTGCTGGATCGTCTGCATCCGATCGTGGCCGACGAGTTCGAGCCCCGGAACGCCGTTGACCTCGCCCTGTTCCTTCAGCCGATGCAGCTCGGCGACCTCTTCGTCGTCGAAGGCGACGGTCAGCTTGCCGATTCGCTTGATCTTCACCTTCAGATCCCGGCACAGATCGTCCATCATCCTGTTGCCCTGCACGTCGAGAAGGGCTCGCGTGGAGCCGGGGGCATAGTTGAACCCCGCGTGGAGCACGCCGCTGTTCCTGCAGCTCGTGCCCAATCCAACGTCCAGTTCCTTCTCGAGCACCGCCGTGCGCAGCGAGAACCGGGACAGTTCGCGGGCTACCGAGCACCCCACGACGCCGCCCCCCACAACAAGAACGTCGTACATCCGGACCATCGCATACCACCTCTCCGCAACTCAGGGATGCAATCTGGTAGACCAAGGTCTTCCAATCAGGATGAGCGTATAGTATCATGGAAGGGCAATTAAAAACAAGGGGAATCATCGAATAATGCTCAATATTTTAGTGAGAGCACGCCGGAGAGGTGAACATCATGAACGAGTCGAGGAAAAAACTGATCGAGCGGCTCGCGGAGCTCGTATCACGGGGCGACGCGCTCGTCGGCGGCAAACTTCCCCCCGAGCGGGAGCTCGCCGAAATGCTCGGCGCGAGCCGGCCCTCCGGGAGGCTGAGATCGCCCTGGAGGCCCTGGGCATCCTGGATATCCGGGACCGGCAGGGCGTCTACCTGGCCCAGGACGACGCGGAGCGGATGAACATCGCCCTGGGTCAGGCAAAGGTCTGGCCCATGGACGTCCTCTCCCAGGTCATGGAGATCCGTCAGCTGCTGGATCCGCCGGCGGCGGCCATTGCGGCCGTCCGCAGGACGGATCGGGATATGGCCAGGCTGAAACGCTGTATCGACGAGCTCGAGTCCGTCGAACGGGCCGGCGGCCCGGAGAAGGCGGACCTCGGGGCCTACTGGAACGTGGCCCTTCACGGCACCATCGTCGCCGCGGCGCGCAACGCGCTGCTCTCGCGCATGTACGAGACGCTGCTGGACATGACGAAGACGGGGATATCGGCCATGCGGATGGATGTCCTCGATTCCTCCCGCCCCGAGAAGACGACGGAGACCCTGGAACAGCATCGGACCATCGTGGCCGCCATAGCAAGGGGCGATTCCGGGGAGGCCAGGCGCGCCTCGGAGGTGCACCTGCAGCGCACCATCGAGGTGCTTGTGGATATGGGGCGTGTCGCCTCGGCGTCCAACTTCTTCACCGCGGAGGCGGGGACCGCCCCGGGGGAGGACTGACCCCTCCCCTCTCAGCCGACGATCTTCTCCAGGATGGCGAGAGCCTCGGGGAAGTTCTTGCGCCCCATGCCCACCCGAAAGTGATTCCAATCCACGTCGAAGACCCTGTCGGGCACGATCATGAGCCCATGATCTCGGACGGTGCGCTCGCAGAAGTCCTCCGCCCGATCGCCGATCAGCCTCGGAAAAGCCGTTGATCCGCCCAATGGCTCGAACCACTGGAACATGCTCCCTCTCCTCGTGAAAAAGTCGCTGGCGAGGGAGAGGTTCGCCCGCACGATGGACCGGTTGCGCTCCCCGATCTCCTCCGCACGTCTGAGGGCGGCGATAGCCAAAATCTCCGAAGGGGCGGGGGTGCAGATGGTGGTGTAGTCCTTCAGGGCAAGGACCCGGTCGATGACCCCGCGGTCCGCCGACGAGAGCCAGCCGAGCCGGAGCCCGGGGAGCCCGTAGGTCTTCGAGGCACGGAGCCCTTTGAGGACGAACTG
>CALCQG010000008.1 GCA_937897575.1 uncultured Synergistales bacterium | reverse complement strand
ATCGCATCCTACGGGGCCGCGGGACTGTCGGGCCAGAACCCGTCGAAGGTCGGGTGGACGGGCTTCCGTATCTCCCTTGCGGGCTTCCTGATCCCCTTTACCTTCGTCAACAACCCTGAACTGCTCCTCGTCGGGGGAACCACCCTCTCGAGGATCGTGAGCACCGCGACGAGCTTCGTCGGAGTGCTCATCCTCGCCGCGGCGCTGCAGAACTACTTCCTGCGGCCCATGAACCTCCTGCAGCGGGCGATGATGTTCGTCGGCTCCATCCTCCTGATCTTCCCGGGCCTCACGACGGATATCATGGGGGTCGTCCTTGCCGGATCGGTGTACCTGTGGCAGAAGGCGTCGATGAAAGAGGGCGTCGCCGTATAGGAGACGAAAAAGGAGGTGTCCCGTCATGGAGACGAGGATGCGCTGGGGCAGAGAGGAGCTGACGCTCTCCATCCCCGATAGGAACGTTCTGGCGGTGCTCGAGCCGAAGGGGGGCGAACCTGTCGCCGACCTGGCGGCGGAGTCGGCCCGGTTGCTGAAGACGCCCACGGCGGGCCCGTCCCTGGAGAAGATCGTGCGGGAGATGAGGCCGAAGAGGGCCGTCATCATCGTGAACGACATGACCCGGTCCACACCCAGCGCCGAGATGCTGCCCCCGGTCCTCGAGGAGCTCGAGCGTCTGGGCGTCCCCGTCGACGGGACGACGGTCGTCGTGGCGACGGGCACCCACCGCCCCATGTCCGACGACGAGACGAGGGAAACGGTGGGGTCGGCCGTCTTCGAGAAGTACCGGGTTGAGAACCACGACTGCGAGGCGGAAGACCTCGTGGACCTCGGAGCCCTCTCCACGGGCAATCACTTTCTCGTAAACAGGACCGTGGCCGAGGCGGACCTCCGGATCGCGATCGGCGAGGTCCTGCTCCACTACTACGCGGGCTTCGCCGGAGGGCGGAAGAGCGTGTTCCCCGGCGTGGCGGGCAAGGAGACGGTCATGGCGAACCACCGGATGATGACCGCTCCGGGCGTCGGGATCGGCGTCGTGGACGGCAACGTCCTGAGCGACGAGATGGTGGAGGCCGTGCGAGATCTCTGCCCGCTCCACTTCATCCTGAACTGCGTCTCGGACAGCGCGAAGCACATCGTCCGCATCGTCGGCGGCCACTTCTACGACGCCTGGCGGGAGGGCATCGCCACCTTCCGGAAGTACAACTTCGCCCCCATAGCGAAGCAGGCGGACGTGGTCTTTCTCTCCGCCGGCGGTTTTCCGAAGGACATCAACATGTACCAGGCCCACAAGGCCCTCTACATGGGCTCGCGGGCCGTCCGGCCCGGAGGCACCATCGTCTTCTTCGCCGAACTGGCCGAGGGCTACGGCCACCCGGTCTTCGAGGAGTGGGCGAAACGGGACCTGGGGCCCGACGGTGCCATCGCGGCCTTCAACGCGGACTTCCGCTTCGGGGCCCACAAAGTCTTCTACCTCGCCTCTCTGGCGAAGGAGTGCTCCGTCATGCTCTGGTCCAGGTCGGGGGCGGAGGACAGCCGGCTCATGTTCTGCGAGAAGGTGGAGGACTTCGAAGAGATCCTGACGAAGCTCAGGAAGAAGTACGGCGAGGACTTCACGTCCTACGTCATCCCTCAGGGAGGGATCGTGCTGCCTGTTGTAGAGTGATCCCCCCGTACCCCCCTCCTTGGGGTACAATAGAGGCACCCGCGGCGGGCTGCGGGAAAATTTATCGTGCCCCGGGAGGGAAGGGTATGCGCCCCGTTCACATAGTGTACGTCACCGCCGGAAACGGCCACCGGATGGCGGCAAAGGCTCTGAGGGAGTCCTTGGACATGCGCCACGTCCCCAACGTCATCATGGACCTGCTCGATTTTTCGAGCGATCTCTTCAAGTGGTCCTACAGCGACGTCTACGCCTTCGTAAGTGAGCACGCCCATCTGGCGTGCCGCATCATGTACGACCTCACGAACAAGGACAAGCGCGAGAGCGCCGTCCTTCGCCTCTACGAAAAGGTCTCCGTCGAGAACGTGAAGAAGTTCATGCGCTACGTGTCGGAGAACGCCCCGGAGGAGTGCATCTGCACCCACTTCTTTCCGCTGAACGTCCTGTCCCGCATGAAGGGGCAGGGGCTCTACGGCGGAAAGCTCTACTCGCTGGTCACGGACTACGGCCTGCATCGCATGTGGGTGAACGACCACGTGGACTGCTACTTCGTCCCGAACGACGCCGTGCGGAACGAACTTCTGTCCCTGGGCGTCCGGGGGGACCGGATCGTCTTGTCGGGCATCCCCGTGCTCTCGAAGTACTCCCGTATCTGGCCCACGAAGCGGGACTTCTCGGCGGAGAGGCTCTCCGTCCTCTTCATCAGCAGCAGCGTGTCGAACTCCATGGCCGTCGGCATCCTCAGAAAGCTCTCCGCAACGGGGCTGCCCCTGGATATCACCGTGGTCACGGGGCGGAACAGGGACCTCATCGCCGACATCGAATCCCTGACCCTCTCGGAAAATCTGTCCCTGAATGTGCTGGGGTTCGTGCACAATCTGGACGAACTCATGGCCCGGTCCTCGCTGCTCATCACGAAGCCGGGGGGGCTGACGGTCAGCGAGGCGCTCTGCGCCTCCGTCCCCATGATCCTCGTGAACCCCATCCCGAAGCAGGAGGTGAACAACGCCGTCTACCTCGAGGAGAACGGGGCCGGCATCCTCGCCCGGAACGCCGGGGCCGTTCGGGATATGGTCTCGCTCTTCCACGCCGACAGAAAGCGTCTGGCGGCCATGGAGGAGGCGGCCTCGTCCATCGCCCTGCCCAACGCGGCCAACACGGTGATCGACAGAGTTCTGGGGGAGCACCGCCCCCACGGCGGCGCTATGGCGGAACATGCCGATGGGGCGGTCAGGACGGAAGGGAGTCCTCTATCTCGTTGATTTTCTCCTCGAACCCGTAGATCGTGGGGTCGATCTCGTCCACGGCCCTGTTCAGTTCGCTCAGACAGCGGAAGGAGTAGCCCCTCGGCAGGCGGTTCTCGAACCGCTTGACCTTGAGGAGGGCCTGAAGGTAGTTCCGCTCGTAGGGGAGGATGACCTGGGCCGCCGTCATGGCGCTCGGCGTCCCCTCCAGGTGGAAGAGGAAGGCCATCTCGATATTCTCGTCGATATCCATCTCGTCGTACCAGAGGGCCGCCAGGACCTTGCGGTACTTCTTCCGCTCCCCGCCGACGGTCATCTTCTTGATGGCGCGGTCGATCTTGTGCAGCCCGGACCGGATGATGGTCTCCGTCAGGTAGGGGTCCGCCGGCGGCCAGGAGTAGCGGGCGATGTACTCCGCCTCCTCCTCGGGGTGGACCTCCAGCCGGAGGAGATGACCGTAGGAGGGCCGCAGCGTCACGGCGGCCGGTTCGCTCTCCGCCGCCACGAGCTCGGCGAAGACCTCCTTCGTGGAGAAGCCCCTCTTCTCAAAGGGCGATTTGGCGAGCCACGTGACGTAGCCGGGGTCGAAGAGCCCCTTGCGTCCGGCGCGGCCGGCCATCTGGGAGAACTCGTTCTTCGATATGGGCTGGTCGGAGTGGTAGTGGACGAGCTGGGCGAAGACCACCTTCTCGGCGGGAAGATTCACGCCCAGGGCGAGGGCGTTCGTGCCGCAGACCACGTCCAGGATCCGCTCGCGGAAGGCCGCCTCCACCAGCAGCTTCTCCTTGGGCAACATGCCGCCGTGGTAGATGCCCACGCCTTTGAACAGCGGCGACGCGATCTTCCGGACCTCCAGGATCGCGGCGAGCTCCGACAGACGGTCCCGCCCTTCAGCGGAGACGCGCTTTCTGTTCTTCGCCGCCATGAAGGCGAGCTCCACGGCCCCCTTCTGAGAGAAGAGGAAGACGAGGGCATCCTTCAGTTTGTCCACGTGGGCGCCCTTGTTCGGGGTGAAGATGAGCTCCGTCTCGCGCCGCGTGCTCTCGTAGAGCAGGAAGGGGCGCTCCGTCACCATCTCAAGGTACTTCGCCACCGACGACGCTCCGCCGAGGGTGGCGGACATGACGAGGATGTTCGTGGTGGGGTCGGTGGTCCGGATGCCGTCGATGTAGGCGCGGGCTCTGTCCGGATCGTCGAAGATGTAGTGGAACTCGTCCACGATGAGCTTCTGCCCCGGCACGTGGGCGTACTTGAGGGAGTAGATCTCCTGGGTGCAGCAGATGATCCGCGCCCCTTCGTTCTTCTTGAAGTCGCCCGTCTCGATGCCCACATCGAGGCCGAGCTTCCGGATGTCGAGGTACCGCTCGTTGCTCAGGGCCTTGATGGGGGCGGTGAAGATGATGCGGTTGCAGTCGGGGAAGAGCACGTTGCCGTCGTCGCCCAGGATCCCGGCCCACAGGTAGGCGACAAGGGTCTTCCCCGAGCCCGTGGGGGCGGAGAGGACGGCGTTCTTCCCGCTGATGGCGCGGTAGGCCTTCTTCTGCCAGGGGTAGAACTGAAAAGTATTCAGGGGGCTTCCTCCCAAGACAAAAATGCACTGCTCCAGGGACATAGTATCATACTCGACGATATGACTGAGAGGAGCCGACGCTATGGCTGAGTTTCTTGTGCGAAGCGGCGATGAGGTGCCCCCGGGGGCGCGGGAGGTGTACCGCCTGCCCCCGGTGGACGAGGGGCTCTCCCGCAAGAGACGGGACGCCCTGATGAAACGGGTCGGGGACGAGGTGACGGCCAGGGTGGCCGACGAAGGGCTGCCCTTCGAGGCCGTGGCGGTCTTCATGAGGAAGGCCTTGGCCTCTGAAAGCGCGTTGCTTGTCCTGTATGACCTGCGGTCCGCTGGGGAGAGCGAACCGAGCGGTGGGGGAGAGGACGAAGGGGCTCGCTGAGGGCCGACGGGCGGAGAAAGGTGGCATCGCAGGGGAGCGACCGGCGGTGGCGGAACAGACGTTCCGGTTGCAGGAAAGTCCCTTATGGTGTACTCTGGCTACGTTTGTTTCGACAATGTAAAGGAAGCGAAACGACGGACAGTCAGGGGGGTACTGCATGGAGTGGGGTGCAGTTTTTCAGGTGCTCGGAGGAGTGGGGCTCTTCCTCTACGGGATAAAGCTTATGAGCGAGGCGCTGCAGTTCGCCGCAGGCGACAGGATGCGGCAGCTCATAGGCTCTCTGACGAAGACCCCCGTGCGCGGCGTCATCATCGGAGCCGTCGTGGCGATGCTCATCCAGAGCAGCAGCGGAACTACGGTCATGACGGTCAGCTTCGTCCACGCCGGGCTCATGAGCTTGGAACAGGCCATCGGCGTCATCATGGGGGCCAACATCGGGACGACGATCACGGCCCAGATCGTGGCCTTCAAGATCAAGAACTTCGCGCTGCCCGTCCTCGGCCTCGGCGTCCTCTTCGTCTTTCTCGGGACGTCCAAGCGCCAGCGATACCTGGGCAACGGACTGGTGGGCTTCGGTCTCCTCTTCCTCGGCATGCAGACCATGGAGGCCTCCGTCTCCTTTTTGAATGACCAGAAGGAGATCTTCGTCGCCTTCAGCCGGAACCCCTTGCTGGGCCTTCTCGCCGGAACCGTGGTCACCATGATCGTCCAGGCGAGCTCCGCCACCATCGGTCTGACCATGGCGCTCGCCTCCCAGGGGCTGCTCGGCCTCGAGGCCGCCCTGCCCATCCTCCTCGGCGACAATATCGGCACCACCATCACCGCCGTCCTGGCGTCTCTGGGGTCCAACCGGTCCGCGAAACAGGCCGCCGCCGCCCACGTCTTCTTCAACGTCATCGGGGCCTTCATCTTCCTCTCCGCCTTTCCGCTGTACTTCAGGATCGTGAGCGCCACGTCGAACGACATCGGCCGACAGATCGCCAACGCCCATACCATCTTCAACGTTACGAACACCCTGCTCTTCATCCCCTTTGTCAAACCCTACGCCTGGCTCATCCGGAAGATCGTCCCCAGCAAGGAGTCGGGGCTCACCATCGGCCCCATGTACCTCGACCACAAGCTGCTCGACGCGTCGCCCGCCGCGGCGGTGGACGCCGTCAAGCTGGAGATCCTGCACATGGGCGATCTTGCCATGTCCATGCTCCGGTTCGTTCGGAAGGCCTTCGTCGAGAGCGACTCGAAGATGATCGACGAGGTGGAGCAGACGGAGAAGGCCGTGAACGAGATCAACAGAAGCATCTCGTCCTATGCCTCGGAGATATGGCAGAGGGGGCTCTCCAGCGAGCTCTCCACAGTCCTCGGGTCCTACGTGAACGGCGTGGGGGATGTCGAACGAATAGGGGACCATGCCACGAACCTCATGGAGATGTACGAGTACAAGATCGACCACTGCATCGAGTTCTCCGAGGTGGCAACGAATGAATTTCTGCGTATGTTCGACGCCGTGGACGGGGCCGTCCGGCTGAGCCTCGAGTCCATCCGGGACGAAGACCTGGCGAAGGCCTTCGCCGTGGACAAGATCGAGGCGGAGGTGGACCGCATGGAGAAAGACATCAGGAAGAACCACATCCATCGGCTGAACAAGGGCGACTGTTCCCCCATGGGCGGCGTCGTCTACATCGACATCGTCAGCAATCTGGAACGGGTCTGCGACCACGCCCACAACCTGAGCTTCATCGCCCAGGACATCGCCAAGCTGCACGGGTAGGAGACGATCTTCTGCGGTTGATTCGAGGAGCGCTCGGGAGACGGTCGTGAGGGCCGTCTCTTTTTTTGCATGGACGCCCGAGTCCGTGTTTTCTCTTGCGGGAACAGGAAACGAAATCTTGCAAAAGATGAGGCGAGGCCGTATCATTTCTGAAATACTCTATTCAAGGGGGAATCGATGTGAGTCTGGTCTTCGACGAGCAGCTGTCGCTTCTGCGAAAACCGTCCCGCGACGACATGACGGACGAGGAGTTCAAGCTCTTTGAGGAGAACGTGGCGTTCATGGAGAAGAACTGGGGGTTCATCAACAACCTCTTCAAGGTGTTGCCGCTCAACGCCTCCCAGTATATGGGCTTCCTGAAGCTGAAGGCTTCGCTTTTCACGCCGGAGACGTGCCACCTGAGCAACGCCGACAAGGAGATGATCGGGCTCGTCGTCTCGTCCACCAACGGATGCAACTACTGTCTGACCACCCACAGCGACGTCCTCCGCGGGCTCACCGGCGACCCCGTCTGGGTGGACCAGCTGACCTACAACTACCGGTCGGCGAAGCTGACGAAGAAGCAGCGCGCGCTGTGCGACTACGCCTACTTCGTGACGGCCCGCCCGAGGGAGATAACGGAGCAGCAGGTGGAGAACCTTCGGGAGGCGGGGTTCAACGACCACGAGATCCTGGAGGCTGCCTTCGTCGCGGGGTACTTCAACTACACGAACCGGTGGGTGAGCACCATCGACCCCGTGGCGAACCCGGGACACAACAGCCACAACAGATAGCAGGCGCCGGAGCATGACGTACGAGCGACTGTTTCAGAAGGCTGAATAGTCAAGTTTTCATCGGCTCCCTGTACAAAGAATTCTGTGCAATATAG
>CALCQG010000007.1 GCA_937897575.1 uncultured Synergistales bacterium | reverse complement strand
TCCGGTTGTTACAGCCCATACATTCGCGCGTCCCGGAGAGATTAGGCTTCAATGGGGCCGGAGGTTGCCCTCCGGTTGTTACAGCCCATACATTCGCGCGTCCCGGAGAGATTAGGCTTCAATGGAGCCGGAGGTTGCCCTCCGGTTGTTGCACTCCTTCGCGTCCAATCACCTGGAGTACTCGGAGCTTCAATGGAGCCGGAGGTTGCCCTCCGGTCGTTACCGGGGTGCACGGTGCTGGTCTGTTTCGATTGCGGGCTTCAATGGAGCCGGAGGTTGCCCTCCGGTCGTTACCGGGCGAGGACCAGAACCCCGGAAGGTCACCGAGGCTTCAATGGAGCCGGAGGTTGCCCTCCGGTCGTTACTCCCGCGGGTCGACCCACTCGATGATGACTCGGTTGCTTCAATGGAGCCGGAGGTTGCCCTCCGGTCGTTACTGTTGCTAACATTTGCTTGATACACATAAGCTTGAGCTTCAATGGAGCCGGAGGTTGCCCTCCGGTCGTTACTCCATGCTTATCGATACTCTGCCTATGAGGTTTTCAAGGTCCATTTCCGCGAACCGCCTTTTTCCCCTTCTCTGCGAAGCATTTTCTGGTGCCGAATCTTCGAGAACCTTCACTCCATCCCCATCGTGGACTCTCCGGGGTTTTAGTGTACGCTTCAGGTTCGCGCAGGCGTCATTCCTCGTCTTCCGGGCGGGGAACAAAGAGGCCGAGCCCGAAGTGACAGAGGGATCCAAGGGCAAAGTATCCCTGTACGGGCTCCTCAAATTCGAGGCGGAACCCGTGCCCCTTGAGGGGTAGAGTGTCTTTCCTGGACCTCTTGAAGGCCCACCACGGTGTTCTTGACGTCCTCCCTTTCACCTCGGCCATGGGCGAAATGCTTGAAGGCCTTGGCAGGCCATGGGCGTCCATTTCCCTCAGAAGTTCTCCTTCTATCCATTCCCCGTAGGAACCTCTCCCCTTCCGGAAATGACGGGTCGTCACGAAGGGCGTCGCACTCTCCCAGCATTTGGAGGCCGGGGATGAGTGCCGTTCTGAGAGGGAGACGAGGATGAAATGAACCTCCGGACGCCCCTTGGGCTGCCAGACCGTCTTCAGCCTGTCGAGGGCCAGTATTTCACTGTCTGAGAAAGGCTTCGTACAGTGGATGTACAGGTGGTCTATCCTGCCGTCTCCGTCGATGTCCATGGGCTGGAAAAAGGCATGCCGGTGTCCCTGCAGAGGCTTCCCTTCCCTGTCCTTTCCGCTGAATCGGATAGAAACGCCGTCAGGATTGCCCCCCGAGATTTTTTTATGGATGCCCATAAGGTACGCCCGAACGCGTTCAGCGAAGGAAAGGGTCTCCTCCACTTTCGGCAGCACCTTGGAGGACAAGGCATAGAGCGCGCACAGCACCTCTTTCCCAGCCCTTGTCACCTGTGTACGGGAATGATTCAAATCCCTGGCGATGGGGAGGCTGTACCTTGTCCTCAGTAAAAACGAAGGAGAACTGCGCCCCTCGGAGAGAAGGGTTTCGGTTGTCACGCAAAGGGAGGAGAACCACCCCGACGTGTCACCATCTTTCGGTTTCGAAAGACAGAAGACGGGGGAGGAACGGTCAGGGGTCGCATTTTCGTCCGGGAGACAGTTCCACTGAATGCCTTCGGATTGGCCATTGTCCCTTACTGCGGCCTCAATCCACGATTCCGAGCGCCCGAGGTAAGCAAGCCGCTCAAGGAGCCCCGCGAGGTCGGACCGGGTCTCCTCCGTCGGGTTTGTGTTAAAGCGCATCCGGATGGGAGTGTCCCTGCGGACGGCGACAAAGGGGTCGAACACCAGCTGCCGAGCGGTTGGATCCTTCGTGTTGCTCGACAGCCAGACCCTGATGTGCCCTTCAGACCATGGAGGCAGACTGAATGACGGAGTGCCGGATATTGCCTCCAGTACCTTCAGGAAACGTTCTTCGGGCAGGCCTGGAAGCTTTCTTTTCCACACGTCAATCAGGGCTCTCGCCAGCCTGTAAGGGGAAGGGGGCCATTCAGGAACCCCCTCGTTGACGTTTCTTCCCCACGGAGTGGAATGATACCTCCCCGCAGAAAAGAAGAATTCGAGGTCAAGCATGGTCGTACCCTCCAATCAAGAGTCCTCATCCTCGGTCAGGACGGTCTCCTCCTCTTCCTCCGCGGTCTCTTCATTTTTCTTCTTTATGACGGCTTTTACTTCAAGCATGGTCACCGGAGGCTGGGCAAAAAGGCCGGCCTTGGTGCATTCCTTTATATTTTGCTGCACGCTTTTAAGAAGTTCTTCCTTTTCTGGAAGAGAAAACCCGTCCAGGTTCCTGAAGAGCACCGGTCCGTCGGGCACAAGGTCGCAGGCAGTGCGGAGCCTTGCACCGGCGTCGAGGAAGTGGCGCACTTTGTACAGTCCGAGGGCGAGAAGAAGTTCAAATGCAGGCTTCTCGAGGCCGTATCCTCTCAGGAGGCTGATGTCAAGGCCGAAATACGCGGTAATCTTATCTGCAGTGTACTCCATCCTCTGGAAGGGGACGTTTCCGTACACGTCTTTGTCATAGTTCGCGGCTCGTATTTTCCCGGTGGGGTCGATGGGGTTGAACTTTACTCCTCCGGAGAGGGCCTCCCTGGGGTTATCGGCCTCAATAAAGGCGGAGAGAGCCCGGGGGGCCTTAATTCTTCCGTCCTCAAGGTTGGCGAGGAAACATCCGTGAAGAAGGGAGTTGGAGTCGTAGAAGAAGATGGCTTTCCCTATTTTCCTCCAATCGAGGGGAGACCCCTTCGTGTAAGAGGACCGCTTCGAAAATTCAACCTTGAAGTTGTCGTCACTGATGAACCATGGAGAGTTTATCCGGTGAGGCTCCGTGAGAGAGGTCACGAAGGTTTCGGTGTCTCCAGTCAGTTTGGCCTTGATATACGGAAGTCCTTCGAATTCGGGGGAGAGGTCTCCATCCGGTCCGAGGAGGCCCGCTTCAAAACGGTTTGCCATGGACTGGACGGATTCGAGAAGGAGTTTTCTCCTTCCGTCGGGGAGTTCATAGACCGCCGCCCCGAGGTCGGCGAATCCGGTGGGCTGGAATCGCTCTCCTTGCGCTGGCCTGAGGGCCTGTTCGAAATAAAGACGATGCACTTTCCCCATCTGCTCGAACATGAAAAACACCTCCAAGATTTATGATACGTTGCTTTTTTTCAATACAAGTCCTGCCAGCCGCAAGGTCCCCCGTACGGGGAAAAGAAGGCTGGCCAGAATCCGCCGCGGTTTACTGGCCCCCGAAAAGGCCACTGGGTGAGGGATGTACCCGGACCCTCTCAGGCGCATGACCGCAATTCGCTCTGCCTCCTCCATCCTTCCCGCGAAGAGGTTCTGGGCAATGCGCGGTTCGAGAGGAAGCTCCCGGTCCCCGATGCGGTCGGAGGTATGGCAGAGTTTCATCAGCGCCCAAATTCTGGGAATGACCGCAGGTCCGCCAGAGTAACCGCCGACATCTTTGGGAAACATCCCGTGGCTGTTTTTCCGCCAGTCAATCCAGAGAAAGCCCCAGAGGAGCTCCTCCAGAAGGACGTCATCGGTCCTCTCTTCGAGGAAAGGAACGACCTGTTCGGGGTCGAGCCTGAGATGCCCTTCGGCCGGAAATGTCGGAACGCGTAATCGCCCGGCATCCATCTGCCTTCTCATCACGAGGCGGCAGAGCCTTTCCTCGAGGCTGACACCGCTCCAGAAACGGCGGCCGTCCCTGCTCCAGGAACGCGGGTTCTGCGCATCCACTCCCGAAAGATAAGTCCTCAGCGGTCCCACTTTCTCGGATGCTTCTATTGAGGAGAGGGCGCCTGCAAGAAAAATCTCCGGAAGGCCGTCTTCCTTTTCACTGCAGAGGGCAATCCATCGGGGAGAGAGTCCGGTGAGCGGTCTCTTCAATTTTTTCGTATTGCTGTTGTCCATCTTCACAAGGAGCTGTTCCATGGCACCGAAGGAGCGGACAAGGTTCCTGAAGTGGCGCGGATTCGGCTCCTCAGCGCAGGCGAAGAGGCAGGCATCGATTCTTCGTCTCGCCGCAGAGAATGCAGAGGGGACATTCTGTCCGAAGCCTCTGAGGAATCCGTCCAGGGAACGGAGGAGCAAATCCGCCTCGTTGAGCACGGCCACGTCCTTCCGTTCTTTGACGGCTATGACGCCTGCAGGGAGGGCCACGTAATTTTTGCCTCTTCTCTCCAGGTAGACATAGCGTTGGAAGAAGCGGATACCTCTGTCCACACCCAGGGTTCGGGTGGAACGGGCGAAGTCGAGCCCGCTTTTCGAGACCTTTCTACCCAGGGTGCTGCGCCCCTCCCTGAACAGGAATCGTATTTCCCTGTAGCTGGCTGGGTTGTTCCATACGGGGAGCCAGGTCTCGTTCCGGTCCTTTTCTCCTCCGGCTGAAACGTACCCTACCCTCGTGTGGCGGGTAGTGAAGGGCGAACTGAGATAGGCTCCAGCCTGTCCCGCTCTGCGGGTAACAGAGGCGGCAAGCATCGGGAGCCCCTCGAAGAGAAGGACATAGTCCCACGGGTTGATGAAAAAGTCCTTTTTCTCTATCCCCGCTCCCTGGTTGTACCCTCCTGCCCTCCCGGGGTCGTAGAAACCTATCTTTCCCTCAATCAAACCCGATGCTTCCCTGCCGAAAAGAGAAGCTTTCAGAAGCTCCCTGCTTTTCTCTTCGGGGAAGGAAACCAAGACATCGAGCACCCTTTTCATGAAGTTGTTTGTGAACTCGAGCCTTCCATCGTTGGCTCCCGTAGCGAGGACCGGGGCAAAGGAAACCGAATCAGTCCCGGTAAGGGCATAGGCAGCATCCAACCAGTCGAGCATTTCCTCGGGAAGGCGAGCCCTGCACGCATTGAGCAGAACTGTCTTTTCAAAGGAACGCTGCGCTTGGCTTATGATACTGACGCCTTTTTTGACGGCCATTCTCCACTGCGATGAACTCTTCAGGGCATCTTTTCCCCCGAGGCTCTTAAGAACCGTTTTCAGTTTCTCCTTATCCGTCGGGAAAGGCATTGGGTCGCTCCCTAGAGGAAAAGCGCGTATTTCCGCAGCCAATGCACGGATTTCGTCCCCTTTTTTCGTATCCCCTTTTTTTCCTGCATCCTTCTCCAGGGAACTCAGGAGCTTTTCCACCGTATTAGGAGGCGACGGTATTTCGGGCCAGGAAAGAATCTCTTGGATTACGGAGATGTAGGGTTTAAATCGCTCGTCTTCTAAAGCTAGAATAGCGTTTAAGGCCTTTTTATCATCGTTCGGGCTGAAGCCGCTTCCTCCGTTCCATGGGGCCACAATCGGCGTGGGACTGTATTCTTTGAGGAGGAAATCCAAAAGTCCCTCCTCATCCAATGCGCCGACGAGAATAAAACAGTCCCCTCTCCATGCACCCTGTATCGAAGGTTCGAGCTGTTGTGAGACTATCCTCATGACGCCAAGTGCTTTCAGGTATCCGGACAGCGGGGTTATTCCGCACCCTTCGAGACGAATGTTCATAGTGTTTCCCCTCTCATGCTGGCCCGCCAGTCGGAAATCCTGAGAAGGCTTTCGGCGAACGCCAGGCGATACGGGCCTACGGCAGGGTCCTCTAAAAGCCGGAGGACTCTTTCAGTCCAGCTTGGCCCAGACGACTCCGAGCCGAACTCCATAATCGAAAGGTCCACGGATGTTTCTTCGAGGGTTTCTCCTCCTCCGAGGTCCGTTCTAGGGAGGATGTCTCCCTCCCATATCCCCCGAGCGAAGCGTATGTCCGTTCCGGGCGGAGAGGATTCATGGGGCATAGACCGGATGGAAAGACGGAGTTTCCCGTGGTGAGCAGCGATAATGAAGGCCGTGAGGTTCTCCATATCTGTATCCCTTTCGTTGTCGGGCACATTCTGCAGGAATGCCAAGGCTGAGGCAAGTTCGTGCCGGAAACCCTTCCGCTCGAATTCCCTGGAAGCCCTTTTCCCTTTTGCCAGGACTTTCGTTTGAGCATTCTTTCCTCCATTGCCGAGAAAACGCTGGAACACAGGGTGGGCCTTGCCCGCATCGTGCCATCGAGCGGCCTTTCTGAGTGCCTGTTCCATTACGGCACCGATGCCCAGTGATTTGATGAGCTCCTCAACTGCCCAGAGGACTTCATTCGAGTGTTCCGCCAGAGTCTTCTCCGAAAGGTCTTCGGTGAGGGGTTCGTCATCGTCTCCTTCCGGATACGGGAGCGCATCGCGCTGGACGACACTGGGACGGTGAGTCTTATTCCCGGTCCATCCAAGGTCGGAGGAATATCCCCCTTCTTGCACGGGCAGAAGAATCAGAGCGCCGGGGAGAACGACTGGAGCCTTGCTCCATTCTTTTTCCAGGTGGTCCCACTGGTAGGCCGCTCTTTTGTCCTTCAGAAATGTTGCCACCTCCTGCCACGGAGCGGAACAAAGCTCTTCAGGAGCAGGCTGAGTTTCATCCGGTACGGTTTTTCCGTTTTCCTGAAGGTCACGCCAGAAGACGGAAACGGAAAGGTCGTCGGAATCCCGTATGAACCTGGAGACATCCACGTCAAAACCCATGAGGTCGTTCGTCGTGTCGAAAAGTTCCAGGACGTCTTTTCTCCTGAGAACGGCATCCTCCTTCATGTCGTCGGTGACTTTCGGAAGGTTCGCGGGAGCGACGTTTTTTCCTTCAAGGCCTTTAAGAATATCCCACGCCCGGTAGAGGTCGTTTTCGTCGTAGGGGGTGCTCCAGCCACGCTTTTTAGTATCGGGGGCAATCCAGAAAATCCGGGCGTTTTCGTTTTCTCCGAATCGGTCGCATCTCCCGAACCGCTGAACGAGGGAGGTCCACGGAGCAAGGTCGGTGACGAGTAGATTGCAGGAAACATCGACTCCCGCTTCTATTGCCTGAGTGGCGATGCAGATGGTCCCGTGCTCTCCGGGAGATGCAAGAAGTCTCTCAAGCGCCTCCTTTCGGTCATTGGGCCTAAATCTGGAGTGCAGAAGGGTGAACAGGGGTTTTTGACTCTTTTTCCCAGACAGTGTCTGAAGATGGGAGTAAACGTCCTGGGCCCGGCGCACTTTGTTGAAAACGGCTATGGTTCTTGACCCTGGAACATGGTTTTCTAGGATGAACTCAGCGATTTTTTTCGTGTCTGTCCAGTCACTCACAGGGCACAGATGGAGAGTCTTCTTCGCTTTAAGTCTCTTTGATACTTCCTCCGATGCGAGGTCCTCTTCCTTCAGGGAGAGGGTGGCAAGACTTTTTGCCGTGGTTTTGAAATCTACAGTGTCCAGCCACTGACTTTTGAAGGTGGCGCTCATCCAGAGGGACCTGCACGGCAAGGCTGTCCCGAAATGCCTGCGGAACGCCTCAAGCTGGGCGGTGGTGGCAAGTCCGGGGCCCATGAGCTGCACTTCGTCCAGAACCCACAGGCTATCGTTGTTCAGGAGGGCGAAGTCAACCGGCCAGCGGAAACGGCTCATGCTGTACCCCCGATTCAGCGCCCGCGACAGGAGTTGGTCCTGCGTTCCGATAATGACGGATTCCCGTTCGGGATAGATGTCCCAATCCTTGTCGACTGCTCCCCCCTGGAGCCTGTAGGCGGAAAACCGTCCCTCGGGTATAAGTCCCTTTTTTTCCAGAGACTCTATCCACCGGCGCACTTCATTGAACGTCTGCTCGACGAGTACTCTCATGGGAAGGGTATATACCAGTCTCCGCGGGGTTTCTTCATCTTCTCGAAGGCGCTTTACCATCCATGCGAATATCACTGTGGCAGTTTTGCCGAGACCGGTAGGAATCTCCAGTACATCGGGCCACGGTCCGGACGCCATCTTTTCCTGATAGGGAAATGGAACTTTGCCGAAAACGGTGTAAAAAAACTCGGAGAGATTGGGGACAGGCACCTTTTCTCACCAGTCCTTTCTAAAAAGTTTATTTCCTCATTCTCAGGTCCCGCATGCAGGACGCTCTTGAAATGTGCGGAAAGCCGGTGAATGGGGCAATAAAACTTGCTGCCGCCTGATAAACGTGACTTTGCTTCAACCCCGTTGCCTTTTTCTATTGGAAACATAAATGAGAGACCGGACAACACCCTAGATTCGCATCAATTGCCAGCTAAAGATAATAATGAGACCGTATAATCAAGTATCTCTCCTGCAATATTTTTTGACAAGCTTAAACAACATACTCGTCAAATATATTATGTTTAATCGGAATTTTTGACTTAACGATTGAACAATTATTGACAGGCAAACACTGAATGGGAATAACTCCATTTTTTCTTTCATTTGATGATATCAGGAACCCTACAACATAGAATACGTGCTCCATCTCCCTCTTTGGTCTGAGGTATACGGAGCAAAGAGGCCTGATGGGGGATTATGAAACAGTCAATACAAGTACGCCTCAAGGTAAAGAGGTGCACTTGTATTCTGAATTCAGGTTATGATTCTTTATTGCCGCGCTAGATTGACAAATAAGGAATATGGTGCTATGCTATCAGTAAATGCAGTAACGGCAAGGTTCTGTGAGGTGGGTTTTAGCGGTTGCTTAGGAGGCTGTCGCTCTATCCTCTGAGCTACAGGCCCGCGTGAAAAGGGCGTTCATCCTGTTCGGGGGCTTCGTTCCGCATCCGGACGAACAGAGGAATAGTATCATCCCTGTCCTGAAAAGACAAGCTGCGTCTGATGAAGAGCACACTTTCCCGTACGGCTGAGATCTCATCAGGCCAGCACAGTCGCTTTCAAGAAGATTGCCTCTGTGGCATGGCAAAGGCGTAAAGCTGACGTACAGGAGAAAGCGACAGAAGATACCCCCTTCGGCGGACCCGGAGGGGGTATATCATGCATTAGGTGCGCTTCTCTTGTCTGTCTTCTTGCTCTTTCCCCTTCTGGAGCGCGGCGACCTCTTCCGGGGTGACTGAACGAAGGCCTTTCTTGTGTTCTTTGGTCAGCCAAGGGGTTCCGCGAAAGAGGGAGAGACGCTCCATCCACTGCGGTGTGGACCACCCCTTCCGCACCGACGCCCGCGAGAGGGCTCCAGCAAACAGAGCCCCCCAGTAGGCGTAGGGTGAATGCGTCACGAGCCCGGTTATGAAGCAGAAGAGACAGGCAAGACCGAACAGGTTCCTGTAGGACACGTCGCCTCCCCGTTCTCACCACGGAGTTCCCAAAAGAAGGTGCGGCAGCAGGAGTGAGAACTTCGGGAAGTAGGTGGTGACGATAAGCGTCGGGGTCCACGCCAATAAGATGATCCACATGGTGGGACCGATCATCTCGTTGATTGGAGCCTCTCCGAGACGGCCTCCAAGGTAGAGGACGGGCGCTGCCGGCGGCGTGATGCACCCCAGTCCCGTGTTGACGCCGACGATGGCGGCGTAGTGGATGGGGTTGAACCCGAGCTGCAGGATGATGGGCATCAGGATGGGGGTTGTCAGCGTGACGGAGCTGATATCGTCCATGAGCATGCCCATGATCACGAGGAAGATGTTGATCATGAGCAGGATGATCCATCGGTTCGACGAGACGGACTGGAAGAGGCCGAGCATCTTCCCGGGAAGGTCCTCCAGGATGTACAGGCGGCTGAGCATCATGACGGAGTACAGCATGACCATGACGACGCCCGTCGTCACAGCCGACTCCACGAGCGAATCCCAAAGCCCCCGGAGGGTCAGCCCCTTGTAGATGAACATGCCGGTGGGGATGGCGTAGATCACGGCCACGGCCGCGGCCTCTGTTGGCGTCATGATTCCCCCGTAGATGCCGCCGAGGACGATGACGGGCAGCATAAGGGCCGGCAGGGCGATGAATCCCCTCTCCTTGAGGAGCCTCATTTTTTCCTTGCCGTGGACCGGCTCGGTAGTCTTCACGTCGGGGTTGTTTCGGACGAGCCAGCAGTTCACGAGGCTGATCAGGATGGTCATCATGATGCCCGGGAACACCGTCGAGAGGAAGCAGGCAAGAATGGACTGCCCTCCGATCCAGGCGAAGATGATGAGCGTCGAGTTCGGCGGGATGAGCATCCCGAGCAGTGCCGCGTTCGACATGATAGCGGCGGCGACGCCCCGGGGGTACCCCGCCTCTTTGAGCCGCGGGAACATGATGGACCCGATGCAGGAGAGGGTGGCGCAGGCGGAGCCCGTTATGGAGCCGAAGACAGCGCAGGAGACGGTCCCTACGATGCCCAGTCCGCCCTTGATCCTTCCGACGAACAGTTCGACGAGGTTGATGAGCTTTTCACCGATCTTTCCCCGCTCCATTATGCCGCCCGCCATGATGAAGAGGCAGATGGAGATGAGGGCGATGCTGTTCATGGAGCTGAAGCCGTATGGCAGCACCATGCTAGCCTGATAGCCCGTCTGGTTCGTGCCGCCGAAGAAGAGGAGCCATGCCGTGGAGGCCATGAAGCTCATGGGGACGGGGACGCCGAGGAGCAGCGTGACAAGAAGGATCGTG
The DNA here is from genome assembly GCA_937897575.1 of uncultured Synergistales bacterium. Taxonomy (GTDB): domain Bacteria; phylum Synergistota; class Synergistia; order Synergistales; family Aminobacteriaceae; genus CALCQG01. The sequence goes on along the minus strand of CALCQG010000007.1, from coordinate 8,024 downwards.
ACGGCGATGTAGATCATGCTTTTCCACCTCGAATCAGGACGCGCGTATTGCGCAGCAGGCGCATACCGAAATAGAAGGTCATGAAGATCAGGCCGAGGAAGACGGCGAGGTAGGATGTCCAGAGAGGAATGGACCAGACGGTGGTCCTCGGGATGGCGACTCGTGTCCCGAGGGGGCCCATGAAGCCGAACATGAAGAACTCGTAGCCGTACCACGTGAAGAGGACGCTTATCGCTGTGGTGATGAAGTTGCGCAGCACGACCACAAACCGCTTGAAGGTCCCCTCCTTCATGTAGGAGTCGATAATGTCGGCCGAAACGTGGGTGTCGTTGTAGGCGCCGTAGGCGCCCCCCATGAAGTAGAGCCAGAAGGCGAAGAGCTTCACCCACTCCTCGAAGCCGTACAGGTCTCCGCCGATGACGTATCTGGTGAAGGCCGCCGCCGATATGACCAGGGCAAGCAGGAGCGAACAGACGACACAGATAAGCGAAAAGAACGGAAGGAGCACCTTGTCCACTTGAGTCCTGCTGTCCGGGGGATCTTCCGGAAAACAGCTCGCAACTTTTTCTTCCGACATGCTATCCTCCTTGCGGGCTATGCGCCATAAGAAACGGCGGGGAGGAAGAGTGTTCCTCCCCGACGTCGGTCCGATATGCCTTCTGTTATTTCGGTGCGTAGACGGACTTAAACTCGTCGATCAGGTCCTTGCCGAACTTGTCAGCGAGTTTGTCCCAGGTTCCGGAGACCTTCGTGAAGATGGGGGTGAGTTCTTCCGGCTTGTAGGTGTGCACTTCGATGCCGGCATCGCGCATGAGCTGGAGGTACTTCTCCTGGTCCTGTTTGGCAAGCTCGATGCTCATTTCGGTGACCTTGGCGCACTCGTCGGCGAAGATCGCCTGGTCTTCCTTGGAGAGCTTGTCCCAGGTCTTCTGGCTCATCATATAGTTGAAGTTCTCCACGGAGTAGTTCAGATCGTACCAGTACTTCAGCACGTCTTTCAGCATGGTGTAGGCGGCTGTCGGGGTCATGCCGTCCACGCCGTCGGCCACGCCCGTCTGAAGGGCGGTGTACACTTCTGCCCACGGCACCGTTACAGTGCGGTAACCCATGGCCTCAGCACCCAGCTTGTAGACGTCCATGTTGGGAACGCGGACAAGGAGTCCCTTGGCCACATCTGGGTTGAGGGGTTCGACCGCCGGTTTCGTGCTGCCGATGCCGATGAAGCCTTCCACCTGGAAGCCGAGGAGCTTCACGCCAAGGCGGGTATTGAGTTCGTCCATCTTCTTGTACAGCCACCCGTCGGCGGCGAAGACCGTCTTGGCCTCGTCGAAGTTCCGGACGAAGCAGTTGATGTAGGTCAGCTCAAGCCGGGGGTCGAACTGGCTGGGAATGGAGATGCCCGCCATGTCGATGGTTCCGCGGATAAGCTCTTCGTAGACGAGGGTGTAGTCACCGAGCTGGTTGGCCGGGTAGACGACGATCTCGATTCGCCCGTTCGTCCTCTCCTTGACGTTGGCCGCGATCTGGTTCATGAGCTTCGTTGCGGTATGGTCCACGGGGACCTGATTGGCGAAGCGGAGGGTCATCTCAGGGGCCGCCGAGGACATCTGCGGGGCGAGGGTGACGAGCGTCATGGCAAGCACAGCAGCGAGCATTGCGAACTTGAAGGCTTTTTTCATTGCATCTGAACCCCTTTCGTCGATGTGTGAGTTGCCTGTTGGTTCACATGGGGATCACGCGTTTACCTTCGACTTTCTCTTTCCTCATCCCTCCCTCCACAAGAGGATTTTTCAAGAGACGGGAACTTGGGCGCACAATCGATATCAGAAGCTCTCCTGGGTCGTTCTGGCGATGATCTCCTCCTGGTGGTGTTCGTCCAGGTCGACGAAGTAGTCGCTGTACCCCGCCACCCGGACAAGAAGGCCTCTGTACGCCTCGGGGTTCTTCTGAGCCTTTCGCAGAGTCTCCGTATCCACCACATTGAACTGGACGTGGTGTCCGCCGAGGTTGAAGTACGTCCTGATGAGCTTGGCCATCTTGTCGAGCCCGCCGTCGCCGGCGAGCACGGAGGGAAGGAACCTCTGGTTCAGGAGTGTTCCGCCCGATTTGAGCTGATCCATTTTGCTCAGGGACTTGACCACCGCCGTGGGACCGTTGCGGTCGGCGCCGTGCTCCGGAGAGGTGCCGTCCGATTGGGGGACGCGGGCGAACCGCCCGTTGGGCGTTGCCCCCAGCATCTTGCCGAAGTAGATGTGGCACGTGGTCGACAGCATATTCACATGGTAGGTCGGCCCCTTGGGCGAGTTGCGCCCGTCGATGGTGTCGAGCAGGGTTTCATAGACCCTCTGCATTATGACGTCGGCATACTCGTCGTCGTTGCCGAAGAAGGGTGTCCTGTTCCAGATGGTCTGGCGAAGGGGCTCGTGGCCCTGCCAGTTGTCCTTCAATGCCTGCAAAAGGTCCTGCATGGTGACGGTCCCCTCTTCGTACACGTGCTTTTTCAGCGCGGAGAGGCTGTCCGTCACCGTTCCGATGCCGCAGCACTGGATGTAGTCCGAATTGTACTTCGGGCCGCCGTTGTAGTAGTCTCTGCCCGAATCGATACAGCCTTCAATCAACACGGACAGATAGGGCGCCGGAGCGTACTGGGCGAACATTCTCTGGATGTAGTTGTCCGCCTTGATCTTCGTCTCCACCACGTAGTTCAGCTGTTTTTCGAAGGCGCCGTAGAGGTCGTCGAAGGACGTGAAGCCGAGCGGGTCGCCCGTCGCGATGCCGACCTGTTTGCCCGTGAGGGGGTCCACACCGTTGTTGAGGGTGAGCTCGAGGACCTTCGGCACGTTGAGGTATCCGTGCAGAATATAAGCCTCCTTGCCGAAGGAGCCGGTCTCGACGCATCCGCTCGTCCCGCCTGTCCGGGCATCCTGCACCGTCTTGCCCATGCCGAGCTGCTCCATGAAGACGGCGTCGGAGTTGAAGACCGAGGGATAGCCGGAGCCGTGGCGTATGACGGAACAGGCGTACTTCAGGAAGCGCTCGGGCGTCTTCGTGGAGATGTGCACGCTCGCCTGGGGCTGGAGGAGCTGAAGTTCATCCAGCACGTCGAGGATGATGTACGAGACTTCGCTGACGCCGTCCTCGCCGTCGCGGGTGAGTCCGCCGAGGTTAATCTGGGTGAAGTCGTTGTAGGTCCCGCTCTCCGCCGCCGTCACGCCTACTTTTGGCGGGGCCGGCGTGCAATTCCGACAATGCTGGGCGCCAGCAGGAGAGGAGCTCCTTCGCCCGTTCGCGGTCCAATGTTCCGTCCGCGACACCCTGCTCATAGAAGGGGGCGAGGTGGATATCGAAATGCCCGGGCGACATGGCGTCCCATCCGTTCAACTCCGTGATGGTCCCCAAGTGGGTGAACCAGTAGGTCTGAATGGCCTCGTGGAAGTCTCGCGGCGCGTGCGCCGGGACATGGCGGCACACGTCGGCGATCTTCAGCAGCTCCGCCTTCCGAGCGGGGTCGCTCTCGGACTTCGCCATCTGCTCGGCAAGGTCGGCGTGACGGTTTGCGAAGATGATGGAGGCGTCGCAGGCGATCACCATCGCCTTGAGCTCCTCGTCCTTCTCCGTCGCGTGCGGGTCGTTGAGCCAATCGAGACGGGATCGGACGGACTGGATCTTCTCCTTCATGTCGAGGAGCCCGGTCTTGTAGATGGCGCCGTCGAGGGCGGTGTGCCCCGGAGCACGCTGCTCCATGAACTCGGTGTACGTCCCCGCCTCGTAGAGGTTCGTCCACTCCTTCGACATGGCGGAAAAGATCTTGTCCCGAACGGTCCTCCCCTTCCAATAGGGGACCACTTCCCGCTCGAAGGTCGCGATATCCTCCTCCTCGACGCGGTAGTTCGTCATCGGGCGGGCGTTGAGGATCCGAAGGTCCTCTCCGCTGTGGCAGTTCAGCTCCGGAAACGTGGAGACGACTTTGGGCCCGGGGCCGCGTTCTCCCACGATGAGCTCGTCCGGTCCGATATAGATGGCCTTCCTCTCGCAGAGGTTCTTGAAGTTCAGCGCCCTCATGACGGGGACGGAGTATTTTCCGGCGTTCTCGCGGTAGAACTCCGTGGTCAGCAGAGCGCGTTCGATGGAGATGCTCGGCTTCGTCTCGAAACTTTCCTTTCTCAGCCGGGATATTCTCTCGTTCATTTTTTCTCTACCCTCCCTGTACAGCATCTATGCCGTGTCCTCTAAAAAGTGCCAGAACCCTCTCAACCTCCTCCGCCGACGGAGGCTGGGTCGAGCCCATCCGGTACTCCATCCCGATATTTCTGTACTTCGCCGATCCGGCGGAGTGATATGGCAAGATATGAACCGACTGAACGGATCGGAGCGAACGGATGAACGTGATAGCCTGCAGGAGCCCCGCCTCGGAATCGTTCACCCCCGGAATCAGGGGGATTCTGATGGAGATGTTTTTTTGCCCCCCTTTGGCCAGCCACGCATCCAGTGCTTTCAGGTTTGAAAGAATATGGTCATTCTTGGCGTTAGTATAGAGTTCATGCAAGGTTTGGTCAACAATTTTGACGTCGAATAGAAAAAGGTCAGTATATTCTGCAATACGCAACAAGTCCTGCTCCGGAGCGCATCCCGACGTGTCCACCGCCGTGTGGATGCCTTCCTCGCGCAAGGCCTGCAGCGCCGCACCGAGAAACAGGGGCTGCAGGATGGGTTCTCCGCCTGAAAAGGTGACCCCGCCACCGGAGGCGTCGAAGAAGGGGATGTCCTTTTTCGCCTCGGCGACGACGTCGGCGACGGATATCGTCCGTCCGGCGAACTGGATCGCCGTCGTGGGGCACCGTCTTTCGCAGGCCCGGCAGCTCGTACATTTCGTCATGTCCCGCTCCGGAGTCCCGTCCGGTCTCCGGCTCCATGCGCCCGTCGGACAGACGGCGATGCACTCTCCGCAGGAGATGCACCGGCCGGCGCGGTACGTCATGACGGGCTCCGCGGATATGCCTTCGGGGTTATGGCACCACCAGCAGGAGAGAGGGCACCCCTTGAGGAAGAAGGTCGTTCGGATGCCCGGCCCGTCGTGGATCGAGTACCGTTTGATGTCGAAGATCATCCCCGTTATTTTTTCCATAGATGCACCCGTCAACCTCCGCTGATCATGTAGAGCATGGACACGCCGCTTCGTCGGGAACGATGAGCCGAGGGAAATTCCTCACGTGCTCAGACGATGATCGATCGGGACGTGAAGCGGTGTTCCTTCGTGATGATGATCGCTTCACGTCCCGAGGGATTGCTTCATTGAGGAGCATGAACACAGAGAGACGCAGCTCGGCGCACATCGGACAGGACGTGTGTCTTCCCCTGTCGATCCGCACGGCCCCCGCTCCGTCTCACTGGCGCGTCACTGCAAAACAGTGTCCATCGAAGTGACCGCAGACGCGAATCAGAGGGGCCCTCATGACGTTCGTCATCGATACCCTGGGAAGAACTGGTATGTATCTTCTCATCCCATGGCAGCGAAAAGATTGACGTGCAGGTCCTGCATATGGTACACCGGTCAAGCGGTGAGACGACGCTCTTCATGCAAGGCTCCTCTTTTTTTATACGCTCTGGCCTATACGACGTTCGATTCCCTGATGTGCTCGCCACGGTCGAATCGGCGGTAGTCGAGCATGGAGAAGTCGATGTCCGGCTTCTTGCCCATGATGTGCTGGGCGAGGATCTTCCCGGCGACGGGGGCGAGCATGAAGCCGTGCCCGGAGTATCCCGTCGAGTGATAGAAGTTCTTTATATCCGTTTCGCCGATGATGGGTTGGGCGTCGGGGGTCATGTCGTAGAGTCCGGACCACTGGCGCACGACCCGGATGCCCTTCGTCCTTGGAAGAAGATGGACGAGGATCTTGGACATGGCCTCGACGAACTGCCAGGTGTCCTTCAGCTGGTAGTCCGCAGGGTGTCCCTCGGGGCTCATGCCGCAAATGATGGAGCCGTGGGGACGCTGCTGGATATAGTAGTTCCCCGAAAAGCTCATGAGCATGCACGGACAGACGCCCGGCGCGACGGGCTCCGTGATCATGATTTCGTGGCGTTCTCCCCAGGTGTGGATGTTCACGCCGACCATTTTGGCGATGTCCTGGGCGTAGGCCCCCGCGCAGTTTATGACGATCGGGGCATCGATGTGCCCCCTGTTCGTCTCGACTCCCGTGACGGTGCCGTCCTTCACGGAGATGCCAGTGCACTCCGTAAATCGGTACGGGGTGACGCCAAGGGTCTTCGCCTTCTCGAGGTAGGCGAAGGTCGTCAGGAAGGGATCCGCATGGCCGTCTCTGGCATGGAAGAAGAAGCCGACGGCGTCGTCGGCGGCGAGGCCCGGGCATATCTGCCGCGCTTCAGCGAGGGAGATGTTGCGGGACTGTATCCCGAGGGAGTTCTGGAGCTTCATCCCGGCGCCGAGGGTCTCCATCTCCTTGTCGCTGTATGCGACGAGAAGGTATCCACCCTGATTGAGCCCTACGTCCATGCCGAGCTCGTCGCTGAGCTGCTCGAAGGTGTCCAGCGCGGCGACGCCGAGACGGCAGTTCATCTCCGTTCCCCACTGGGCCCTGATGCCCGCTCCGCATCGTCCCGTGGACCCTCCGCAGATGGTCCCCTTCTCTATGAGCGTCACATTCTTCATACCGTTCTTGGCGAGGTAGTAGGCCGTCGATACACCAAGGATCCCTCCGCCGATGACGACGACATCTGCCGTGTTTTTCCACTCCATCACTCTTCCCCTCCCTTGGCGAGAAGACCGATTTTAACAGGTTTGACGGGGGGACGGACCGTCGACTGAGGCACATTCACGATGGGCTTTCCCGTCCGCTTGGAAATCTCGCGGAGCAGGATATCCTGGCACCCGCGTCCCTGGCACGGGCCCATCCCCACACGAAGCACCCGCTTCAGTTCGTCGAGCGTGTCGTAGCCTCTGTCGATCCATTCACGGATTTCGTCGAGGGTGATCTCCTCGCAGCGGCAGACGTAGATCGGTTCGTTCTGTTCGTGCGTTCCCGTCATTTCCCTCGCACCACCTTTATGGATCTGAACTGACGAAGCATCTCCTTCGGCGCCGATACGTGCACCACATAGGTCCTGTCCTTTTTCGGCTGGGTTACATTCTCCACCGTGCCCTCCCCGATGGGATTCCCCTCTCTGTCGAGGCACTGGAACGTCTCCCCCTTTTCCGGCACGGGCAACATCTCGTAGGGCAGTTTGTAGAGTGCTCTGTCCTCGGAGAAGGTGAGGTCGATGACAAAGCAGGCGAGCCCCGGACAGGAGGCGACGCACAGGGTGCAACCGGTGCACTTCGAGTGGTCCACCGTCGGCGTGTCGTTTATGTCGGCGAAAGGTCGTATGGCTGCCGTAGGGCAGCTCGTATGGCATGGGTTGCAGGGTATTCTCTGGGGGCATTCGACGACCACCAGGCCGCCTTTCTTCTCCTCCCACAGCTCGCGTGGGGGCAGAAGGGCTCCTTCCCGTTCGCCCGTGAGGACACCGCTGTTGAAGAGCATCGCTTCGTCACGCATCTTTGCCACCCTCCCATCCCTGTACAAGGACGCAATCGAGCCCCTGGCATATCCTCGCGCCGGCCTCGCCGGCACGGAGCGCCGTGAGGCGGCTCCAATATTCGTCCAGTTTGCCGTGCTCTGTGGGGAAACCAAGGCTTGCCGCAGCTGAAAGGCCTGCGATGCGTCCCTCCACCATGGCGGCGCTCGCCTCCTCTATCCCAGTGGCATCGCCCGCCGTGTAGAAGTCGGGATTTGACGTCCTCATCGTCCGGTCCCGCTGGGGGACGTTGCCGCAGAGTTGGGGAACGTAGAGCATGCGGCACCCTGCCTCGCCGAGAATGTCCGTCGTCGGGGTCAGTCCGACAGCGATGCAGATGACGTCACAGGCGAGCTCCTTCGTCTCGCCCACGGGCTCGAAACGATCGTCGAGCTCCGTGATGACCGCGCCCGTTATCACCTGGTCGCCGACGGCTTTCTTGATGGAAT
>CALCQG010000006.1 GCA_937897575.1 uncultured Synergistales bacterium | reverse complement strand
ACCGGCGTATCAAAAGGCAATACCTCGCAGAAAACACCCAGCTCGCGAACCCGCTGTACGAGGCGAAGGGTGAGAGGCTGAGCCTCGGCTACGGCGAAGGGACGGCGGATATCCTGCTGGAGAAGACGGGGCCTCTCGCTGTGCATCTGCGGGATGGGAAGGCCGCCTTCTCGCTGCCCTTTCGCTTCGAGGCCATGATCGCCTGGAAGGGAAAGGTCCTGCAGATCCCCGCCAGAACACGGCAGGAGACCTTCGGCAGCGGGGTCCTCACCGTCGCGGTCACGCCAGGGCTCGACGAGGGGTGGTCCATCCGCCTCAACGACCCCGCCGTGACCCTCCGGTGGGACAGCAAGCCGTCCCTCACCGTCCTCGGCCAGTCCATCGGCGTCGCGAACATGCTCTCCTCCATGCTGGACAAGGAGGCCTCGAAGCTTGTCAAGAGGGCGGAGGATGCCCTCAACGCCTCGGCAAAGGTCAAGGAGCATGCCCAGGTCCAGTGGGAACGGCTGCACCACCCCTTCCGACTGAACGACGCGCCGGAGCTTTGGCTCCTCATCCATCCTCTTTCGACTGGGACGCCGCCCGTCACCGTCCAGGACGGCCGGCTCACCGCCACCCTGTCCCTCCGGAGCACCCTCTCCATCGCGTCGGAGCGCCCCGAGCCTCTTCCCTCACCGCCACTTCCCCGGCTGCACGCCATGCCCAAGGGTACGACGACGGGCTTCCTGCTCAACGTGGAGGCCCTTCTCTCCTACAAGGCCCTTGCGGCGTACGTCGCCAGAGAGGGCATTCCCCCCGTCGATCTTCCGGGGGGAGGAACGGTGACCGTGGACAAGCTCGCCTTCTACGCCAGTCGGGGAAGGCTTGTCGCCGCCGCGGACATCTCGGGGAAGGCCCTGCTCAGCCGCCCCGTGTCGGGCAGGATATACCTTCATGGGACGCCTCGGTACGACCGGGAGGAACGCGTGCTTCGCATAACAGATCTGACCTACGAGGAGAACACCACGAAGGGGCTCCTGAAGGCCGCGGCATGGCTGGCAAAGCCCTATCTCGCGAGCGCCATTGAAGAGAAACTCGTCTTCCCCCTCGGCGACCTGCGCCAGGATGCCATGGACGCCCTGGAATCGGCCTTCCAGGGACAACGCCTCTCCCCCGAGCTCACATCCGACGGCCGGGTCGCGTCCCTTGACCTCGACACCTTTGCAGTCGGCCCGGATGGGCTGGAGCTCTCCTTCGTCCTGGGAGGGGACATCGCCCTGGAATATCAGGAGAGGTAGCGGGTGCCTGTCATAAAAGTCTGGCACTACACAGACATCTGTCACATATGTTCGCTGAAGCTCTCCACGGCATGCTCTGCGCATGAAAAGTAAGTAGCCCATGGTTTGGTCCAGAGCGTTGCATACAGTCTTTCCCGGCGAGCGCATGACAAAAAACTCTGCCCGCCGCTTGTGGCATCTCCTTCTCTTGCCCAGCACATCCATCGTCCGGGACAAGTCAAATTCCGTAACGGCACAGGAAACACCGATTCGTCCCAATTCAAAACATCAGGACAAGCGACGCAACTATCTCAAGAGATTAAGCAGCCCCAAACTGAAAACAGGGAAATACGTGAAGATGAACAAACAAACCACCATGGCAAGAAAAGCGGGAAGTATAGCTCGCGAGATACGCTCTATACTCTCTCCTGATATCGCCGACGCTACGAAGAGGTTTATCCCGTAGGGCGGCGAGATAAAACCGCAGGCAAGGTTCACCGTGACTATCAGCCCGAAGTGGATAGGGTCGATGCCTATGGACTTCACTACCGGCAGCAGTATCGGTGTGAGAATGATGACTGCAGCGATGTTATCCACGAAACACCCAAGGATGAGCAGAAAAATATTGATCGCCAGCATCAGGATGAAAGGACTGTCAGCCAGACCCATCATCCATGAGGCAATATGAACCGGTATCTGAGCCATGGCAAGATAGCTCGCGAATGCCATGGAAAGACCGATCATGAACTCCGTCGCTCCATTGATAAGTCCTGTCGTGCGCAGACACTCGTAGATTGTCTTGCCGTCCAGTTCTTTATAGATAAACTTGCCGATTATTATGGAGTACACGACGGCTACAACCGCCGCTTCGGTGGGCGTAAAGATTCCGCCATAGATGCCACCGAGAATGATGACGGGGACCAACAGAGCCCAGAAAGCCTCCTTGAAAGCGACCCACACCGTGGCAAACTTCGGTCGTTCGGAAACGCTTACATAGTTGTGCTTCTTCGCCGTGAAGTAGCAGACAAGCATGAGAGCGACGCCGATCATAATACCCGGGATGATTCCTGCGATGAACATGTCTCCGATGGAGCACTGGGCGACGATGCAGTAGATGACAAAAGGTATCGAGGGCGGGATGATGACCCCGATGGTCCCCGCCGCCGCCGTGATCGCCGCGGCGAAGCCCGCATCGTACTTCCGCTCTTTCATGGAGGGGATCATAAAGGAACCGATGGCCGACACGGTGGCGGGTCCCGAGCCGGAGATCGCGGCAAAGAACATGCAGGCGAGCACGGTGACCATGGCGAGGCCGCCCGTTATATAGCCCACGAGGCTCTCGGCGAGGTTGACGAGGCGTCGGGAGATGCCTCCGTTGCACATGAGTGCTCCCGCGAGAATGAAGAACGGAATAGCGAGGAGAGGAAATGAATCGAGCCCCGTTACCGATTTCTGTGCGAGCATCGTCATGGGGATGTCCGATGTGAGCCACATCGCAATACCCGTAGAGAGCCCCAGGGTGATCCCGATGGGAATGCTGAGTCCTATAGTCACAATGAGCAGAGAGAAGAGAATAACTGCCTCCATTTGTCTATATCCTCCAATTCTTCCTTGCTACTTCGCGAAGTCGGCAGGCTTGCTTTTGAATATTGTGTACGCCTCGATAAGGAGACGGATGCACATAAGTGCGCATCCGACGGGTACCGAAGCGTAGGGCCACGTCATGGGGATGTCCATGGCGGCGGAAGCTTGCCCCGTGTCATAGATAAAAAGAACGAGTTTGGTCCCGAGCCATGTAAGGATGAAACTGAAGACAAACCAGACCGCAAGAATACCGTACTCGAAGTACTTGCGGTTCGGACCTTTGATCATATTGGCGAACATCTCAACGCGAAAATGGCTGCGTTCCTTCACGGCGTAACTCGCTCCGATCCAGGAAAGCCAGAGAAAAATGAAGCGCGCGAGCTCCTCGCTCCAGGACAGGGAGTTCGAGAAGACATATCTCATGACGACTTGGATGAAGACCAGAACGGTCATAATGGCCATAGTCCAGACACAAAAATACTCCTCGAAATTATTCAGGAATTTCTTGATGGTCATTGCGATGACAACCTCCTGTTGCGACATTCATAATGGCGCGTCCCCTTGCGGGGACGCGCCGTCCATGTTCCATCTCAAAAAAGTTACTTCTGAACTCTCTTTACGATGTCCATAATCTCCGTTCCAAGGTCTCCCTCGAACTGAGAGTACACCTTTTTCGTGGCCTCGACGAAAGGCTTTTTGTCCTCAGCGGTAAGATCGTTCGCCTCGAGTCCGGCCTCGATGACCTTCGCCTTGAACGCGGCCTCTTCCTTCTCCATGCTGCTGCGCTGGGTCATTATGGCCTTTCGGGCTTCGTTGACAACAAGGGCCCGGAGGTCTTCCGGAAGCTTCTCCATGAACTTCTTGTTCGCGATGAGAATTTCATAGGAGAAGACGTGGCCGGTCTCGGAGACGTACTTCTGGACTTCATAGAACTTGCCGTCGTCGATCATGGCGTAGGGGTTCTCCTGAGCGTCCACCGTCTTCTGCTGCAGCGCCGTGTAGAGTTCGCCCCAGCTCATGGGAGTGGGGTTCGCGCCAAGCTCCTTGAAGAAAGCGAGGTGCATGGGGTTCTCCATGGTACGGATCTTGAGCCCCTTGAGGTCCGCCGGGGTTTTGATGGGCTGCTTGCTGTTCGTCACATGACGGAAACCGTTCTCCTGATATCCGAGTACTTCGAACCCCTTCTTGGCGAGATACGAGTTGAGCATCTCCCCGAGCTCGCCGTCAACAGCCTCGAAAGCGGCTTCTCTCGTGGTGAAGAGGTACGGCAGGTCGAGAACCTGGATTCTCTTATCGAATCCCGCAAGAGCGGACGTGGAGGGAATGGCCATCTGGATGGTCCCCAGCTGGACCCCTTCGACCAGCTCGCGGTCGCCGCCGAGCTGCGCGTTCGGGTAGAGCTCCACCTTGATCTTTCCGCTTGAACCGGTCTCCACATCCTGGGCGAAGACCTGCATGGCCTTCATGGTGGGGTGACTCTCGGAACCGATGTAGCCGACTTTAATGGTGTACTCGGGAGCGGCGAACGCCGCGCCTGCCGCCATGATTGCCAGGAATACAACTGCCGATAGAATCTTCTTCATCCTTTTCCCTCCTTAGTTTTTGTCACGTGGAAACATGTACGCAGAAACACTGCAAAGTTCAGTCCGTAGATTTTCCCCCTTTCCACACCCGTACCTCTTGAGAGTCAGCATCCACTTCCACGTAGTCCCCGTCCGCGATAATCTCAAAAGGATCCTCCTCGAGACGATCCACCATGGTGAGTCCCACTACGACCGCGGAGGAGACGATGACCGGCTCCGCCTCCTTGACGATGATGGCGCTCGGCAGATTGTTCTTGACCCAAAGCTGGTAGAACCCATCCACCTGAACAACGGAGCTCCCTTTCCCCGACTGGACCACGAGCACCTTCCCCGTCACACTCTTCCCCTGTATCGCGTGGTTTCTCTCGATCACCGTGCCGGTGGCGGGGTCGATGAGATAGAAACACATGGCATCCCTTGAGACCACAGCTTCGCCTGAGCCGCTTCCGCGCACTATGGAGCGGCACTTGTACACCTTCATGTTGTCGGCCATCAGTCGAGCCTCCCTTTAATCGCAGCTTCGACGCACACGGAGAGCCTTCGGATCGCGAAGGGCTGTCCCCGACGTTCTCTGTAATAGGCGCATTTCGGCGAGTCCGTCACGCCGAGAGCCCCCTCGAAGGACTTCCAACAGGGTTCGTCGATGCAGGTGTTGCCCACCATGCGCACTCCGAGCAATTCAAGGCGTTGGCGCAGGTAGGATCGTTCCGCGAGCTCCACCGCGTCGGCAGCCGCCAGTATCCAGAAGGCGGTGTCATGGGATACATGCCTGCCCGCAAAAAGTTTTTCGACCTCCAGAAGCTGATTATAGGTGTAGTGCGGGCAACCGAGCATAACGAGGTTTATCTTGCCCGTCGCGGGTGTCAGGGAGTTCTCCTCGGCTTTAAGCTCTTTGTCGGTGATCACATACTCCGCGGAGGGTACTTGCTTGCCTCCGAAGGCCGCCTGAATCGTAGGAGCCTCCGGAGTGATGCCCACCATGTGGTACATGGCGACAGCCCCGCTCGTGGCCGCTTCAGCTCCAAAGTAGAGGAAATCCTCCGCCGTGGGAAGAACTGCCTTTTTGAAGCGGAGAACGGGGTTGCGGGACCCCGCTATCTTGCCCACGCAATAACCGAGTATCCCCCAGTCGTAACAGTCTTTCACATCCGCATCCACGTCGATGAGGAAGTCTCCCAGCCGGTACTCGTCGAGATGGTAGCCGTAATAGGGCGTCTTGCCTATGACCGCCGCCGCGAGGGCGCTCACGGAGGACTCGCGGTTTGAGCGCGCGCCGAGCGCCCCGTTGACGTAGGGAGTAGCGCTGGACTCCGAAAAGGCGACGTGTTCACCGAAGAAGGGGACGTTCGTGCCGAGCCCTGGGGCACAGTGGTAGGTCAGCTTCGCACCGATGCGCCGGTAGACGTCGCCCGTGCGCTCTGCAAGATCGAGCTCTTCTTTCGTCACGTCGAAGAACTTCGTCAGGTACGCCGTGTCCCAGTAGGGGTTCGTCGTCGGCGGAACAACACAGGTTGCGCCGCCGTTGAGAAGGAGTTCGCACCAGTAGGTATCGCCCTCCTGCCCGCTGAGCGCCACATGGGCTCGCTTCACGGGAATGAGCTTCTCCGCGTCGAAGGTAAGGCCAAGGGCATAGAGCAATTCCATGGCCTTCTGTTTCCCCGCTCCTTGCGCACCGTCAAGTATTCGTTTCTCTTCATCCGATAGGTACATTTCAAACCGCCTTTCTCTGCGTTATTTTCATGAGCCATCGTCGGGTATTCCAACAGCTCCGCATGGTACCCTTCTATGGTCCTCTGACGTATCGCACACCGAAAACGTGGCCCATCGTGCCGAGAGAAGCGGCCTTCGATGATCGATCGGCGGTGCGCTCAAAAGGAAAATATCGAAAAACGTCGTCCTGGTGCGCAGCAGAAATTATCTCGGCTGTTCAATGACTCGAGAAAAAATACACTTCGTTCGCAAGGATTCTCCATGAATTACATCTCATAGAAATTAAAAAACTCCCTCAAGAGGAGAGGAATCCTGTTTGACCAGCACCCCGAATATCATCGGTCGGTTAAAAATTGACAGTTCCCACGAGACAAACCATTGTGCGATAGAACAGAAACCAAAGTATCGAAGGCTTGCAGTTCAGGGTGACATTCGGGAGAAACTTTTCGCGGCGGAGTTTCCTCATGGCTGCCAGCATGCAACCAGGAAATCGTCCTCGTCTTACCGCAGTACTTGCGATAATTTCCCGCTGTCAAGACTCCACAAAACCTGGAACTCCTGATGAATCGACATTCCAGCTCGCTACTGAAAATTTTAGTCCCCACAATTATTTTTAAGAATACTGTTCTTCGCCAAAAAAGGCAAGGAAATGCCGCCAAGAGGCAGAATGCCGATGGTGGCCTCCGGGCGTTTTGTCAGCGCCGCATCCAAGGCCTCCTGTACGGTAGCCGTCGGAGTATACCCCATGTCTCGTATCTCCTGATCCGAAAGGCCGTCACTGACCATGTACACTTCGGCTCTTTCAAGAGTGCGGCGACTGCCGAGTGCAACCACGGCGGAGATAATATCCGTCTCCAGATCATGGGGAGAGGCGGCCTGTATCGCCTCCACAAGAACATGCGTCGGTTGTGCCAGCCAGTGGGCGTACAGCGGGTGGTTATGGGCCAACCCCTCATAGCACGGTGCGGCAAGAATCACAGCACCGCCCTGCTTCACAGCAAAGTAGGCGGACGTCAGCCCTTTGATACCCTGCCAGTAATCCATATCGGCGGGCGAGGAGCTGACTATCACTATGTCAGCGAGTTCATCGAGCTCCACGCTGTACGATTTTCGCGAGAGCTCCACTCCTGCGCGGTGCGCTTTCATATAATCGCCGCAGAAAAAACCCGCCACTTCACCATCGCAATTTTTTACCACGTTGATGATGAAAGCAAGCTTCGCCACACGACCGACGGCGTCGATTCCCGCGCGGCATGGGTTGCCGTCAAGCATCCCGAGAGGGATGTCGGGGCAAAAACCCGCGCTTCTGTGGGTCGCCTGCGTCGTCACGAAGTCACATATTCCGGGCTGGACGATCTTCGCGCCTCCGGAAAACCCCGCGTCGCTGTGGGGGATGATATTGCCTATGCCTATGAGAAGATCGGCCTCCAATGCGCGGCGATTGATTCGGACGGGGAGGTTGTATCCCTCCATTTCGATTTCGCCGAGGTCCTCCATCTGATTTGCGTCTGCTGCCTCGTGCTGATAGACGGTGAAGTTGTCGACGATGAAATCCCCGAGTTTTTTACGGATCTCTTCGTCGGTCATCAGACGGTGGGTCCCGTGGGCGATCATGAACCGTATGGCGCTTGCAGGTACACCGGAAGCCTTGAGGTAGTCCGTGACAACGGGCAGAATATCCGTCAGCGGAGTGTCCCGCGTATTGTCCTCCACGAGAATAAGAATGTCCCTCTTTCCCTTGGCAAGGGTCGCAAGAGAGACCGAGGCGATCGGGGAGTCCAGCGACCGGAGAAGCTCACTTTTAAAATCACAAACAGGAGGGATGCTGACCATATCCCCCTCGAAAAGCACCTTGTTTGCGAACGTATCAAACGAAATAACGTCGTCACCATATGGGATGCTGTATTTCAATGCAGAGTCCTCCTGTGGAGCAGATCCACATGTCCACCTGTGGTGGTATACCATACGCAGCCCGCTTATCATATCATACATACCACATCACGTCCGTCAGGCTTGTCATCGGACCATAGAGCAAGCAGCGTGCGGCAGAAATACTCCGTTGATGATCGAACACCTCACTGCGAGGCAAGAAAAGAGCCCACTCTTCCTGATTCGAAATACCGTCCCATCCACGCCTCGTCTCTCGATCTTTCGCCTGTGCCGCAGATAACCATCCCGTCGCCTCCGGGAGGTCGCCTACGTGTTCTCTCCTCATCCTGCGTTTTCGTGAATAGCATGGTTACCGTACTTAATACTAACGATAATAACATACTTCGGATTGAAGACTGTAACAAGCGCATAGTAAAGAGATGCGCACCACCAGAACCCTTTGGTAAATGTACTCCGTTACGTCCGTCTCATACGATTGACAAAAAGACGTACGCAGCCCAATGCCACTGTCTTTCATCTTTCCGCTGCACTCCGCTGTAAACATATCAAAAGGCTTCTCGCCCATTTTTCGTGTACGTTTGTACTGCGCAACTTTCCCCGTGAAGAGTCCACAAAACAGTCTCCGCCGCATGATCGCAAGGAATCTGTGTAACCATGCGGCGGAGACTGTCGCTTGAGCGAATGTGCCGTGTGCTGCTACTTGCTGACCTCTTTATACAGCCCAACCTGCTGCAATAGGTCCTTGAACTGGGCATCCTGTTTGGTCAAAAACTCTTTGGACTCCTCGGAGTTCCAGCTCAGGATCATCGAGCCGGATTCGTTCATAAACCTCTTGAAGGTCTCACTTTCGGTAGCCGCCTTGAAAGCACTGTACAACTTGTCCACCACTTCTTTGGGCGTCCCTTTTGGGGCCAGGATCTGCCGCGTGTTGTGCATGACCACATCGTAACCCTGTTCCATGAAGGTCGGGATGTCCGGGAAGGCTTCGACACGGACCTCGCTCATCACGCCCAGGGGTCGGATCTCGCCGGCCTCGTAAAGGGATTTAGCTGTAACCGGGGCAGCCTGGCACGCATCCACATGTCCTCCCGCGACAAGGGAAGGTCCTTTGGATTCTCCGCCCGATTGGCTCGCGATCTTGAACTTCACGTCCTCTTTCACCTCGAGGAGCTGGAGGCCCAAGCGCGTGATAGACCCCGGGTTCGAGGCAGCTACCGTTATCGTATCCGGTCTTTTCCGTGCGTCCTCTCTGTGATAATGTTTCTGTATCCGTTTTCGCAAGTCTTCTTTTCATAACTATGTCACTGTCCAGCTTGCTACACGAGCATTAACCAAAGTGGATTTTTACTCTTGGTCTCCCGTTTTCTAACTCCCTCACGTAACCGGACAAAACATAACGAGGAGGGGACGAATATCTCTCGCCCCCTCCGAATAGCACATACCTGCGATGTTTATGAAGCGGAGAAATTTACTTCAGTATTCCTGCCTCCTTGAAGTAACGCAGCGCGCCTGGGTGGTAGGGGATGAGCATCTCTTCCGGCGGGGCGACGAGCCCGGGACCGAACTGCCGGACCGCCGCTGCCACGGCCTGAACGTCTTCCTTGTGCTCGTAGAGAGACTTCGTCATCTGGTAGACGAGCTCCTCGGGGACATCCTCCCTCGTGATGATGAGGTCCGCCGGGTCGCCGCAGGTCTCCACTTCATAGAACTGGTTGGGGTATGTGTCGGCGGGAAGGACCCTTCGGCTCACGTGGGGGTTGATCTTCTTCAGGCTCTCCAAGCCGGCGGCGTCGATGGGGAGGATGACGACCTTGTTCGTGATCATGAGCTCGCTGATGGCCGACGCGCCCGGGGTGAAACCAAGAATGGCGCCCTCGATGAGGCCGTCGGACATCATGTCCGTCGCCTGGCTCGCCTCGATGTACTCCGGGGTGATGTCGTTGTAGGTCAGACCGTATGCCGCGAGGATTTCGCGGGCGTCAAGCTCGCCGCCGCTGCCCACGGGGCCCACCGCAACTCTCTTCCCGCGGAAGTCCGAGATGGAGTTTATTCCCTTGTCCTTCAGCGCCAGAACCTGTTTCGCATCGAACATGACGCCGCCGGTCAGCGCCCGAAGCCACGTATGGGGTTTGTCCTTGTACTTCTCGAGGCCGTTGAGTGCCCTGTAGGCCTCGTTCGCCCGACATACGGCCACTTCGATGTCCTTCGTCCGGATCATGTCGATGTTCTGCACCGCTCCGGCGGTTGCTATGGCAACGGCTTTGACATCCGGAATGTTAGCGTTCCAGATTTTCGCCATGGCCATGCCGACGGGATAGTTCATTCCGCCGACACCGGCGGTTCCCATGGTGATGTGCGTCACGGCGAACGCACTGCCGGAAAACAGAAGGAGCGCACCAATGGTCAACATTGCAGCGAAAACTCTCTTATTCCGCTTCATCAATGATTCCCCTCCTTCGGGCATCGTGCCCGGATTGTATTTTGCCGAAGCCAAAGGCAATCGACAAGAATAACTTCTTGCTCCGCTTTTTCAAACTGTCTGTCCTCCGCTATTTCCCCGATATCGCGGATTTCTCTTGTTCCACCCCCTTGTTTCGTCTCAGGTAGTAAATCCAGCCGAACGCTGCGACACAGATGGCGAATCCCGCAAGGTCCGTGGCCAGACCCGGCATGATGAGTGTCACGGCGGCGGCGAAGAACATGACTCGGAGAACGAAGGGCAGATGAACCGTGAGATACCCCTCCGCGGCGACTGCAAGAAGCGCCGTACCGATGAGCCCCGTCACGACGCTCCACGCGATGGTCATGGTGCTGTCGGCCACGAGGAGCATGGCCGGCGAATAGATGAAGAAGAACGGCACGATGAACCCGGCGAGGGCGAGTTTGAACGCCGCCCACCCCACTTCGTTCGTGGTCGCCCCCGACATGCCCGCCGCCACGTAGGACGCCAGGGCGACAGGAGGCGTCACGGTGGACAGGCAGGAGAAGTAGAAGACGAAGAAGTGGGACTGGAGGCCGGGGATCTTGAACTCGTTCAGGATGGGGATGGCGATGGTGGCGGCGATGATGTAGCACGCGCTCGTGGGGAGCCCCATGCCGAGGATGATGCACACCACCATGCACAGGATCAGGGTGAGGAAGAGTTTTCCGTAGGACAGGGCGACGATGTTATCGGCCAGGATGATGCCGATGCCTGTCATGGAGAGCACCGCCATGACGAACCCAGCGGTGGCCATGGCCACGCTGAGGCTGATGCACGACCGGGCCGACACTACTGAAAGGTCGATGAGTTTCTTGGGCCCCATCCGCGTCTCCTTCCGGAGGAAGGAGAGCGCCCAGGTGACGATGATGCAGTAGAACGCCGAGTAGAGCGGTGTGAAGCCCCGCATGAGCAGGACCACGAGGATGATGATGGGGATGAACATGTGCCCGTACCGGGCGATGGTCTTTTTCGCGTCGGGCATCTCCTCTTTGGAAACGCCCCTGAGGCCGATCTTTCTCGCCCTGAGGTCCACCTGGAAGTACACCCCGGCGAAATAGAGGATGGCCGGGATGACTGCCGCCGCGGCGATGGAGATATACCGGACGCCGAGAAACTCGGCCATGATGAAGGCGCCCGTCCCCATGATGGGCGGCATGATCTGTCCGCCCGTGGAGGCCGCCGCCTCGACGGCGCCGGCGAAATAGGGCTTGTACCCCACTTTTTTCATCAAGGGTATGGTGAACGCCCCGGACGTCGCGACGTTCGTCGCCGCGCTGCCGCTTATGGTCCCCACAAGGGCGCTGCCGATGACCGCCACTTTGGCGGGGCCTCCCACGAGACCGCCTCCCAGAACCATGGCGACATCGTTGAACAGGGTCCCCAACCCGCTCTTCTCGAGGAGGGACGAGAACACGATGAACAGCACGAGATACGTTGCGGCGATCCCCACGGGAAGTCCGTAGATGCCCTCAGTGGTGAGGTACATCTGGTAGATGACCCTCTGGTAGGAGTACCCTCGGTGAGACAGGATACCCGGCATGTACTCCCCAAGCCAGGCATACAGAAGGAACAGAATGGCCAGGACGAAGAGACCTCGCCCGGCGACGCGCCGGCAGGCCTCCAGCACAAGGACGATCGCCACAGCCCCGAAGACGTAGTCTCTTGGCAGAGCCACGCCTCCGCGAAGGGCGAAAGCGTCCACGTTAAAAACGGTGTAGACGTTCACCGCGATGGAGGCGGCAATAAGAACCATGTCGAGGGCGCTGGGACGATTGAAGGGGGACCCTTTCCCCGCCGGGTAGTAGAGCCATGTCAGGCACAGGATAAACGCCAGGTGCACAGCCCTGTGTTTGAACATGGGGGGCATGCCGTACCGCGATGTGACCAGGTGATAGAGGACAAAGACGCAGGAGAGAAAGACCACGGCGTAGGACCACATCGGATCAAGATTTGTCCTGTATCTGTTCTCCTTCGAGGCTTTCCTGAGGACCTTTTCTCCCTGTTCGAGAAGTTCTTGCTCGGTCTGAACAGTCTGTTCCGCCATTCCGAATCCCCCTTCATAAAGACGGTAAACTTCGGCGAATATATCATGCATTATACCTCGATAAGAGACATGTGTCCTCAGTGAAGCGGTTTAACATGCATGCTGTCGAATCGAGACAAGCTCCGTACTATTCAGGCAGGTTGCGATGCGAGCATTTCGACCTGTGAAATTCCCGATTACTATCTGAAGAGCACATAACACTTCAGGGAATATATCCTTCGAAAAAATACATCGCGATCACGTGTCACAGGTACAGCATGACTACGGCTTGGATTCCCCAAAACATAAATGTGTGTTCACAACTTTTAATCGGTGTCTTGTTGAGCAAAACGGATCTTTTATTGCCATACCCAAACAAGGGGAACCTTATCGCGGTCCCGTGTATTCAAGCACATACATTGTCCCGTCAAGGCGGTCCACGATATAAATCAAACCGTCAGAATCCACAAAAACGTCATTGGTCTGGACGGCTTTTTGTCCCGCAGGACATTCGGGAATAAAATACCCAACCTCTTCGGGGCGATATTTATTGGCGATGTCGACGATACGTAATCCTCCATTGAAATAGGCGATATAGATAAGCTGATCATCAATTAAGCTTCCAGGACGATTTTCATGCACATTATGAGGTCCGAATCGTCCTCCTTTTTCGCAAAATCCCCTATCCTCCACCTGCACCGTGGAAACAGGAATGGGGTTTCTTTCGTTCCTCACATCAAAAAGCCATACGTATTTCTCGGGCTCATCGCAGAGATCGGCATGGGCTTCGTCGGACACCACCAACAACTCTCTTTGCGGTAAAGGCAAAACCGTGTGCGTAAGTCCACCGAAGGGAGGACAGCAATTAAACTTCGCTATCAATTGCGGGTTCTTGAGATCAGTGATATCAAGTATAGTGAACCCTCCGTCCGTCCAACCCAAATACACTCTATTGCCGCAAACGTAGGCCGGCCCATGAGCCCGGACGCGAACTCCATCTGGCCACGAAGGTTGTTCGCCCCCGCCATGCCACATTCCCGGCATCCACCACCGGGAATATTCTTGAGGGTTACGGGGGTCGCTAAGATCGAGAACCATATATATCTGATCCGTATACCCCTCCGCCGTAGCGGTTATATGAGCGAATTGACCGTCGACGAACCACATACGATGGACACCCTTGCCTTTTGTTTCGAAAAAACCAATCTCAGTGGGGTTGTCACGAGACGATACGTCGTAGATCCGAACGCCGGCGACCCACGGCTGATACTGTTTATACCGCTCGTTATTGACTATCATAATATTTCCGCTGACTTGAACTTTATGGGAATGCCCTTTCAGAGGCGCTCCAATCTTACTAAGCACTTTGGGTGCATACGGGTTTCGCACGTCTACCAACGTGACCCCTTCGTCGCATAAATGAGCGATATACGCCGTTCCCTTGTCGACAATAATCTGCCCCGCTCCGACTGAGGCTATCTTCGTTCTGCTGATCAGACGAACATTTTTCCTGTGTTCTCTATGATCACTAAGTAACATATGACCTCCTCCTAAAAGACAATCTATAGTTCCTATCTGTTACCGAGATGCCCTCCTGGAACGTAGGAAATTCGTCAATGTCGGCAATACCATGGACATCACCAGGAGAACCCAGAGGAAATTTCCCAGCGGCCGGGAGAAAAGAATCGACAGATTCCCATTGCCAAGAAGCATCGATCGCAGAAAATACTGTTCTGCCATTGGACCAAGGATTACCCCTATAAGGATGGCGTGAGGGGAGTATCCCGTGCGTTTTAAAATATACCCAAGCACTCCGAAGAACAGGGCGACCCACATGTCAAAGAGATAACCTCTTGCGACAAAAGATCCGATGAGCGTAAAAGAGATGATCGTCGGAGCCAATGCCTTGGTTGGGAAAAAGGACATTCTTGCAAGAGACTTGGCTAGGGGAACACCGATGATAACCATGACGATATAAGCCAACAGCATGGCCATCACGACTTCATAGGCCAGATGAGGCATCACCTGAAACAATCTGGGGCCTACGGGGACTCCATGAGTCTGAAGCACGATGAGCATAACTGCGGCAGTGCCACCGCCTGGGATCCCGAGCGTCAAAAGAGGAATGAGCGTTCCGCTTGTGAGCCCGTTGTTTGCGGCTTCGGACGCAATGACGCCCTCTGGAGCCCCTTTGCCAAACTGATCTTTATCCTTTGAAAAGACCATGGCTTGCTGATAACTTACGAAGCTTCCTATGGTGGCGCCAGCACCAGGGATGATTCCCACCACGAAACCGATCAGAGACGACCTGATAATCGCTCCGATCTTTTGAAAAGAAACTCTTATACCTCTCAAGGTGCCCTGCCATCCCTCTTTGAGAGAGGTTGAAAGCTGAGAGGCATCGATGATGGTATCCTTTTCTATCATCCTCATCGCCTCTGAAATCGCGAAAAGACCCACTATGGCAGGAATACGCGGCACTCCGTCAAAAAGGTACACGATATCGAATGTCGCTCGGGGAACACTATATACATGGTCATACCCGATTGCTCCGAGAAGAAGGCCGAACATCCCTGCCATCAGCCCCTTCAAAGCGCTCTCTCCTGTAATTTGACCAATAAGGGCGACACCGAAAAGAATTATTATGAAATTCTCGATGCTCCCGAAGTAATACACCATCTTGGAGAGGTAGGGAAGAGCGCCATAAGTGATAACCGTGGTAAAAAGGCCCCCAATGGCGGATGCGACGAAAGCGATCGCGAGAGCTTCTTGCCCTCTCCCCTGTTGGGTCATGGGGTAGCCGTCAAAGCAGGTTGCGGCTGCAGCGCCCGTTCCTGGCACATTGAAAAGGACAGCGGGAATTGAGCCGCCCATATGCGACCCGGAGTAGAGGCTGGACATGAAGGCCATGGCCGGGCCGGTTTCCATTCCGAGAGTAAAGGGGAGGAGAATAATGAGCACATTCGTCGAACTAAACCCAGGGACAGCTCCTACGAAAATTCCCAGTGCAACACCCAACGGGATGAGCCACCAAGAGCTCATCACCTGGCTCAGAGAATTGAGCGTCATCTCCCACATCTTAAAAAACCCCCTTCACTTTAGCCGTAATAAAATCAAGGGGCAGGTCTACCTTTAAGAAAAGGAAGAAGA
Source organism: uncultured Synergistales bacterium (assembly GCA_937897575.1). Lineage (GTDB taxonomy): Bacteria > Synergistota > Synergistia > Synergistales > Aminobacteriaceae > CALCQG01. The sequence continues at coordinate 6,651 of CALCQG010000006.1, read as the reverse complement.
GCACAAAACCAACGAGCGTGACGATAAGGCCGACCTTCATGTTTTTCTTAAGATCGCCATATCGAAGATAGCTGGTGGTTATGACCACGAAGAAGAAACTTGCTACGAAGTATCCGACGATCGATATCAACGCTATGAAAAGCGCGGTGAAAGCTGTGAGTATAATGAGGTTTTTATAAGTGACTGCAATAGACGCTAATTTATCAGTGAGTTTTACAGAGAGAAACTTACCCTTATTTTTTAACAGAACCATGAAAAACGCCACAAGGAAAAGCAGTATACAGATTATACTCAATGCCCCTCCATAAAATTGGGCCAGAAACGGTAACCCTCTTACTGTATATAAATAATACAATCCGAGGAGCATTCCCAATCCGGGGACGAGAAGGTCACCTGGTGCCCATTGCACTGATTTCTTGGCCATCATTTCCTCCCTCTTGCGTACTTCAATGTGAAACCGGAACGATAGAAGGGTACGCATCCGTGCTATTGTGCGCCATCGTTCCGGTTATCGGAATTCTTTTTTTATATCGAGGTGATTATAGATTGCTGTCCATACCCTCTGCTGCGCTATTTTTTCCCTTTCAGGATTTCTTGATACTTCTTTGCCGTTTCGATTATCTCGAATGCCAACTTCGTGCTCTCCTCCTCGTCTCTAAATTCCAGAAACTGGGGATCCATCCCTACCTTCTTCCATTCTTCCTGCAATTTCGGGTCCTCAAAAGCGCTTTTAAACGAAGAGACCAGTTTTTCATATTCCGCAGGATTCTTGTCCTTAAATTCTCTGGATACCGCCCATGCACGGTTACCTCCGAACTCCGGAATCGTCACCCCCAACGCTTCCTGGGGAGTAGGGGCATGCTGCGAAATATCCTTCCATTTATTTTCGTTTTGGAACATTACGATAAAGTTGATCTCAGAAGTAAAATCCAAAGAGGAGGAAAGGAACGTGGTCACGGCATCCACTTCTCCGGTGAGCCCCGCTGTCCGAGCCGGATTCCCGCCTCCGTACGGAATAATATTGAATTGCGCGCCGGTCGCCTCTCCAAGAAGCAAAACGGCAAGGGTTGACGGGTGCGGGAAACGGCTGGTCGCAATATTCACGGGTCTTTTCTTGCCCTCGGCTACAAGATCCTGTATGGATTGAATCGGGCCGTTCTTGCGCACCCAAAGTACTGCCGGGTCTGAATCCATGCTTGCGAAATAAACGAAATCGTCCGGGAACTTGAAATCCGGTTCCTGGAGCACATACATCATCATCTCCGGAGCGATATTCCCCGCAAGGAGCGTATGGCCATCTGCAGGGCGCTTACAGAAAAACATGTACCCCACCTCTCCGGACGCACCGGGGTGGAACGTGCTTTGAAAGTTCACTCCGAGATGGTCTCTCCATACATTAGTAACGGCTCGAATGACCCTGTCCATGGCCCCCCCTTCTCCCGTGGGGACAATGATCGACATGTTCTTGGAAGGATAGTCCGCCCAGCAGGGAGCACTGATAAAAACCAAGAGCAAAGTCATCAATAGACAAGTTATTCTCGCAATTTTTTTAATCATAGCACCTTGCTTTCCCATGAATGAATAGCCCTCCCCTTGTGAAAATATTCGTTGCCATGCGTTGGTAATTCGTTATTCTTCTGAACTTGACAACATCCCGTTCGTTTTTCAGATCATTTGCGGCATTGATCTCTCCGATGCCCTCTTTATACGTTTTGTCCCTTCATGATGAAGGAGGCCAGCTTGTCCGGGTCGATGTTGCCGCCGGAGAGGAAGAAACAGACCTTTTCTCCCTTTCGAACTTTGAAGTTCCCTTCGAGGGCTGCGGCGACGCCCACGGCAGCGGACGGTTCGATGAGCAGTTTGCTCCTGAAGATGATTTCCATGAGCCCTTTCACGATGAAATCATCCGTTGCCGGCACGATCTCGTCCACGTACTTGTCGATCAGCGGGTAGTTGTGCTCCCCCGTCTTCGTGAGCATGAGGCCGTCGGCCAGCGTCGCGCCCATGGGGACCTCCACCGGATGCCCCGCCTTGCGGCTCTCGGCATATCGCTGGATGGTCGCCGGTTCCACACCGACAACGCGGGTTCCAGGGCGGGTTTCTTTCACGGCCGCCGCCACGCCGGCGAGCAGACCGCCGCCGCCGAGGGGAACCACCACCGTGTCCACGTCGGGAAGGTCCTCCATGATCTCAAGGCCAGACGTGCCCTGCCCCGCGATGAGCTCGGGGTCGTCGAAGGAGTGGACGAGGGTGTACCCCTTCTCGGCCTTGATCTCGTAGAGCTTCTTGTACCGCTGCACCGAATCGAAGCCGTAGAGGACCACCTCGGCCCCGAGGCTTCTCGTGCCCTCGATCTTCGCCTTGGGGGCGTTCTCCGGCAGGACGAGGGTCGCCTTGATGCCGAGCGCCTTCGCCGCGTAGGCGACGCCCTGGGCGTGGTTGCCCGACGACGAGGCGATGATCCCCTTCGCCCGCTCCTCATCGGAGAGGGAGAGGATCTTGTTCGTCGCCCCCCGTATCTTGAAGGAGCCCGTGCGCTGGAGGTTCTCGGGTTTGAAGTAAACTGCCGCCCCGAACAGGTCGTCCAGCTTGTCCCCCCGGAGGATCGGCGTTCGATGCACCCGCCCCGCAATCCGCTCCGCCGCTTTTTTGATGTCCTTCAGTCCAATGATCCGTACCATCGTCTCATACCCTCCCCGCGCGCCCATCAGCGCGCCGATTCTTCTTTCGACGACGTCTCGTCGTCCTCGATCCAGAGCGCCATGTCGGGGCAGTTGATCTCGCATCGTTTGCACTTGATGCAGTCCGATGCCCGGACGGCGGAGATGACGGCGAACCCCTTCTGGTTCACCTCGTCGGACAGCTCGTAGACGTTCTTCGGGCACACGGTCATGCACAACCCGCACCCCTTGCAGAGCCTTTTGTTCACATGAACGGCCATTTCTTTTTCACCTCAGCTTCCGGACAAGTTGGACGATCTCGGCGGGGGACGACGCGATGTGCGCTCCGGCCTCCCGGAGGGCGGCCGTCTTTGAGTCCGCCGTCCCCTTGTTGCCCCGGATGATGGCCCCGGCATGCCCGAGGGACTTCCCTTCGGGTGCCGACCGCCCCACGATCAGCGAGACGACGGGCTTGCGGACATGGTCCGCGATGTACTCGGCGGCGGCGATCTCCGTACTTCCGCCGATCTCCCCGAGAAGGACGATGATCTCCGTCTCCGGGTCGTCATTGAAGAGTTCCACGGCGTCCCTGTGGGTCATGCCCCAGATGGGCCCTCCCCCGAGGGCCACCACGGTGGACTGTCCTATCCCCGCATCTGTCAGCGTCTTCCCCACCTCGTAGGAGAGGGCGCCGCTCTTCGAGACCACTCCCACATGCCCCTCGATGAACATCCGCGAGGGGTGGGCGCCCAGCTTGCACTTGCCGGGGGAGATGATCCCCGCCGTGCCGGGGCCGAGCACTCGGATGCCCCTGCCCTTCGCGTAGGCCAGGACGTCGAGTACATCGTGCTTCGGGATGCCCTCCATGGTGAGCACCAGCAGTTTGATGCCCGACTCCATGGCCTCCATGGCGGCATCCCTGGCGAAGAGGGGCGGAACGAAGCTGATGGCGGCGTTCGGTGCGACGGCCTCCACAGCCTCCGCCACGGAGTTGAACACGGGCACTCCCGCCGACTCGGTGCCGCCCTTGCCCGGCGTCACTCCGCCGACCACGGTGGTCCCGAAGTCCACGAGAGATTTGGTCTGAAGGAGTCCGGACTTGCCGGTGATCCCCTGGACGAGCACCCTCGTCTCCCTGTTCACGAGAATGGCCATATTCCTATGCCCCTTTCGCGAACCGCACGGCGTCGGACACGGCGGTTCGAAGATCGTCGTATACGGCGAGCCCCGCTCTCCGCATGATGGTCTTCCCCTCCTCCTCCATAGTGCCGCAGAGGCGGACCACCAGGGGAACGGAGGTGGGGTGTTCCTCAAGGTACCGGACGATCCCTTCGGCCATCTCGTCCATCCGGTTGAAGCCGCCGATGAGGACCACCAGGAGGCTCTTGATACCCGGCGCCTTCGTGAAGACCTGATCCATCGCGGAGTACATCACCTCGGGGCTCGTGAGCCCGCCCATCTCGCAGAAGTCCGCCGCCGAGCCGCCGAAGTCCCGGATGAGGTCCAGGGAGAGCATTCCCGTCCCGGCACCGTCGGAGATGAGCCCCACGTCGCCGTCCAGGGGGACGTAGGTGATGGTGTCCTGTCCGCCCTCGTCCCTCCGGCCCGTTATTCGCGCCTGTTCGTCCCGGAATCGGTCGAAGAGGGCCTTTTGGCGGCCTTCGGCGTCGGAGTCGATCTCGATCTTCGAGTCCAGGGCCACGAGGCCCGACTCCGTGGCGACAAGAGGGTTGATCTCCACGAGCACGGCGTCTTTCTCGCGGAAGAGCCTCCACAGCGCGCGGACCAGAGAGGCAAACTCCCGTCTGTCGCCGTACCCCAGAAAGTCGCACATAGCCCGTATCTTGTAGTCCGTCGGCCCCCACAGGGCGTCCACGGGGACCTTCAGGATTCTCTCAGGCGTCTGGTCCGCCACGGACTCGATGTCCATCCCGCCGGAGGCGCTCGCTATGAAGAGCGGCGTTCCGGCCTCGCCGTCGAAGGTGACCGCGAGGTAGTACTCCTTCAGGATCTTGGCCTTCTCCTCCACGAGGACGGCGCGCACCGGTTCGTCCCGCAGCGTCATGGAAAGGATGGCCTCGGCGGCCCGGGACGCCTCGTCGCGCGTCTCGACGATCTGAACGGCCCCGGCCTTGCCTCTGCCGCCCGAGAGGACCTGGGCCTTCACCACCGACGGGGCGAAGAGCCCGCCGGTGTCGCCGGCGGTGCAGACCGTCCCCTTCGGCACAGGAATTCCGGCCTCTCTGAAGAGGGCCTTGCCCTGGAATTCGTAGAGCTTCATTCGCCCGTCGCCTCCCTGGCGAGACGGACGCCTTCGTCAAAGGCCTTCGTGTTGATGGGCACGAACTTCTCCTTGATCGAATCCGCCATGGCGGCCAGGATGCTCTCCCGAGAGACGAGCTTCGTCTTCTCCTGGACGAAGCCGAGCATGACCATGTTCCCCGCCATCCTGCTGCCCATCCGGATGGCCGACTCGGTGGCCGGCACCTTCCAGACGGTGACCGAGGGGTCCACGTCGCCGAGGTTCGTCACGAGTCCGCCGTCGACGAAGAGGGTGCCGCCCCGCTTTACCTGATTCTTGTGGCTGTCGTAGGCCGTCTGGAACATGGCCACGAGGATGTCGTTCTCGGTGCTCGTGGGCGTCCCGATGGGCTCGCCCGAGAGGACCACCTCGGACTGGCACTGCCCGCCCCGGGCCTCGGAGCCGTAGGACTGGGACTGGGCGGCGTAGAGCCCCTCCCGGGTCACCGCCGCCTCGCCGAGGAGCACGGAGGAGAGGATGATGCCCTGTCCGCCAACGCCGCAGAATCGGATGCTGGTGCGTTTCATGCCTTTCCCTCCTTCTCGGCGCAGGGTGCGCTGCAGACGGTGCTTCCCATGAAGACGGGGCGCTCCGTCTTGATGAACTCGCCCGTCCGGTACTTTCCCTCGAGCTCCTCCGCCTTCATCTTGTCCGCCGCGGTCAGGGGGACCGTGTGGTCCTTTATCCACGTCACGAGGTTCTTCGGGCTGCCGCTCCCCAAGGCATACCGCCCGAAATGGGTGGGGCACTGGGAGAGGATCTCCACCACGGAGAAGCCCTTGTGGTCCAGGGCGGTCTTGATGTAGGAGGTCATCTGGGCCGGGTTGGACGTGAGGGTTCGGGCCACGTAGGTGGCCCCCGAGGTGACCGCCATGGCGCAGAGGTCGAAGGGGGGCTCGCTGCTGCCGTACGGCGTGGTCATGGTGACCGCTCCGCCGGGCGTCATGGGAGCCACTTGACCGCCGGTCATGGCGAAGTTGAAGTTGTTCACCACGATGAAGGTGACGTCGAGGTTTCGCCGCGCCGCGTGGATGAAGTGGTTGCCCCCTATGGACATGGCGTCGCCGTCCCCGGCGAAGACCACGACCTTCGTGTCCGGCTTGTGGAGTTTGATGCCCGTGGCCCACGCGAGGGTCCGGCCGTGCACTCCGTGCAGGCAGTCCATATGAAGGTACACCGGAATGCGGGCGGTGCACCCCACCCCTCCGATGCCCACCATGGTGCCGAGGTCCAGCTTGAGTGCCTCGACGGCCCTCAGGAAGGCGCTGACAACCTGGCCGCACCCGCACCCAGGGCAGAAAAAGTGGGGCAGTTTATCCTGCCGCATGTACTTCAGAAGGGGGTTGCCCTTCTCAGGCATCGTCGAAACGCTCATGACCGCACCTCCTCGATCACCGTCAGGATCTCCTCCGGCGTATGGGGCTCTCCGAGGTTCTTCGTCGCCCTGGCCGTCCGGCATCGTCCGCAGACGACCCGCTCGATCTCGCCGGCGTATTTTCCGATGTTCATCTCCACGGTGACCATGGTTCTCACTCCCGATGCCACCTCGGCAACGGCCTCCTCGGGGAAGGGCCACGGGACGTCGATCTTCAGGACTCCGACCTTGATCCCCTTGTCGCGGGCGGAAAGGGCCGCGTCCAGGGCGGGTCGGACCTCGCTCCCGTAGCCCACGAGGGCGATCTCGGCATC
>CALCQG010000005.1 GCA_937897575.1 uncultured Synergistales bacterium | reverse complement strand
GGACGAGCACGAGATTCCTGAGCGGTACCGGAAGGGGCCCATCAGCAGCGTGTACGTCATGCAGCAGGAGAACATCCAGCTCCAGAGCAAAGTCCAGGAACAGGATCAGCGGATCGCGCAGCTCGACCACGAGAACGCCGAGATGAAGGAGACCAACGCCGCCCAGGCCGAGAAGATCGCCACCATGGAGGCTCAGCTTGCCGCCATCATGCAGAAGCTGAACATGAAGTAGACACGGAACTCCATAGAACGGGGGCGCCGCTTCCACGGCCCCCCGTTTTTAGCAGGCAGCACAACAGGTGCCCCTCTGGTGAGGGGCATCTGTTGTACCGATCACTCTGTCTTCGTTGCACATAGCATGCGCGGGTAGCCATCAAGAGCAGATGACCGAATGTGTCGGCCACCACCCCGCACAGAGTGAGGAGTGCAAGGGAGGCGAGCTGTTCGTGGCCTCGTGAAATTCGGCAGAGCATCGGACGCACGGCTCTCCTGATGGGGAATCGTTGGGCATCTTCTACCCCCTCGGCACAGGACAAGCTGTCCGCTCCTTCATAAAACTCGGCAGAGCATCTGCGCAAATCTCCCCTGACTGGGAATCGGTGGTCATCCGCTCCACCCTCGGGACAAGGCGAAGGAAACCATTGACACTCGATCGTCTGCCACCCTTTCGCTGGGTGACGACTTCGTCTCACGCTCTGATGTGAATCTCCGCCAGGGAGTACAGCGCCGCCTTGCCGCCGAGCTGCACCCGGCCGCCCTCCATACTGCAGTACAGCGTCCCCCCTCTTCTGGATGCCTGATAGGCCACGATGGACCGTTTTTTCAGCCGTTCGACCCAGTAGGGGACGATGTGGCAGTGCCCCGAACCGCACACCGGGTCCTCCGCGACGTTCAGCTTCGGGGCGAAGCTCCGGGAGACGCAGTCCACATCGCGCCCCGGAGCGGTGACGTGGAGCAGCAGACCGTCCAAGCCCTTGACCCTGTCCATATCAGGGGCAAGCCGCCGCACGGTCTCCTCGTCGTCGACGACGCAGAGCAGGTCCCGCCCCATGTAGGCCTCCGCCGGCATGGCGCCGATGGCCGCGGCCATCTCCTCCGTCACCCCGGCCGGCCGCAGGGCGTAGGCGGGAAAGTCCATCTCGTAGCGATCGCCGTCCCGCTTCACGGTCAGATCGCCGCTCAGCGTGTCGAACACCACGGTATCCATATCCTTCGCCACATGATTCATGAGGACGTAGGCGCACGCCAGGGTGGCGTGGCCGCACAGGTCGATCTCGCCGCCCAGGGTGAACCAGCGCAGGCGGTACTTCTCCCCCTCCCTCACCGCGAAGGCCGTCTCGGACAGGTTATTCTCCATCGCGATGTCGGTCATCAGTTCGTCGGTCAGCCAGCGGTCCATGACGCATATCGCCGCGGGGTTCCCGCCGAAGATTTTTTCGCTGAACGCGTCCACCACATACTGTCTCATGAGCCGTCGCACCCTCCTTCCCGCTGCCGGGAGTCCGTGTAGCGCTTCCCCGCATCGAAGCGGGGCGCCTTGCGGTCATGAAATCACATCTTGGGCGTTTTTTCAACGGACCGTCACCCCGCCGCAACGGCGGAGATATTCTCCCGCGCCATTGAAGAAGGTTTGCCTCGCCGCCTCTGTTTCCGTAGTTTTATCCTCTCTCCCGCGGTGCCCATCTGCTAGAATGATCTGAAATCCCCGAGAGAAAGGGAGCCACCGTCATGACCGTGAAAAAACTGCTGTCCGCCTCGATTCTGCTGACGCTCCTCGCCGCCCTCCCGGCGTCGGCGGCGTTCGATCCCGGAGCCTACGGCGTTCCCAAAGTGAAGGACCTCTATCTGGTGATCCTCCGGGACCCCGACGCCCAGCTTCTCGCCCTCGAAGGGGGGAAGATCGACATGCTGAGCGACCTCGCCCGGCCGGTGGACATCGCGGCCCTGTCGAAGAACCCCGCCGTGGACATGTCCCTGGCCTCGGGGTTCCATGCCTTCTTCCTGGGGTTCAACGCTCGGACCTTCCCCTGGAGCGAGGCGGAGCTTCGCCGCGCGGCCTGTCAGGCCATCCCCAGGGAGCGGATCGTCCGCGACCTCTTCTCGGGGTACGCCGAACCTCTGGCCACCTACCTGCCGCCCGTGTCCCCCTACTTCGAGCCCGGCGTGACCACCTACGCCTACGACCCTGCTGCGGCGGCGAAGCGCCTCGCGGACGCGGGGTGGACGAAGGGAGGAGACGGCGTGCTCGTCTCCCCCGACGGCCGTGCGGTCCCTCCCCAGAAGATCCTCTCCCCCACGGCCTCGGTGGCCCCTACGACGACGGAGATCGCCGTGCGCGCGGCGGAGGCCCTGACGAGCATCGGCATCCCAACCACGGCGGAGCCCATGGACTTCTCCACCATGCTGGCCCGGCTGGACAAACGGAACTTCGGGATGTACGTCATGGCCTGGTCCATGGGGAAGGACCCCGACTCCCTCTACTCCTTCTATTCGTCCAAGATGGACGTGCCGGGGGGGTACAATCTGTCGGGCGTCCAGGACACAGCCCTCGACGACGTTCTGGACAGGCTGAAGTTCGCCCCCGACGGGACGGCGGCCGCCGCGGCGGCGTCGGAGGCCCAGAAGATGCTCTCGGACCTCGTCCCCGCCGTGCCGCTCTACAGCCGCTACTCCATCTCGGCGATCCGCAAGGGGTGGAAGAACGTGTTCACGTCGGAGCGGACCACGGCGGACAACCTCTGGACTCTGCTGGCCATGGAGCCCGAGTCGGGGCCCATGCGCCCGCTGTACCTGGCCCAGACCGACGAGCCGAGGGCCCTGAGCCCCTTTACGTCCACCACGGCCTACGACTGGCAGATCCTGGGCATGATCTACGACGGGCTCATGGCCAGCGACCCTGAGACCCTCGAGGACATGCCGTGGCTCGCCACGTCCTGGTCCGTCTCCGACGAGGAGGGGCCCGAGGGGATGCGCACGGCCCTCGCCTTCACGCTTCGCGAGGGCGTGGTCTGGCAGGACGGACGCCCCTTCACGTCCGCCGACGCCGCCGCGACCATCGAATTTCTCAGGAAGAACGAGGTGCCGCGATACTACGACAGCGTGATGCACGTGGAGGCGATCGAGACGCCCGACGACCACACGCTGAAGGTGACCATGAAGAATAGGAGCTTCTGGCACCTCCACGGCATCGGCGGCCTACCCATATTCCCGAAGCATGTTCTGGAGACGGTGAAGGAGTGGAGGACCTGGCTCCCGGCGGGGGAGAAGAGCCCCGACGACCAGACGCTCACCGGGCTCGTCGGGACGGGCCCCTTCGTCTTCAGGGAGTACCGCCCCGGGGAGTACGTCCGCATGACGGCGAACGAGACGTTCTGGCTGGGCTTGGGGAGATAAATCGGTGAGAAGCTACTGGGCGCGGCGGGTCGGCAGCTCCGTCCTGATCCTGGCCCTCGTGCTGGTCCTGAACTTCGTGCTCTTCCGCATGATGCCCGGCGACCCGGTGGCCTCCATCGTGGACCCGAAGTTCTCCCCCGAAGCGAAGGCCCGCCTCATGGAGGTCTACGGCCTGGACAAGCCGATGCTCACCCAGTTCGCCCTCTACGTGAAGTCCAGCCTCTCCTTCGACTTCGGCATCTCCTTCCTCACCGGGCGCCCCGTGGCCGACGAGCTCCGGTCCCGGGTGCCGAACACCGTGGCCCTGCTGGGGTCGAGCCTGCTCCTCTCCGCCCTGCTCGGCACGTGGCTGGGAATCCAGGCCGCCCGAAAGCGGGGAGGGGCGCTCGAACGGCTGGTCCTCTGGGGGGGCGCCCTGTCCTACTCCTTCCCCTCCTTCTTCTTCCAGCTCATGCTCCTCATGGTCTTCGCGGCAGCCATCCCCATCTTTCCCCTCCGGGGGAGCCTGTCGGTGCCGCCGCCCCTGGGGGGCGCGGCGCTCTTTCTCGACTACGTCTGGCACCTCGCCCTGCCCGTCCTCTCCCAGGTTCTGCTGGGTTTCGGCGGGTGGGCGCTCTACGTCCGGAACCTCATGGTGAAGATCCTCGGCGAGGACTTCATCCTCATGGCCCGGGGACGGGGGCTGCCCGAGCGGCGCGTCCTCCGGGGGCACGCCTTCCGGATGCTGCTGCCTCCCCTGCTGACCATCCTCCTGCTCTCGCTGCCCGGGGTGGTGAGCGGGGCGGTGCTCACAGAGACGGTTTTCTCCCTCCACGGGGTGGGGCGGTTCCTCATGGAGGCCGTGACGGGGCACGACTACCCCGCCGCCGGGGCGTCCTTCTTCCTGTTGGCCCTGCTCACCGTGGCGAGCACCCTGGCGTCGGACCTGCTCTACGGCGTGACGGACCCGCGGGTGCGCCTCGAGAGAGGGCGAGGACGATGAGACGGAGGACTTTGACGAGGCGGTGGAGCTTCTGGTGCCTCGTCCTCCTCGCGGCCCTCGCCCTCTTCGGGGGGCGGCTCTTCTCCGCCCCGCCCGACGCCGAGGTGGCGGCTCCCTTCTCGAAGCCCTTCTGGCTCGACCGGTCCCTGCCCCCCACGGTCACGGCGGACCTGACGCCCGACGCGCCGTCGGCGGAGATCCCCTGGTCCTGGGGCGCTCCGTCGCGGTTCTTCGTGGCGGCGGACATGGTGGCGGACGCTCCCGGGCGCACAATCCTCTGGACGAAGCCCGGCGGCCGCACCGTGGAGATCGCCCCCCTGAAAAAGGGCGTGGAGCGGGACGGCCGAGACATGGCCTTCAAGCGGGCCCTCGGGCTCCCTCCCTTCGCCGACGGGGCGGCGTCGCTGCTGGACGAACGGGGGACCTACCGTCTCTCCGTGGACGGGCAAGGCCCGTGGGAGGGCACGGTCCGCCTTCGGCTCGACGGCGGGCGGTGGGGGCTCTTCGGGACGGACCAGCGGGGGCGGGACATCGCGGCCCTCTTCGTGGCGGGCATCCGGGTCTCCCTCCTCGTGGGCATCATGGCGACCCTCATCGCCACGGCTCTGGGGACCACCGTGGGCCTCGCGGCGGGGTATCTGGGCGGGTGGTTCGACAGCGCGGCCATGCGCCTCGTGGACCTGCTCCTCTCCATCCCCATGCTGCCCATCCTCATGGCCCTGGCGGCCATCTGGGGCAAGGGGCTCTGGCAGCTCGTCCTCATCCTCTCCATCTTCTCCTGGATGGGGACGGCCCGCACCGTCCGGGCCATGACCCTCTCCCTCCGGGACACGGCCTACATCGAGGACCTTCGGGGCATCGGGGCCCCCACGGCCTACATCCTTCGCAGACACCTCCTTCCGGAGACTCTGCCCCTGCTGCTGGCCACCATGACGCTGGGCGTGCCGGGGGCCATCCTCTCCGAGGCGGGGCTCTCCTTCCTCGGGCTGTCGGACCCGAGGGTCATCTCGTGGGGGCGGATGCTCCACGAGGCCCAGACCTTCGGGACCTTCACCGCCGGGGCGTGGTGGATGCTGCTGCCTCCCGGGCTCGGGATCGCGGTGCTCTGCCTCGCCTTCCTCGACATGGGGAAGTACCTCGAGGAGCGGACGGACCCGCGGCTGAGGGGAGGGGCGCTCTCGTGATCGCCGTGCGGAACCTCTCGGTGACCTACCGGAGCAGCGAGCGGGAGAAGAGGGCCGTCCTGGGCGTGGACCTCGCAGTGGAGCGGGGGCGCATGGTGGCCCTCGCCGGCGAGTCGGGGAGCGGCAAGAGCACGGTGCTCATGGCCATCCCCGGGTTGCTCCCCGCCACGGCGGCGACGTCGGGGGAGATCCTCCTCGACGGCCGGGACCTCCTGACCTGCTCAGAGGCGGAGCTGAACGCCGTCCGGTGGCGCCGGATCGCCCTCGTCCCCCAGGGGGCCATGAACTCCTTCACGCCGGTGCTCACCGTTGGCCGCCACGTGGAGGAGGTGCTGGAGGTCCATCTCGGGCTGTCGAAACGGGAGGCTCGGGAGCGCATTCCCGCCCTCTTCGCCCTGGCGGGGCTCGACGGCGGACTGGCGGCGCGGTACCCCCACGAGCTCTCCGGAGGGCAGAAACAGCGCTCGGCCATCGCCCTGGCCTTGGCCTGCAACCCCGAGTACCTTCTCTGCGACGAGCCCACCACCGCCCTGGACGTGGTGACCCAGCGGGACATCGTCGTGACGCTGCGGCGCCTCGTGGACGAACAGGGGGTGGGGATGCTCCTCGTCTCCCACGACCTGCCCCTGGCGGCCTCGGTGGCGGACCGTCTCTGCATCATGAAGGACGGCCGCCTCGTGGAGGAGGGCGAGCCAAGGACGGTCGTGGACCACCCGGGGAACCCCCACACCAGGGCCCTCGTCGGGGCGCTCCGGGAGCTGGAGGAGGCGCCATGACGACCATCCTGCAGGTCCGGGACCTCACGGTGACCTTTCCGGGGCGGCGGGGCGGTACGCCCGTGACGGCCCTCCAAAGCCTCTCCCTCTCCCTCGAAGCGGGGGAGAGCCTCTCGGTCATCGGCGAATCGGGGAGCGGCAAGACCACCCTCCTGCGGTCCATCCTCGGCCACGTGCCCCCGACGGGGGGCGCCGTGCGCCTCTTCGGCGCGGACCTGGCGTCGGCATCGAAGGGCGAGCTCACGGCGCTGCGCCGGCGGTGCGCCGCGATCTCCCAGGACCCCTACGGCTCCCTGCCGCCCACCCTCACGGTGCTCGAGTCGGTGATGGAGCCGTGGCTCCTCGTCCACGGCGAGGAAGAGCGCGCCGAGGGGGAGGAGCGGGCCCTCGGCCTGCTCGCGGAGCTGGGGATGGCCGACGGAGACCTCCTGCGGTCGAAGGTCCGCTTCTCCCTCTCGGGGGGGCAGCGCCAGCGGGCGGCCATCGCCCGTGCTCTCGTCCTCGAACCCGAGCTGCTGCTCTGCGACGAGCCCACGAGCATGCAGGACGCCTCCACCAGGGGGGACATCCTCCGCATCCTGCAAAAGCGGCAGGGGCGGGGCATGTCCATGCTCTTCGTCACCCACGACCTCTTCCTCGCCCGGCGGGCGGCCCCGCGGGGGATCGTCCTCCACCGGGGGCGCATCGTGGAGGAGAGCGCCACGGCGGAGCTGCTCGCCTCGCCGAAGGACGCCTACACCAAGGCCCTCGTGGCCGCCCTGCCGAGATTGGGACGGGCATGACGGCCAACACTGCGCTCCGCTGCAAGGCCCTTTTGAATGAACCCCTCCCGCCCCCGGCTCCTGTGAGGGCCCAGAGGCAGGGGACAGGGAAAGTACAGACCACCGCAAAGGCAGGTGTCCAGCCATGACCCTCTGGCTTCGCTTCTTCAGAACCTATGTGGCGCCCCAGAGACGTTTGTCCCTCCTGATCGTGGCCACATCCCTCGGCTCTCTCGCCATGGAGGCCCTGGGGTTCGGCGTGGTGCTCCTCATTCTGGGGCGGGAGGGGCCGTCGTGGATTCCTCCGGCCTGGAAGGAGGCTCTGGGCGCCATGGCCCTGACGAACCGGGTGACCCTGGCCGCCCTGGGCCTTGCCGCCGTGGCGCTGCTGCGGGGGGGCTTCCAGTACGGCCACGCGCTGCTCTCCGAGGGCCTCCGCGGACGGGTGGAGACGGAGCTCCGAAGCGCCCTCTTCCGGCGGTTCATCTTCGCCCCCCTCACGTTCCTCCAGAAGGAGCGGGCCGGCGCGGTCCTCGAGCTCGTCGGCCAGTTCAGCAGAAGGGCGTCGGACATGGCCTCGTCCTTTTTCCGGGTCCTGTCGGCCACGCTGGTCCTCACGGCCTACGGAGCCTTCGCCTTCGCCCTCTCGCCCCGCCTCGGCGCCTTCATGATCTTCGTGGTCTTCCCGGCGGCCATGGCGGTGCGCTCCTTCATGACGAACCGCCTCCGGAACCGGGGGCGGCGGATGTGGAGCCGGATGCGGGAGACCCAGAGCATGGCCCAGGAGTTCCTGGCCTCGGTGCGGACTCTGCGGCTCTTCAGCCGGGAGGACTGGGCCAGCGACGCCTTCTCGGACCTGCTGAAGACCTTCCGGAAGGAGCAGTACGCCTCCGTGGTCCTCTCCGCCCTCGGACGGCCCCTCTTCGGCTTCTTCACGGCCATCGGCGTGGGGATCCTCGTCTTCTTCGGCTCCCGCCTTCTCTCCGGGACATCGGAGGACGTGCTCTCCTCCCTGCTGCTCTTCGTCGTGGTGGCCCTCCGGCTCGTGGCGCCATTGGGGGAGCTCGTGCAGATCCATGCCGGCGCCACCGTGGCGGAACCCATGGTGGAGGCCATTTTTTCGGCGCTGGACGACACGCCCCGGGAGCCGGAGGGGCAAGGCGTCCCCTTCGAGACGCTGAAGGGGGCGATCGAGTTCCGGAACGTCTCCTACACCTACCCCGCCGGCGGAGATCCGGCCCTGCGGGACCTCTCCCTCGTCATCCCGAAGGGGGAGACCATCGGCATCGTGGGGCCGTCGGGGTCGGGGAAGAGCACCGTCATCCACCTCCTGACCCGACTGGACGACCCCTCGTCGGGGACGATCCTGGTCGACGGCGCGGACCTCCGGGCCCTGGACCCCAGAAGATGGCGGCGAAAGATCGCCGTGGTCGGGCAGGACTCCTACATCTTCCACGCCTCCGTCCGGGACAACCTGACCTTCGTCCGCCCCGGCATCACCGACGACGAGCTGGCCCGGGCCGTGGAGGCGGCGGGCGCCTCCGAGTTCATCG
The DNA here is from genome assembly GCA_937897575.1 of uncultured Synergistales bacterium. Classification (GTDB taxonomy): domain Bacteria; phylum Synergistota; class Synergistia; order Synergistales; family Aminobacteriaceae; genus CALCQG01. The sequence continues at coordinate 104,012 of CALCQG010000005.1, read as the reverse complement.
CCTCCCTGCCCAAGGGGTACGACACCCTCCTCGGCGAGCGGGGGACCCGTCTCTCGGGCGGCCAGCGCCAGAGGATCTCCCTCGCCCGGATGTTCCTCACCGACGCCGACATCCTCGTGCTCGACGAAGCCACCAGCGAGGTGGACGGGCCCACGGAGCGGGCCATCGCCCGGGCCGTCCGGGAGCGGTTCCCCAACAGGACGGTGCTCGTCATCGCCCACAGGCTCTCCCTCGTGGAGGACGCGGACCGGATATACGTCCTGGAGGACGGCCGCGTTGCCGAACAGGGGCGCGCCCCGGAGCTTCGCGCAGCGGGCGGCGTCTTCGCCCGTCTCTCGTCGACCCAGGGGGCTGGAGCTGACGACAACGGCGGGCGGTAAACCGCCCACGGAGGCGGATGCCGAGGGCGATCCGACGCGAAAGCGTGCCCGCCGCCCTCCTGTACCCAGAGCATCCCCCGGCGGACAGAGGAGTGCCTCGTCGTTTTCCGGACCGCCCTTTGCTCTATAATGGAACGACCCTGACCGGATTGGAGTGTGCGCCATGTGGAACGGAAACCTGCCCCGCCATCTTTTTGATATCGGACAGAAGGGGTACGCCGACGCGGCGCCGGTGCGGTACCCCGACGGCATGACGGTCATCGACTGCGCCCTGGGCACCAACCCCCTGGGGGCGCCGAGGCCCCTGCTGGAGTTCTTCGACGGGTCGAGGAGCGTAGAGCTCTCCTCCTACCCCCCCAACGAACAGGCCGCGCTGCGGAAAAAACTCGCCCGTCACTACCGGGAGTGGGGCGTCTCCGAGGACCAGTTCCTCACCGGCCTCGGCTCCATGGGCGTGCTCCTCACCCTGAGCCGGATCCTTCTGAGGCCGGGGACGAGTTTCTGCGGCATCTCCCCCCAGTTCACCGACGCCGTCCTTCAGGGGCTCTACAACGGAGCGGAGTATGCCCCCGTCACGCTGAAGGCCCCCCGGTTCGCCATATACCCCGACGAACTCCTCGCGAGCCTGGAAAGGAAACCGGCGGTGCTCTACCTCGACCGGCCGAACAACCCCACGGGGCAGGTCCTGCCCCTCGCCGACCTGGAGCGAATCGCCAGGGCCGCCATGGACAAGGGGGTGTGGGTCTTCTCCGACGAGGCCTACGGCGACTTCATCCCCGACAGCGAGTCCGCCGCCTGCCTGAACCTTCCCAACGTGGTGACCTGCCGGTCCTTTTCCAAGGGGTGGGGCGCGGCGGGCATCCGAGTGGGGTACGCCGTGGCGCGGGACCCCGAACTCGTCCGCCTCTACTGGACGGTCCAGCCCGTCTTCACCGTGGACTCCGCCTCGGCCGCCATGGCGGAGGCCATCCTGGAGGACGGGGAGTACCTCGAGCGAAGCAGGTCCTACATCCGGACGGCCAAGGAGCGGACCATGGAGGCTCTCGGAAAGAAACCCGGCTGGACCGTGGCGGACACGGACGTGCGGGTCCCCATACTCTTCCTCTCCCAGCGGGAGGGGAACCTCGTGCAGCGCCTCGCCGACAGCGGGATAGCCTGCGAGGGCGGCGCGGGGTTCTTCGGCTGCGACGACCGGTCCATCCGCCTCCGAATCCCGGCGCCCGTCGCCCTCGAGGAGTTTTTAAAGAGGCTTGTGACGGCCTGACGACGGCCGCTCGACAATATGCGAAGGCCCTTCGGACAGCCCGTCCGAAGGGCCTTCGTCGCTCGAAGAGTATGGCGGCCGTTTAGTTCTTGGGCGCCTTGGAGATCTTGTAGATGCCGATGGTGAAGAGACAGACGCCCTGCAGGATGAAGAACACCCAGCTGATGGTGCCGTACCCCTGGGCGATGAGGCCGATGAGGCCGAAGTTCGATATCCCCAGGCCGATGACGGCGAGGCCGACGCCGACGAGGCCTCGTGCCGTGTTGCTCATCCCGACGCCCCGCTTCGCGATGAGGGTCGCGTTGATCCGCTCGTTGATGCTGTGGAAGAACCCCACGCCCGTCTCGATCATGGTGCCGAAGAGCACGATGATCCACGCTCCGAGGAGCATCGGCATGCCCATCTTCGCGATCACGGTGTTCGCCGGAAGCTCCATGGTGACCACGTCGGGGTAGAAGGCGATGATGGTCACATAGAAGAGAACCGCCGGGATGATGCAGATCAGCGAGGCGATGACGCCGGACAGGATGGCCTCCTTCCTGGTCTTGATCTCCCGCAGCGAGAAGAGCACCGTCGTGACGACGGCGATGTTGTAGAAGGCGTACTTGAAGCCGCCCATCTGCCACCCGGGTTTCACCACGCCGGCGGCGAAGTTGGCCGAGATGGCGTCGCCGAATTGAGTCAAGCCGAAGTACAGGAACAGGATGTAGACGGCGTACAGGACATAGGACCACCAGGAGAGGGCCACCTCGATGGCCCGGCTGCCGCTGTAGGTCAGGAAGGCCACAAAGATCAGGAAGATCCCCGAGCCCACGAGGGGCGGAATGCCGAAGGTGTCCTTCAGGATGCTCCCCGACGCCGCGCCCACCACGCCCATGATGAGGGAGAGGAGCACGAGGAAGGCGATCTCGTAGAGGATCCACCCCTTGCCGATGAGCTTCTCGAAGTAGGTCCTGTAGTCGTAGGCCCTGAAGACCCGTGCGAACTCGAAGCTGATGGCGAAGAAGACCGCCCACAGCAGGGTGGTGAGCCCCATGCCCATCAGCCCGCCCGTCGGCCCGTACTGGACGAAGTACTCCACGAGCTCCCGGCCCGTGCCGTACCCTCCGGCGATGAGCACCGACTGAGCGATGAACCCGGGCATCAGGTACTTCTTGTACCAGTCGTACTCCATGAAGAACGTCAGGAAATTCCCCTTCTTCGCCTCTTGCTTTGTCTCGTTTTCAGCCACTGCCCTCTCCTCCCTTTCGTCTCCGTTTTCGGACCGACCATCCTCTCCCGCGCCGTGCCGCTTTCTCTCCGCTCTCCACTCCACCCCCCTCGATACAAAAAAGGGCCCCTCCGTGTACGGGGGGACCCTCCTCATCCTTGGTACGACTTGCCACGCGCCTACCGGCCGCCGGAATGAGGTGGGGTCCCGTCGGTAAAGCCAAAATACGCGCGCCAGCCATACTTTTTCTCGACTGCAGCTGTCCGGATCATGGGCCCCTCTCCTCTCCGCAGAATATCGCCCGGAGGCGAATTTCGGATCATACTAAACCTCTTCGACCGTCTTGTCAAGGGAAGAGGGCGTTCGATTCACGCACACCCCTTCACGACCTTTGACACACGCGCTCGTCCGCCCGTGTTTCGGGTATAAGGCCATCGCGCGTCAACAGCGCCTCCCCTCGGGGAAGAGCTTCCTGTTGTGCCTGAAGGCGTCCCGTGGTCTCCGGTGTCTCCGGACTCAGGGCCCCAGTATACAAGACGCCCATATCCGCTCTCGCCCATCCTGTATAATTATGACCCGGAGGATAGCTCATAGGACAAGCGAGGAGGACAGTCATGTCTGCGATCAAGATAGCGAAGCGATTTCGGAACATCCAGCCCTCGGGCATCGTGAAGATCTTCGAGGCGGCGGCGGCCGTGCGCGACCTGAGCAACCTCAGCATCGGAGAGCCCGACTTCGACACGGAGCCCAACATCGTCGACGCGGCGGCGGGCGCTGCCAGGAAGGGGTTCACCCACTACCCGCCCCTCCCGGGGTTCGAGGACTTCAGGAAAGAGGTCTGCGCCTACTGGAAGAGGCACCACGACCTGGACGTCCTCCCCGAGGAGGTCTTCATCACCTCGGGGGCCATCCAGGGACCCCACCTCTGCTTCCAGGCCATGCTCGACCCGAGCGACGAGGTCCTGCTGCCCGACCCGAGCTTCACGGCCTACTACCAGCAGATCAAAGACAACGGCGGCGTGGTGGTGTCCGTCCCGTCGAGAGCGGAGAACGGCTTCTTCCCCACGGCCGAGGACTACGAGACGGCCGTGACGCCGAGGACAAAGATCCTCGTCGTCAACTCCCCCTGCAACCCGACGGGCGGCGTCCTGACCAGAAAGCAGGCGGAGGGCATCGCCGAGGTGGCGAAGAGGCACGACCTCATCGTGATCTCCGACGAGATCTACGAGGCCTTCGTCTACTCGGGCAAGCACGTCCCCATGCGCTCCATCCCCGGGATGGCCGAGCGTACCCTCGTCGTCGGCGGCCTGTCCAAGAGCCACTGCATGACGGGCTGGCGGCTGGGGTACGCCATCGCTCCCACGGAACTTCTCAAGGTCATGATCACCCTCTCGGCGGGGCAGACCTTCGGCGTGAACGCCCCGGCGCAAAAGGGCGGGGTCTACGCCCTGGCCACTCAGGACGAGAAGGTTCGGGAGCGGACGAAGGACTACGAGCAGCGCGTCGGGTACAGTGCCAAGCGCCTGAACGCCATGCCGGGCATCACCTGTCCGGAGCCCCAGGGCGCCTTCTACCTCTTCCCGGACATCACCGGGACGGGCATGACGGACGAAGAGATGGCCTGGTGGCTCCTCGACACGGCGAAAGTGGCGGTGATCCCGGGGTCGGCCTTCGGTACGAGCGGCGCCGGCCACATCCGCGTGGCGTGCACGCTCTCCATGGAGGGGCTGAAGAAGGCCTTCGACCGGATGGAGGCCGCGCTGAACAACAGAAAAGCCAAGCAGGAGTCGTAAGAGAGGCAAGAGGGTAACAAACGAGCGAAAACCGGGATTGCTCCCGGCTTTCGCTCGTTTTCTCTTTGTCCTGCGACCGGGGACAGCGTGAAGGTCCCGGGCCATGCCCACGGAAAGGGCCCCGTTGCCCCTTCGTCAGGGCGTCATCTCGAAACAGACGGGCTTGGTGGGGCGGTTGATGGCCACGGCCTCCCAAGGGCTGGAGAAGGCCGTGGTGACCAGGCTCTTCGGGCCTGGTTCGCGCTCGCGGATCATGACGGCGACGGCTTCAGGCCGTTCGATGACGGCCTCTACGGCGATGGAATACCCACCGCTGGTCTTCATTCCCTGGAAAACGACGACCACCGCGTCGGTGGTGAAATCGACGACGGGCGTCTGTTCAGCGCTTCCCGTGATCTCCTGCCACAGGCTGCCCCATCGCTCCTGGTCCTCTACGACGAGACACCGCTTGTACGTCCCCCCTCCATACCGTCCCGCCGCAAGCTGCCTGAAGGGGACGACCGTTCCCTCGACGGCGAAGGCCGGAGAGGAAACCGACAGGACGGCGGAGAGCAGCAGGAGAACAAGGGCGGTTCCTCTTTTTTTCATGACGGGCGGTACCCTCCATTCGCTCTGCACTTCGTCCAGCGACGATATCAGATAGGGCGGGTCCCTTCATGGGTAAAAGGGCTTATTTCGCGAAGTGCTTCTGTGCGGCGTCCAGGTGCTTGCATCGTCGGGAGCGCTGGAAGGCCGGGCAGGTGCAGGCGCCGTGGAGCAGGTCCACAGCGTAGTCCTCCGTCCCGTGAGCGATGAAGAGCGTCTCCGTCATTTTTTCGAGCCGTTCGGGGTCGAAGGTCCTGCCCGCGGGTGCGAAGGCCTGCCTGTTCTCCGCCGGGCCGTCGAGGGCCCGGTTCGACAGGTCGTCGGCCAGCGCGTTCCGGTCCCTGGGCACCCAGGTCAGCGTGCTGCCCGTCTTTCGGAGGAGGGCGACGGCGTCGGAGGCCAGGAGGGCGAGACGGGGCTCCTTGATCTTCCACCGGCCCGTCACCTGATTGACCACGAGCTGGCTGTCCCCCCGGATGTCCACGGAGGCGCCCCGGCGATCCGCCTCCTCAAGCAGGAGGATGAGGGCCAGGTACTCGGCCTCGTTGTTCGTCCGCTCGCCGAGGGGCTCGGCGCAGCGCCAGAGGATCTCGCCCCTGCCGTCGAGGAGGGCCGCCCCGGCGCCGGCCGGCCCGGGGTTGCCCCGGGACGCGCCGTCGAAGCAGCCCGTCAGCCGCTCGCCGCCCGACGGGGCGAGAGCGTCCTTCCAGTCCGATTCGAGATCGATCCAGTGGTTCGTCGGGCCGTGCCCGGTTTCTTTCGTCATGGGGAGACCTCGCCTGCGATGATTTCCTCGACGATTGTACCAAAGGAGTCGGTTTTTCGGATAGGGTATAATACATTTGTTTCCGCGACCTATCCGGGAGGTGGAACCATGAACCAGTCACCGCGCCCCCTTCGCAGAGGGGCGTTCAGTATCGTCGCCAGCCTCGCCGCGGTCTTCTGTCTCTGTCTCTCCGCAAGCCATGCCGCCGGGTTTGATTTCGTCAAGGGACTCTTCGTCACGGAGGTGACGGGGTACGGCCAGTACACGGAGCACCCCTCGCCGGCGTTCAGCCAGCAGGAGAAGATCACCGCCTATCTCGAGGTCAACGGCTTCGAGAACAAAAAGGAGGGGGACATGTACCAGCTCGACCTCGTCCTGGACCTCCTCGTGAAGGACAAATCGGGAAAGGTGGGCGTGGAGCAGAAGGGCGTCGTCGTCTCGAAGAACATCGTGACGGATCCCATGAAGGGCATGTACTTCACCGTGACGATCGACCCGTCCCTTCTTCGCCCCGCACGGTATATCCTGACCTTTGTCGCGACGGACAACAACACGGGACGGAAGGCCTCCCTCGATCTGCCTATACAGGTCAAGTAGCACCGGCGGGGCCCCGTCCTCCGACCTTTCGAAGGAGGACAGATGAAGACGCTCTATCTCGACTGTTTCGCCGGCATCGCCGGGGACATGTTCCTCGGCGCCATGCTTGACCTCGGCCTTGACCGGGAGGCCTTCCTGAAGACCATGGAGGGCATCGTCCTCTTCCCCGACGGGCACCACGGCCATCACCACGACGAGGACCATCACCACCATCATCACGATCACGAACACGGAAGCGACCGGCTCTCCATCGCCATCCGGCCCTGGACCAGGAACGGCGTGACGGGGACCAAGGTGGACGTGGAAGCCCTTGAGGGGCACCCCCATCGGGGGTTGGCCGACGTGACGGCCATCATCGAGGCAAGCCCCCTCTCCCCCTGGGTGAAGGAGCGGAGCACCGCCGCCTTCCGCCTTCTTGCCGAGGCCGAGGGGAAGGTCCACGGCGTGGCGGCGGAGGAGGTGCACTTCCACGAGGTGGGGGCCATCGACTCCATCGCCGACGTGATCGGCGCCTTCGTCCTCGCCGAAATGTCCGGCGCCGGACGGGTGGTCTGCTCTTCCGTCAACGTGGGCTCGGGCACCGTTCAGTGCGCCCACGGCCTCCTTCCGGTCCCGGCGCCCGCCACGGCGGAGTTGCTCATGGGCCTTCCCGTCCACTCCCTCGGGAGCCCCATGGAGCGCACCACTCCCACGGGAGCCCTCATCGCCCGGTGCCTCGCGTCGGAGTTCGGCACCCTCCCGGCGGGAAAAATCCTCGCCTCGGGAAGGGGCTTCGGCACCCGGGACAGCGACATCCCCAACGCTCTGCGGGTGTTCCTCATGGAGACGGAGGACCCGGCGACACAGGACGCATTCCAGCGGGACAGAGGCGTGGTGATGGAGACCAACATCGACGACATGAACCCCCAGTACTACCCGCCCGTGATGGAGCGGCTCTTCGCTGCAGGGGCCCTTGACGTCTGGCTGACGCCCATCCACATGAAGAAGGGCCGCCCGGCCACCATGCTCTGCTGTCTGTGCACCCCCGAGAAGGAGGAGCCTCTCGCGGAGATTCTTCTTCGGGAGACCACCACGCTGGGGCTTCGGAAGTACACCGTGGACAGGATGAAGACGAAACATGAGATCGAGGTGCGGCCCACCGAGTGGGGCGACGTCCGGTTCAAGACGGCCCGGCTCGGCGGGGATTTCCTTCGGGTCAACCCGGAGTACGAGGACGTGCGACGGATCTCCGAGGAGACGGGACGCCCTCTCTCCGAAGTGCGGGAGGCGCTCCTGCGTTCCTTTGGGGGCTGAGGGGACGCGCCGCGTTCTACCTGAGCCGCGGGCCGTTTTCGGGGGCTTAAGAATCAGGGTTTTGGCCCTTCAAGGCTCACAATGACACGGGAAATTGTCCTTGACACCTCGTGGTGTTATTTCCGGACCGTCTGCCCGCCCCCGTTCTTCGGGGCGGGCTTTTTCACCCCTGCGGGGGCGCGCATGGCGATGGTGCCGTCCACCTTCACCCGCGCGGCGTATCGGGCGTGGACCTCGGGGAACTTCGCGAGGACGTCCGCCGTGAGGAGGTCGAAGGGGATCACCGCGTACCGGCCGAATCTGGACCGGGAGGGGTTGTAGAGCAGGGTCCCCGTGACGTTTTCGAAGGAGAGAGCGCTTCGCCCATCGCGCTCGCGCCGCACCACGTCCAGGGAGACCAGCAGGCCGATATTCCGCTCCAGGCCGTTCTGGGCCGAGATGAAGTTCCCCAGGGAGTAGATCACCAGGGTGTTCCCCTCCATCATCACGGGCTGTACCACGTGGGGGTGGTGCCCCACGACGATGTGGGCGCCCCAGGCGGCCAGCTCCTTGGCGATTGTCCGCTGCTGGGACGACGGGGTGAAGGTGTACTCGCTGCCCCAGTGCATGGAGACGATCACCACGTCGGCTCCGGCTGCGGCCGCCTGCACGTCCTCCTTCGCCTGGGCGCTCCGGTAGATGTTCACGTAGTGCTCCTTCCCCTCGGGGGCCTTCAGGCCGTTGGTGAGGGTGGTGTAGGCGAGAAAGGCGCAGGTCAGGCCGTTCACCTCGACGATAGCGGGCTTTTGCCGGTCCTCGGCGGTGAGAAAGGAGCCCGCCGTCCAGACACCCTCTTGGGCGGACCAGTACTTCAGAGAGCGGAGAATGGCCTTCTCCCCCCGGTCGAGGGTGTGGTTGTTGGCCAGGGAGACGAGGTTGAACCCGGCGTGGACCACGGCGTCGCCCACCTCCTGGGGCGAGTTGAACCGAGGGTAGGTGGACAGCCCGATCTCGGCCCCGCCGAGGATGGACTCCTGGTTGCAGAAGGCCAGATCGTGGGACGAGATGCGGTCCCGAACGAGCCGGAAGGCGGGGTGGAAGTCGTACCCGCCGCCCTTCTTCGTCATGACCTTGTAGAGCCGACCGTGGATGAGCACGTCGCCCACGGCCGCGAAGGAGAACCGCGAGACCCGCTCCGAGGCGGCGGCACCGTCCGCGAAGAGGACCGACATGATGAGCACCGCGGCCAGCAGCAGCCGCAAGCCGCCCGTCACCGGAGCACGGCGATCCGCACCCCGAACGTCGGGGTTCGCACTCCGCACGGCAGGCCCTCTTTGTGCTAGAGTATTCACGACCCGTTCACCCCGCCCTTTTCGACGGGACGGGTTTCCCCTGCGCGCGTCATACACCGGCCGCAGCCGTGGCACCCCTTGCACCATCGGAGCTTCTTGGGTCCGGCAAGGAGCGGGAGGCACGGGAGGGCGAAGAGGAAGAGAAGAAAGAGCACTTTCACAGGTGACCACCTCCATGGGCGACCCCTCGATTATACCCGCCGCGCCGCCCCGAGGGAAGGAGAGAAGAGTCCATGCGCTGTCTCGCCACATTCGACGTCACAAGTATGGCCGTCCTGTTCGAACGGGTCTGCCGCAAGGAGGGCATCGCCGCGAAGATCGTCCCGGTCCCGAGAAGCCTCTCCGCGAGCTGCGGGCTGGCCTGCGAGTTCCCCTGCGAGCGCGACGAAGCCGTCCGGGCCCTCTGCGCGGTTAAGGGGATCGACGTAACGGAGTTTCACACCATTGAGGGGTAGACAGAAAAACGAAGAAGAAATACCATGGTGGGTATCCTATATGCGTCTCTAAGGAGGGAGCAGAGCACATGAGCAGAAAGGTCCTCATCGTAGGCGGCGTCGCGTGCGGCGCCAAGGCGGCCGCCCGTCTCGCGAGAATCGCGCCGGAGTGCGACGTCACCATTCTGGAGCGGGGCGACTACATCAGCTTTGCCGGATGCGGCTTCCCCTACTTCGTCGGAGACGTGGTGAAGGAGTACAAAGACCTCGTCTGCACACCCCTCGGCATCGTCCGGGATGCTGCCTTCTTCCGGAACGTCAAGAACATCACCGTCCACACCAGGACTCTCGCGACGAAGATCGACCGCGAGGCAAAAACCGTGACGGCCACAAACATCTCGACGGGCGAAGAAAAAATCTACCCCTACGACGACCTCGTCCTCGCCACCGGCGCCTCGGCCATACGTCCCCCCATCCCCGGCTGCGACATGAACAGCGTCTTCACGCTCTGGACCATGCCCGACGCCCTCGCCATGAAGTCCGCCGTGGACTCCGGCCGAGTCAAATCCGCCGTCATCGTGGGCGGCGGACTCATCGGCATGGAGGTCGTGGAGGCCCTTGCAAACCGGGGGATATCCGTCTCGGTGGTGGACCTCCTGCCCACTCCCCTCCCCGCCCTCGTGGAGGAGGACTTCGGGCTCAGGATTCAAAAATACGTCGAGGGCAAGGGCGTGCACTTCTACGGCGGCGAGAAGGTCGTCGAGATCGTGGGCGACGGCGGCGTGGTCTCCGCCGTCCGGACGGACAAGCGGACCATCGACGCGGACATGGTCCTCATGGCCGTGGGCATCCGCCCGAACACGGCCATGGCGAAGGAGGCCGGGCTCGAACTGGCGAAGAACGGCACCATCGTCGTGGACGACAGCATGCGGACGAGCGACCCCCACATCTACGCCGGAGGCGACTGCGTGCAGACGAAGCACCTCGTCACGGGCAAACCGGTCTGGCAGCCCATGGGCTCCACGGCCAACCGGCAGGGCCGGGTCATCGCCGACGCCATCGCCGGCCTGAGGGATACCTTCGCCGGCGTGATCGGCACGGGCATCCTGAAGCTCTTCGAGCTCACCATCGGCCGGACGGGGCTGAACGATGCCCAGGCCAGGGAGGCGGGGTACGACCCTGTCTCCGTCCTCGTTCATGAGCCCGACAGGCCCCACTTCATGCCCGGCATGGGCGCCATGTCCATCCGCCTCGTGGCGGACCGGAACAGCCGGCAGATCCTCGGAGCCCAGCTCATGGGCAACGGCGCCGTGGACAAGCGCCTCGACGCCCTTGTTGCCGCCATCACGGGCAGGCTGACCGTCGACCTCCTAGCCGACACGGACTTCGCCTACGCGCCGCCCTTCTCGACGGCCCTCGACCCCATCACCCACGCCGCCAACGTCCTGCGAAACAAGATGGACGGCCTGGTGCGAACCTACTCGCCCGAGGAGATGGCGGAGCGGATGGCAACCGGGACGCCCCCCTTCATCCTGGACGTCCGGACCCCGAAGGAGCTCGACCTTCAGGGAAGGCTCCCCTACGACTCCGTGAACATCCCGCTGGGCACTCTTCGCGCCCGGGTGGGGGAACTCCCCAAGGGGCAGGAGATCGTGGTGTACTGCAAAACTTCGGGGAGAGCCTGGGATGCCATATCCGCGCTGAAGATCGCCGGGTTTGAGGACACCGCCATCCTCGAGGGCGGCATCACGGCCTGGCCGTACGAGATCAAGTAGATACGGCAAAGCCGGCTCTTTTGAGCCGATTTCTCGCGCCGGGCAAGACATCGGACAAAGGGACAGGAGCGGACAAAACGCCGGGCGCGGTTAAATAGCCGCGCCCGGCGTTGATGCACTTCATCGCCCTCTTGCAGGTGGAGCGCTCCTGGACGGAGCGTACACTACCCCCTTCTCGCGAAGGGGCGGAGAAGGAACGTTGCCGCGCTCCAGGCAGCGAGGACGACGCAGGCCACGATTTTGATGAACACAACGACAATCTCGATTATCATGTTGAAGAAGGCAACGACCAGTGCCAGAATGAGCGGCACACCGATGAAGCCAAGAAGTGCCTCGGCCGGCCAGCGCAGGATGGCGAAGCCAATCAACCAGGCTACCCCGACAAAGAGGGGCAACACCAACAGTGCAACGACCATGGTACCGCTGCCACACCCCCTATCTTCCTTTAGCCTAAAACTCACGACACGTTCTTCCTACCTTTTAAACGAGACCTTTCTCCATACATCACGTCGCCAAAAGAAGCATTACATCTTTTCTCTTGGCAAGTTACCAGCAAGTTAAAAAAACGTTGTGCATGAGTCCGATGTCTTGATAGACTATCTCATTGACTGTATTTTATTTAATGATGCCATCCCCTTCGACCTATCCGTGCAAGTTACCAGCAAGTTAAATCAGGCCCAGATCGGCACGTATTTCATGTGCCTTGGCGCCGTGTTCGGATCAAGGGGTTTGATGAGCTTGCGTTCCACAGCATCTCGAATCAACCGTGAGATGGTTCCAGAAGCACTTTCTTTCAGTCCAAAACGTTGTCGTAAAGAACTATTTGTTAGTTGCTCTCCCTCTACCTGTTTTATACAAGCATGTAAATAGGTGGCCCATAATCTATCTTCAGCAACAATACTAGAAAAAGGAACTTCCGAAAACAAAGTAACTCGTGTACTTTCTTCATAGAGATGAATCCTAGGTGCAGGTAACTGCGAGAATTCACATGAAATAACAATCTTATCCCAACCAGAACCAAGTTCTTCACACATTCTAAGTCTTCTCATAAGAGAAGCCAATTTTTCATTACGTGATCTCGGCGGATTATCGATGATTCTTTTTATGTCAACTAATGGTGTCCCTGAATTCGTGATTTCAAGGTGATTTTCGAATATCTCAATAATCGGACCAGAGCCAGTTATCGAAAAATCCTGATGAACCAACGCATTCGCAACGACTTCTCTTATCGCTAGAAGCGGGTAGGAGGATTCTTTTTTACGTAAACCTCCTACGATCAACTCCCGCGTTGGAATTAATGCTTCTATATACTTCAGAAGTCCTTCAAACCCAACAACATATCCCCTGCTACCAACATCTTCTTTCAAGATATTCAAGCGGTTATTACCTTGAAATTGAACAACTCGTATTGCTTTCCTAGCAAGTCTCGGGAATTTTATAAGTTGCTTTGCGAAAAGGATCGCACCTAGATTGGTAATGGCAAATAACCCATTATCTTGTTTTATGATAATTTCTTCTTCCAACATAAAGTGTGCCACACCTTGTAAATTTGTTGGCTGTGGCATGCCATTGATATCGAAATAAACACCATAATCTAATAATTGAAGCGCGTCGTTCAAAGGCAAATCTTGTTTAGCGTACCGTTCTTCGAATCTGGAACTCCGGATTTTATCCCAAAGTTGAGTTTGCAACGAAGGGAAATCTTTTAGCTTCCTTGTATAGCTCCCGACTCTAATATAATCTGTTTTTTCAAAAGTAACCGTTTGATTTGCAGCTTTATAAACGACGAGCACTCCCACACTCTTATCGTCTATCAAAACCATATGAAAATCAAACTCTGCATTGCTTGATAGCAGACAACGTAGCCAGTTTTCTAACTCTTGATTACCTTTCTTCTGGGTTTGCAGATTGCAATTTGTACCTCGTATCGTATGGGAAGCACTATCTTCTACTCCCCACAACATATACGCGCAACTCTTGTCATAGAGTGCCGCACTGTTTGCCAATGCACTAATGCTCCTGCCAATCATATAAGGATCACAGTTGTCCTGCTTAAACTCTACCCAAGAGGTTTCATTGGGTAACTTACAAAGTTCTTGAACTAACATGCCTAGATTTTCCAAAAAAAACACCTTCTTAATCTAAATCTCTGCCTTATCGTCTATGAAATATAACGACAATCCTTTTTGTCATTCTATAAATAGAACCATCTCACGTGAGTTCCTTTCCTCCTCTCGTTATGTCCACAATAATAGTTGACACAGCAGACAACCACTGCCTTATCTTTGCCAAAGAACAAGTGGTGCGTTGATCGATTTTCCTGGAACACCGTAAAGCAGATAACTCGACTTTCTGCGAAAGTTTACGTTGACCGTTTATACTGCTTGTTCCACTCGAGATTAACAGGCGACCGAAACGGCATTATCGTTTCGTATCGATCGCTATCCCGAACAGAGTGAGGGAGTCGCTGACACGAAACATGCGCGCCCTTCGGGCTGGTCATCTACTGCCCCTCGCTGCGCTCGGGATAGTAGCTGACACGACTCTCCCCTGACGGGGAATCGTCGGTCATCTACTAAGCTCCAGCAGCACCTTGGCCATGATGGACAGGTTTTTCATGATGTCCTCCACGGCCCATCGTTCGTCCTCTTCGTGGATCTTGTAGGTCTGGCCTGGAAACACAGGGCCGAAGGCCACGACGTTGGGCATGGTCTTGGCGTAGGTGCCCCCGCCGATGGCGAGCAGCTCGGCCTTCTGCCCCGTCTCCTCCTCGTAGACCTTCTGGAGGACCTGAATGAGTCGCGTCTCGGGCGGCATGTAGAGAGGAGCCGTCGCCGAGAAGCTGTCCACCGTCACGCCCTTTTTGTCCAGGGCGGCGCGGAGAGGTTCATCGAGCTGATCGGCGTTCATGGTGACGGGGTGGCGGATGTTCACCGTGAAGGCGACGCGGTCCTTTTTCGCGGTCACGGTGCCGACGCAGAGAGTGAGGGGCCCTGAGACGTCATCCTGTACCGCGACGCCGAGGGCCTGTCCGTTCGTCTCGTAGCCGACCAGTTCCGAGAACGTCCTGAAGAAGTCCCCCTGATCGCCCTTGAGCTTCAGGCCACCCATGAAGTCCGCGAGGCAGGCGAGGGCGTTGAGCCCCTCCTCGGGCCTGCTGCCGTGGGCTGGGTGCCCCTTCATGACGAGGCGGACCTTCTCCCCGTCCTCTTCAGCCGAGAGGGCAGAGCCCTCGGGGCCCTTCCACTTGGCCGCCAGGCCGAGGATCTTCTTCCGGCAGTGCTCCCTCGGGTCCGAGATCTCCGCCCGAACCTCGCCCATGACCACGTTGGCCGCCACACCTCCCGAGAGGGACGTCACGGCCATCTTGCCGCTGGAGGCGAAGGGCAGGGAGAGGGTATAGGAGAGGATACCCTTTTCGGCGTAGATGATGGGATAGTCGGCATCAGGGGTGAACCCGGCTGAGGGGAGCTCCTCCCCGGACTCCACGTAGTGCTTCATGCACTTGCTTCCCCGCTCTTCGTTGGTGCCGAAGATGACCCGGATCCGGCGCCTGAGCGCGATCCCCTCGTCGAAGAGGGCCTTGGCGGCGTAAAGGGCGACCATGACGGGGCCTTTGTTGTCCAACACGCCCCGGCCCCAGATCATGCCGTCCTTCAGCTCTCCGCTCCAGGGCCCGGCGGACCATCCGTCGCCCTCGGGGACCACGTCGAGGTGCCCGAGTACGGCCACCATCTCGTCTCCCGAGCCGAGTTCGGCCCACCCCGCCACGTTCCCCACGTTCTTCGTGCGGAAGCCCATCTTTTTCGCGTGCTCCAGGGTCCAGTCCAGGGCCTCCCTCGGCCCCCGGCCGAAGGGCGCGCCCTCCTCCTCAGCCCCGCCCACGCTGGGGATCCGGACGACCGCCCGGATGGCCTCGACGAGGTCGCCCTTCATGGCATTCAGTCTGTCCTCAAGCATGCACAACGCTCCTTTCCTATCCTTAACGGATCTTTTTCAGCAGCTCCCGACCAGCGACCTGCACCGGATCCCAGGCCATGGAGAAGGGCGGGGCGTACCCGAGGTCCAGGTCCACGAGGTTCTGCACGGTCATCTTGCCCTGGATGGCCGTCGCCAGGATGTCCACCCGCTTGGCGGCGCCCTGCCCGCCGACGATCTGCCCGCCGAGGAGGCGGCCGGACCCCTCCTCGCCCAGGAGCTTCACGTGCATGGGCTCAACGCCGGGATAGTACCCCGCCCGGGTGATGCTCTTCACCGACGCCGTCCGGTAGGCGAGGCCCAGGTCCTTGGCCTCCTTCTCCGAGAACCCCGTCCGGGCCACCTCGGAGCCGCAGTGCTTGCTCATGGCCGTCCCCACGACGCCGGGGAAGGATGCCTCTCCTCCCCCCATGACGATGCCCGCCACCCGCCCCATCTTGTTGGCCACGGTGCCGAGGGCAACCCAGAAGGGCTGACCCGTCATAAGGTGCACGGTGGCGGCGCAGTCCCCCGCGGCCCAGACGGCCGGGTGGGATGTCCGCATTGTTTTATCGACGGCAACGGCGTTCCGCACGGACAGGGCGATGCCGGCCTCCTCGGCCAGCTTCGAGTTGGGCCGGACGCCAAGCCCCATCACCACAACATCCGCCGGGATGGTGCCCTTGTCGGTGATCACGGCGGAGACGCGGCCGTTTTTGCTCTCGAACCCGCGAAGCTCCTCGCCGAGCCGGATCTCCGTCCCGATGCCCCGGATGGCCTCGGCGATGTGCTCGGCCATGTCGGGGTCGAAGGTGGTCATGATCTGGGGCGAGCGGTCCACGAGGGTGACCTTGAGATCGCGGACGCAGCCGAAGGCCTCGGCCATCTCGAGGCCGATGTACCCACCGCCGATGACCACGGCGTGCTTTGGATGATATTCGTCCACGTAGGCCCGGGCGGCGATGCCCGACTCGAGGGGCCCGAGGCTGAAGATGCCCTTTGCATCGGCGCCTTCGATGGGCGGGATGAAGGGGCTCGCCCCCGTGGCCAGCAGGAGCTTCCCGAAGAAGTCGAAGAACTCCCTGTCCGACTCGAGATCCCGCACGAGGACCTTGCCCGCCCCGGGGTCGATGGAGAGGACTTCGTGGCGAATCCGGACGTCGATGTTCTGCCGCTTCTTGAACTCCTCGGGGGAGCGCACCACAAGACGGGACGACGAGTCCACCATGCCGGCCACGTAGTAGGGGATGCCACAGGCGGAATAAGAGGAGTAGCCGCTCTTTTCATAGACGACGATCTCCGCGTCGGGCTGCAGATTGCGTGTCTGCCCCGCGGCGGACATGCCGGCGGCGTCGCCGCCGACGATCACGAACCGTTCCTGTGCCATATGGATCACCTCCAGAGAGTGCTAGTCCGGGAGCATGCACCGGCACTCTCATTATACACAGGAGGAGGATCGAGGGTTCAGATAAGATTCTTCCGGCGGTAGACGGGTTCGGACATGGCCCACATGGACGGCCAGGCCCGGAGCAGCAGGAGGCCGATGATCAGGCTGATGGTCCCGGCGCCGAAGAGCGTGGCGGGAGCGCCGATCACAGTGGCGAGCCACCCGGCCGTCAGGCTGCCGATGGGCGTGAGGCCCGACGCCGAGACGATGAAGAGGCTCATGACCCGGTTGCGCTTGTCGTCGTCCACGAGGGTCTGGACGAGGGTGTTGCTTGACACGAGGGTGCAGATCATGAAGAAGCCGAGCAGGGCGATGAGGACCAGGGACAGGGCGAAGGAGCGGGAGAGGGAGAAGGCCGCCATGGAGACGCCGAGCAGCGCGCAGGAGGAGGCCATGACCTTGCCGAGCCCCACGGGGGAGCGTCTCATGGCCAGGCGGACGGACCCGGCGAGGGCGCCGACGCCCGAGGCCCCCATGAGGAAGCCCAGGGTCTGGGGACCGCCGGCCAGCACCTCCCTGGCGAAGACGGGCAGCAGAACCATATAGGGGAAGGCGAAGAAGCTCACGAAGGCCATGGCGAGCAGGTAGTTCCGCAGGGGGATGAAGGACGCGGCGTACAAGACGCCCTCCTTCATGCTCTCGAGCACGTTCTTCTTTGTCCCCTGGGTGGTCAGCGGCTTTTTGAAGCGCATGAGAGCCAGGGCCGTGAGGGTGGCCGAGTAGGCGAAGCCGTTCATGAGGAAGCAGAGCCCCTCCCCCACGACGGCGATGACCATACCCGCCACCGAGGGCCCGATGAGCCGGGTGACGTTGAAGAGGGTGGACGTGAGGGCGATGCCGTTGCTCAGGTCCCGCTCGTCCTCCACGAGGCGGATGGTGAAGCCCTGCCGGGCGGGGACCTCGAAGGAGTCCGACGTGCCGATGATGGCCGCCAGGACGAGGACATGCCAGTACTGCACCGTGCCCGTGAGGGTCAGGGTGGCCAGGGTCAGGGCGTGGAGCATGCTGATGGTCTGGCAGATCATGATGACCTTGCGTAGGTTTCGCCCCTCCAGGAAGGCCCCCGTGAAGGAGCCGAAGAGGAGCGTGGGGAACTGGGTCACGAAGTCCACGGTCCCGAGGAGGAAGGGCGAGCCCGTTATGCGGTACACGAGCCAGTTCATGGCCACCCGCTGCATCCACAGGCCCGACAGCGAGACGACCTGCCCCGAGTAGAACAACCGGAAGTTCCGGTGCCGGAAGGCGCTGAAGAGCGGATATCGGTCCCAGAATCGCATGGGTGACTAGCCCTTCCAGACGGCCCGGTACTTCTTCAGAAACGAGACGGGGTTGTAGGACTCCTTGGCCTGGCGGACGCCCTCCTGCCCCATGTCCTGCTCCCTGTTGGCGTAGACGAAGTTCGGACAGGAGTTCTCCAGGAAGGCCTGGTTGATGGCCTGGTAGACACCCTTGTATTCGGCGAGCCCCTTCTCGAAATGGACCACCACCATGTCCTCCGTCATGGGCTCGCCCACGGCGTAGGCCACCATGTAGTCCTTCACGTACAGGGCGCCGCAGATCAGCCCCGGCAGGTGATCCCAGTTCTTCAGCACCCGGGCGATGGCGTGGTTCTCGGCCCGGAGGCCGGGGATGTCGTCGCAGTTCTTCCACTCGCACCAGAGCTGCTGCATCTCGAGGATATCGTCCACGTCGTCGCGCCCCAGATTGCGGTAGGTCCAGTCGTAGGACCTGCGGAACTGGGACCAGAGGTTCTTCTTTTTGTGGAACCGGTTGCCGCGGAGCGTCACGAGCTCCTCCACGGAGTAGATATACTCCCACTCGGAGCGCGCGTCCTCAAGGACCATCCGGTCGCCGAACCGATCGGACCAGATGTTCGCCAGCCCCTCGGGGACCCGTTCGAAGGCGGCGCCCCCGGGGAAGAGGTCCGTCAGCACGGCCTCCCAGTCGGCGGCCTGCCAGTCCCCCACCGGAGCCCAGAGGGCGGGGGCGGGGTTCGTGACCCTCGGCCACACCAGGCCGTGGGCGGAGGCCGTCTCGTACTGCCGTTCGTCGGACCAGGCCCAGATGTTCACGAAGGTATAGTCCGACGTCTTGTCGGAGCACCTCTCGTACAGAGCTGTATAGTCATCCCGCTGTTCGATGGCCAGCGGGGAAAAGTCGAGCGTCATCCCGTCACCTCCACAGGTCGTCACGGACAGTATACCGTAGAAAGCCCTGCGGAAAAACATCCGCAGGGCTTCGAATTGCACAGGCGAGGCTGGCCGTCCACGGACGGCATTACCGCCCTCAGCCTCTGTTGTCGCCGTCGGAGTCGTCCACGAACTCGGCGTCCACCACGTCCTCGTTCGATCGTCCGGCCTCCGCGGACCCTGCGGGCTGAGGCTCCGGCCCCTGGGCCGAGGAGGACGCCAGGATCTGGATCATCTGCTTCACGTCCGACGCCGCGACCTTCAGGGCGTCCAGCGTGGCGTCGGATTTCCCGAGAGCGGCCTTCCCCTCGTCCACGAGGGAGCGGGCGCGGGCCTTCTCGTTCTCCGGCGCCGAGGCGGCGCTCTCGATGGCCTTCTCGAGCTGGTACACCGAGGACTCGAGGTCGTTCCGGGCCTCCGCCGTCTCCTTCTTCTTCCGGTCGTCGGAAGCGTGCTCCTGGGCCTCACGGATCATGCGGTCAACCTCGTTCTTGTCGAGGTTCGTGGAGCCGGCGATGGTGATGTGCTGCTCCTTGCCCGTGTCCTTGTCCCGGGCCGTGACGTTCAGGATGCCGTTGGCGTCCACGTCGAAGGTGACCTCGATCTGCGGCAGACCGCGAGGGGCCTGGCGGATGCCGTCGAGCTTGAAGTTGCCGAGGGTTCTGTTGTCCGCCGCCATCTCCCGCTCGCCCTGGAGGACCACGATGTCCACCGCGGGCTGGTTGTCCGCAGCCGTGGAGAAGATCTCCGTCTTCTTGTAGGGGATGGTGGTGTTCTTCTCGACGAGCTTGGTCATGACGCCGCCCATGGTCTCGACGCCCAGGGACAGGGGGATGACGTCGAGGAGCAGCACGTCCTTCATCTCGCCACTCAGGATGCCCGCCTGGACGGCGGCGCCCATGGCCACCACTTCGTCCGGGTTCACGGACATGTTGGGCTGTTTGCCGCCGGTGAGCTTCTTCACCAGATCCTGCACCGCCGGGATCCGGGTGGAGCCGCCCACGAGGACCACCTCGTCCACGTCCTTCTCCGTCATCTTCGCCGACGAGAGGGCGTCCTTCACGGGGCCCACGCACCGCTCCACGAGATGGGCCGTCAGCTGGTCGAACTTCGCCCGGGTGATGGACATGTTGAGGTGTTTCGGCCCGTTGGCGTCGGCGGTGATGAAGGGCAGACTGATCTCCGTGCTCGTCCGGGAAGAGAGCTCGCACTTCGCCTTCTCGGCGCCCTCGTAGAGCCTCTGAAGAGCCTGCTTGTCCTTCCGCAGGTCGATGCCGTTCTCCTTCTTGAACTCGTCGGCCACCCAGTCCACCACGACCTTGTCGAAGTCGTCGCCGCCCAGGTGGGTGTCGCCCGACGTGGCCAGCACCTCCACCACGCCGTCGCCGATGTCGAGGAGCGAGACGTCGAAGGTGCCGCCACCGAGGTCGAACACCATGATCTTCTGCTCCTTCTTCTTGTCCAGCCCGTAGGCCAGCGCCGCCGCCGTGGGCTCGTTGACCACCCGCAGCACGTTCAGACCGGCGATGACGCCGGCGTCCTTCGTGGCCTGCCGCTGAGCGTCGTTGAAGTACGCCGGCACGGTGATGACCACGTCGGTGATCTTCTCGCCCAGATAGGCCGAGGCGTCGTTCACGAGCTTCTTCAGGATCGACGCGCTGATCTCCTCGGGGGCGTACTCCTTGCCCTCCACGGAGAACCGAACGGCGCCGCTGGGCCCCTCCACCACCTTGTAGGGCACGATCTTCATCTCGGACCCCACCTCGTTGAACTTCCGGCCGATGAACCGCTTGACGGAGAAGAGCGTGCCGTCAGGGTTCAGCGTCGCCTGGCGCTTGGCAAGCGAGCCGACGAGACGCTCGCCGTCCTTCGTGAAGGCCACGACGGACGGGGTCGTCCGCCCCCCCTCGGCGTTCGCGATCACCTCGGGGGTGCCCCCCTCGATGACGGCTATGACGGAGTTCGTCGTTCCCAGATCTATACCGACAGCTTTTTTCATATGCAATCCCTCCCAAGGATGAACTGACTAATTTTGACTATGCCCATTATATACGACTTTCTACGTTTGTCAATAATGGTCAGTAATCCCGTTTCACGTCCTTCGGCGTCGTTCCGCCGCCCCGAACGAAACGAGGGACCCAGGCTGGATGGTGCAGTAAAAACGCTCCCTCGGCACAGGACCTCCTCGGGGTGACGGCGGAGTACCGTCCGGGTCTGCAAGCATACTGGTCGGGCAATGAAATACGACGTGCGCCCTCCCCGGCTACAAAAAAACCCGCCTCGCGGGCGGGTTCGTCGTATTCGCTACATCACGCCCTTGAGGCCCGCCTCCCGGCGGAGGGTGTCCGCACAGCCGATGTGGTACATGTTGTGCCCTACGAGCAGGGCCAGGACTGTGGCGTTGGTCATGTCCGACCCCATACGCGACGAGCACCCCTCGTGCTTCTTGGCGAGGTCCGCGTCGCTGACGGATTGGATCCAGCGGTCGGCATCGGCTTTCATCCGCTGGCCGAAGGATCGCAGCTCGCCCTTGCTCAGGGGTTTGGCCGGCGTCGACCGGAACATGGCCTCGTCGGCGGTGCAGGGGCGAGGCCCGAAATCGGCGTCCTTCGGCAGCACGAAGAAGTCCATCGCGTGAAAGGTGTGGTAGAGGTGCTGCCAGTAGGGGAACCCCTTGCCCTGCTCTCCCCAGAGTTCATCGGGGCAGTCCTCGAGAAGCTGGAACAACAACGTCGACCCCCGCTTGAAAGACCCCGCGAGGGCCTGCACTGCGTCTCTCATACGAAGCCACCTCCTCTTCTCGTTCTTCTCTCGCCCCGGCGAACGGGGACGGCAATAAGACGACGGAGCGGGGTGACGAGCCCGCCGGGCCGCTCCGCCCTCTAGTCCAGCTCGGCGATGACGTCCACCTCGACGAGGATTCCGAGGAGCTTGCTGCCCACGGTGGTCCGCACCGGGAAGGGCTCCCTGAAATACTGCTTGTACACCTCGTTGAAGGCGGCGAAGTCGTCCAGATTGGCCAGGTGGACCGTGGACTTCACGACGTGGTCCATGGTGGCCCCGCCGGCCTCAAGGATCGCCTTGACGTTCTCCAGCGTCTGCCGGGTCTGCTCCGTGATCCCCTCGGGCATCGTCCCGCCCTTTTTCCTCGGCCCCTGTCCCGACACATAGATCCTCTTGCCGCAGACGAGCCCCTGGGAGTACGGTCCGATGGGATCGGGCGCCTTGTCCGTGCGAATGACCTTCTTCATGGGTGCATCCCTCCTTGTCTTCCGTCGCTCCATTATACAGGACAGGCGCCCTTGACGACGATTCCCAGGGGCCATATACTGAAAACACGACATCGTTCAGCCCTCCGGTCCCATGGAGGGGCGGCGTTCGTCGAACTGTTCGCGAGGAGGTGGTCGGATTTGTCCGAGAAGAGAGACCAGTATGTGGAGGCGCTGAAGACGAAGCTGGATGAGTGGAACAGAGAGATCGACGCCCTCTCCGCAAAGGCGGACGAGGTGAAGGCCGACCTCGGGGAGAAGTACCGCGAAGAGGTCGCCGAACTGCGGCGGAAATGGGCGGCGGCGGACGAAAAGTTGGACGAGCTGCGGCGATCGGGCGGAGACGCCTGGGAGGACATGAAGGACGGAGCCGAGGAGGTATGGGACACCCTCGGACGGAGCGTCCGGTCCATGATCTCGCGGTTCAGGTGACAGAGGTTCGAAGAATCGAAAGGAGTGTCGAGAATGCTGTACACGATTGCCATCGTCATGCTGGTGCTCTGGCTTCTGGGGATCGTCTCCGCGCACACCATGGGCGGGTTCATTCACGTCCTGCTGGTCATCGCCATCGTCATGGTGCTGCTGCGGCTCATTCAGGGGAGAGGCATCTGACGGACAGGACATCGTCCTGTCGAGAACGGAACGGTGAGGGCGGGGGCTTCCCCGCCCTCTGTTTTATGGTGCAAGCCCCTCGGGATGCCCGGTGAAAAGGGCGCGCCTGCACCCCTAGTCCAGGTAGGCGATCCGCTTGTTCTTCTCTTCGATGAAGCGCTCCCTGAAGAGCTGCTCCACGAGGAGTTCGATCTCCTCGACGGGGATCTGCCCCTGGAAGAGGGTGTCGATGCTCGACGCGAGGGTCTTGCGGGACTTCGGGCGCCTCATCTTGTTCTGTTTCTTCAGGATCTCCAGCACTTTGGCGTACTTCTGCTGCATGTCCCTGTTGAGCGTCGGCTTCTCCCGGACCTCCTCGAAGGTAATGATGCGCTTCACCTTCTGGCCGAACTGGGCGGCGTGGCGGATGAGGGGGTCGTACCCGGCGTCCATGGAGACGATGTAGTGGCTGATGGTCGGGTCGTCGTTGTACATCGCCAGATAGTAGGCGATGTGGAAGTCCAGGGCGTTCCGCCCCATGCCGTTGATGGGGACCCACACGACCCGGTCGCCCATGGGCTGGGTCCGCCGGATCATCTCCGTGGGCAGTTTCTTCTGGTTCTCGCCGAGAAAGATGAAGATCTTTCCGTCCTCGATCTCCTCGATCTGGACGCCCGGCAGGTTTTCGAAGTCGATGTAGATGTATTTTTTCACTGCTTTTTCCTCCTCTCGGGATCGCGGCGCCGCCGCGTCTCGGTGACGATGCAGGGGTGGGGCGCGCCCAGGTCGAGGTGGAACACCGTCCCGGCCGCATCCCGCTGCGCCGCGTAGTCCATGTCCGCCCCGAACCCCAGAGCCAGCAGGTCCCGCCCGTGGTCCGAGGACCGCAGGGCTCCGGCGAGGTCCCCCTCCCAGGAGCGCCACAGCCGGAGGGCCGTCTCCGCCCCGTCGGAGAGTCGAACCCGCCCCCTCGACCGGAGGATGTCGACGAGGAGGCCGGCGCAGACCCCGTCGTCCAGGGCCGAGCGCCCCTTTCGCCCCGCGCAGAGGATGGCGATGTGCCCTCCGGCGGCGAGGGCGGTCTCGGCGGACGCCGAGGCGTTCCGGGCGCAGACGGGCCAGACGGGGACGCCCTGGGCCCCCGCCTTGAGCAGGGCCTTCGTCCCGTTCGTCGTGGCCATGACGGCCTCCCTCCGGCGGGACGGATCAAGGGCGAGAAGCTCGAGGGGCGAGTTGCCCAGGTCAAACCCCTCGGGCGGCAGGGCGTTCCGTTCGCCCATGAGGAGGACGCTGCCATCGGACTCGGCCAGCCGGTCCCTGAGCTCCCGGGCGGCCTCGATGGAGGCCGTCGGATAGAGCCGGCGGCCGCCCCCCTCGAAGAAGGCGCACATGGTGGTCGTCGCCCGGAGGATGTCGATGACGAGCCAGCCGTCGGCGTCGGGGAGCTCCTCCGCCGGCGAGAGCACCACGTCCACCGAGGCCGTCACGTCGCCTCCCCCATGAACCGCTCCGCCGCGCCGACGAAGGCTTGGAAGAGCGGGAGCATGGCGTCGCCGCCGGACATCATCATCTCGGGGTGCCACTGGACGCCCACGACGAAGGGGAAGCCGTCCATCTCCACGGCCTCCACGACGCCGTCGGCCGATCGCGCCGTCACGCGGAGCCCCTCGCCGATCTCCTTCAGCGTCTGGTGGTGGAAGCTGTTCGTCGGAAAGGATGCCCCGAGGAGCCGCCGGACGATGGAGCCCTCCTCGGCGGTGACGGTGTGGCTCGGAACGGAGCGTTTCATCTCCTGGTCGTGCTTCAGGGACCTGCCCGGAACCTCCGACAGGTCCTGGTGCAGCGTCCCGCCGCAGAGCACGTTCAGAAGCTGGATGCCCTTGCAGATGGCGAGCACGGGCATGCGCCGCTTCAGCGCCAGGCGGATCGTCTCGAGCTGGAAGAGGTCCGTGTCGCGGTAGACGTAGCCGAGCTCCGCCCTCGGCTCCTCGCCGTAGAGCAGCGGGTCCACGTCGTACCCGCCGGGGACCAGCAGACCGTGGATGCCCTCCATCTGACGCTCCACCAGCCTCAGGTCCCGCACGAGCGGAAGGATCAAGGGGATGGCCCCCGAACGCGCCGTCGCCGCGACGTAGTCGTCGTTCACGTAGCTCCGCTCGATCCCGGAGGAGTTTCTCTCCTCGAGAAGATTTCCGGCCAACCCGATGATCGGCTCCATTCGTCCACCTCCACGTCGTGCTCCGTTCACTATACGCCCCGGGCCCGGTTTTTTCCAGACGAAGGCCTCAGAATCGGGGTGACGGCGGTCCTTTTGTACCAGAAAATCCACTGTTCTGGAAAGGGGAAGGATTTTCGTCCTTCGAGGTCGAACCCTGCCCCCTTTTCGAGTATACTGGACAGATATGAACGGTATGGAGGTGCGAAGGGATGAAGGGGATCGGGGCCTCGCCGGGCATCGTCATAGGGAAGGCGGTCATCTACTGGAAGGATCAGATCGACATCCTGCGGGAGTACGTGGAGAACCCCGATAGCGAGGTCGAACGCTTCCGCGTCGCCCTGGAGCTCTCGGTTGAGGAGATCCAGGAGACCTATTCGCGCTTCATCAAGAGGGTGGGCCCCAGGGAGGCCGTCCTCTTCCAGGCCCACAGGACCATGGCCAGGGACCCGGACTTCGTGGGGCAGATCGAGCGGATGATCCTGGACGAGGGCATCAACGCCGAGTGGGCGGTCAAGCAGGTGTCCGACGACCTCATCCAGCTCTTCGACCACATGGAGGGCGACCACATGAAGGTCCGGTCCGACGGCGTCCGGAACATCTCGGACCGGGTGATCAAGCTCCTCCTCCACGTGGGGGGGACGGACATCTCGAACCTTCGCGAGGACGCCATCATCGTCGCTCGGCGCTTCGCCCCGGCGGACATGGCCCAGATCGACCGGGAGCGGACCATCGGCCTGGTCTCCGAGGAAGGGAGCAGGGCCTCCCACTCGGCCATCATCGCCAGGACCCTGGAGATTCCGGCCGTGGTCAGCGCCGCCCACATCCTGGACGAGGTGGAGAACGGCGACACGCTCATCCTCGACGGCGAGAGCGGCATGGTCCTCGTCCGGCCCGACGACGAGACCATCGAGAAGTACAAGGGGCTCAAGGAGCGGTACGAGACCTTCAAGAAAAGCCTCGAGACGGTCCGCGGGGAGCGGACCAGGACCCTCGACGGCGTGGACATCATTCTGGGGGCGAACATCGGCTCGCCGGTGGACCTGGACGACGTCCTGCGGAACGACGGCGAGAGCATCGGGCTCTACCGGACGGAGTCCCTCTACCTCGACAGCGACCACTTCCCCACCGAGGAGACCCAGTTCCTCGCCTACCGGGCCGTCGTGGAGCCCATGGCGGGGCGGCCGGTGACCATTCGGACGCTGGACGTGGGCGGCGACAAGAATCTCGACTATCTGGCCGTCCCCGAGGAGAAGAACCCGTTCCTCGGCTATCGGGCCATCCGGATCTGCCTCGACCGGCCCGAGGTGTTCAAGGTCCAGCTGCGGGCCATGCTCCGGGCGAGCGCCTTCGGACAGGTCCGCATCCTGCTGCCCATGATCTCGAGCCTCGAGGAGCTCCGGTCGGCCAAGGCCATCCTGGAGGAGGCGAGGGCCGAGCTGCGGGAGGAAAATCTCCCCTTCGGCGACGTGCAGACGGGCATCATGGTGGAGGTTCCCTCCACGGCCATCCTGTCGGACCACTTCGCCCCCGAGGTGGACTTCTTCAGCATCGGGACCAACGACCTGATCCAGTACACCGTGGCCGCCGACCGGGAGAACGAGAAGCTGGCACCCCTGTACTCCCAGTACCACCCGGCGGTGCTCCGGCTCATCAGGACCGTCATCGACAACGGACGGGCCTCGGGCGTCCCCGTGGCCATGTGCGGCGAGTCGGCGGGCGACCCCAAGCTCATCCCCGTGCTCCTCGGGCTGGGGCTCTCGGAGTTCAGCATGAACCCGTCGTCCATCCTCCAGGCCCGGTGGATTCTCCGGAACATCAGCCGCAAGGACCTCGCCTCGGCCGCCGACGAAGCCCTCTCCCTCGGGACGGCCCGGGAGGTGGAGGACTACTGCGCCGGGCTCCTCGTGGCGCTGAAGCTGGTGCACTGACGGGGTACCCCCGGACGGGGGCTTTTCAGAGCATAGGGATGTGGCGGAGGGGGCACCCCCTCCGCCACATCCCTTCTAGTCCCCCTCCCGGGGGCGCCGGGCGCCCATCCCCCGCAGCCGGTCGCAAAGCCCCGGCCTGTCCCCGTCCGAGACGAGGAAGGTCCCTGCTCCGCCCTCCACGATCCCCTCGCCCACCACGACGAACCGTCCGTCGTCGAAGACCCTGTCGCGATGGAAGTGGCCGCAGTACCAGCGGTCATAGGTCGCCCTGGCGTAGAGCTCGTCCAGATAGTCCGAGACGGGGTCGCCGGCCAGGTATTTTCCCAGGTCCATAGCCTGCAGAACGGCGTTCGGGGCCGTGTGGGTGAGAATCCAGTCCACGGACCAGCCCACGCGCTCAAGGGCGACCCGTCCGCGGTCGAACTCCTCAAGGGACGGGATCTCCTCCCGCCACCAGGACTCCCCCGGCACGCGCCAGGCCTTGTCCACACTCGCCGCCCCGCCGAGGACGAAACATCGCCTCTCCTGCAGGGTGTAGACGTTCCCCCGTTTGAGGTGCACTACGTGCGGCGAGACCACGCCGACGGGGCCGCCCCACCGATCCTCCTCGGGCAGGGCGTTCAGGAGGGTGAAGTTCTCGTGGTTGCCGTCCAGAAACAGCGTCGTCCATGGCAACGACTCGATCCGGCGAAGCTCCGACGCCTCCCGGTCCGTGGGAGGGTCGCTCCAGAGCAGGCCGAAATCCCCGAGAACGATCACCATGTCCTCCTCGGTGGGCGTTCGGCCGGGCGGGAATCGGTCGGCCGTCAGGCGGCGGCTTCCGAGCACGCCGTGGGTGTCCCCCGTGAGATAGATCATGCGACCTCCTCGTTTATGCCGATGATCGATATGATAAGATCATTATATTGGATTATTGCCATTTTTTTCCGAGGAGGGCTCCCATGAACAATCCGGACAAGAACACCCTTGCCATCATCTGCGGCGGCGGCCCCGCAGATGATGGCAAGGGTGTTCTTGTCCGGATTGTTCATGGGTCACCATCATGGCCAGAAAGTACGGCTGGGAGGTTTTCTGCATCTACGACGGCTTCGCGAACCTGGGCAAAGGGGAGAAGAAGTTCCTCCCCCTCGATCTGGACAACGTGAGCCGCATCTACTCCGAGGGGGGGAGCATCCTCCGAATGTCCCGGTTCAACCCCACGAAGAGTGAGGCCGCCCTGAAAAAAGTGGTGGACACCCTGGTCTCCATGGGCGTGACCCATCTCGTCTCCATAGGGGGGGACGACACGGCCTACGCGGCCTCGCGGGTGGCGGACTACGCCACGAACACCTTGGGGCTCTCCCTCAGCTTCGTCCACGTCCCGAAGACCATCGACAACGACCTGCCCCTCCCGGAGGGCATCCCCACCTTCGGCTACGAGACGGCGCGGGCCGTCGGCGCAAGGGTGGTCGCCAACCTCATGGACGACGCCATGACCACGGGCCGGTGGTACATCGTGGTGGCCATGGGGCGCTCCGCCGGTCACCTCTCCCTCGGCATCGGCAAGAGCGCCGGCGCCACCCTCACCATCATCCCGGAGGAGTTCCCGGGCAAGGGGAAGATACCCGCCCGTCTGCTGGCGGACATCATCGTGGGCGCCATGATCAAGAGGCTCGCCGAAGGACGGGCGCACGGCGTGGCGGTCGTGGCCGAGGGGCTGCTCGAGCGGATCAGGACGGAGGACCTTGAACACCTCGGGTGCCTGGACCTCGACGATCACGGGCACGTCCGGTACGGCGAGATCGACTTCGCCAACGTCCTCAAAAAAGAGGTCCAGATAGTCCTCGACGAGCTCAAGATCAAGATGCCCATCACCACCAAGGACGTGGGGTACGAGCTCCGATGCGCCCCCCCCATCGCCTACGACGTGGACTACACCAGGAACCTCGGGTACGCGGCCTTCGAATTTCTTCGAAACGGCGGATCGAACGCCATGATCACCATCCAGAACAACGCCATCGTCCCCGTCTCCTTCAAGGACATCGAGGACCCCGTGACGAAGAAGACCAGGGTCCGCCTCGTGAACACCGACTCCGTCTCGTACAAGATCGCGAGAAAGTACATGATCCGCCTTGACCCCGACGACTTCGACCAGGGCATAGAGTTCGACCAGATCGCTCTGGCGTCGAACCTCCCCAAGGAGGAGTTCAAGAAGCGCTTCCAGTACGTGACGAAGTACTGACGCCCTTGTCCTCACAAACGAGGTGCCCCGGTCGCGACCGGGGCACCTCGTTTTTTCAGCATACATGCCGTCGGGGCTCACCGCCGCGCTTCCGCAAAACGGTCCTGAAACCGGCGCGCTACAGAGTCCAGGAGGCCTCGACGCTCAGCCCGGCTGCCGCCGCCGTGGCCTCGGACGCGAGGTTCGCGGCCGTCGCCCGGGCGTTCCTCCGTTCTTTGCCGCCCCGTGAGAGGGGACACCCTCACTCGAGGGTTTCGAGGAAGAGACCGAACCGACGGAGCCCCTCCCGCAGATGGTCGATTCTCCCGAAGGCGTAGCCCAGCCTGAAGGTCTTCGGGACCTGGAAGCACCCTCCGTGGCACAGCAGAACGCCCTCGCGCTCGAAGAGGTCGGAGCACAGCCTCTCCGCCGGTACATCGTAGTCGTACGCCACGAACGCCGTGGTGCTCAGGGACTCTTCCGTGGAGGAGAGGCAGGGCTGCGTCGCCATCCACTCCTCGAATATCCGTCGCCCGCTTCGGACGAGCCCTCTGCTCCGCTCCAGCACCTTTTCGCTGTTCTCCAATGCCATGGCCGCAAGCAGTTCGTCGAAGGGGCCGCAGCAGATGGTGTCGTAGGACCTTCTGTTCTCGAGGCGGTCCCGGAGCGAACGGTCCTTCGTCACGATCCAGCCGACCCTGGTCCCGGCCATGGAGAAGACCTTGGACATGCTGCTCGTGGCGATCCCTTTTTCGGAGACGTCCACAATGGACGGCATGTATCCGTCGCCGAGCCCTCTGTAGATTTCGTCGCACAGAACCCAGGCGCCGGCTTTCTCCGCGATGCCGGCGACCTCGCGCAGCATGGGCTCTCCGATGAACGCCCCCGTCGGGTTGTTCGGGTTGGCAAGAACGACGAGCTTCGTCCGGTCGCCAACGGCCCGCTTCAGTTCGCCGCTGTCGGGAAGATAGTCGTTCTCCGGCCTCAGCCACAGGTGGCGGACCTCGGCCCCGAGGGATGCGGGAAGAGCGTAGTGCTGCTGGTACGTGGGCATCAGGACGACAACCCTGTCCCCAGGCTCCACCAGCTCGCTGATCACCATATGGTTGGCCCCCGTGCCGCCGTGCGCCGTCAGCACGTCGCGGGGAGAGGCGTCCCGGTAGAGGGACGAGACGGCCTCCAGCAGGCGGTCCATCCCGAAGAAATGGCCGTAGTGCAGGCTCATCCCTTTCAGTTCCCGCTCGTAGAACTCGTTTGCGTCGCCGCCGACGAGCTCGAAGAATTCGTCCAGGTGGAACGCCTTGACGCAGCTCGCCCCGAGGTTGTACTTCGCCGTCGGGTCCCTCGGGTTCAGCCATTTTTCCAGCGTGAAGTCGTCCAGTCTCATCGCCGCACCTCCTTGAAACGCTCCATGGACTGACGCACCACGGAGTCCAGAAAGGCCCCGAAGTTCAGCCCGACCGCTGCCGCGGCCTTGGGGACGAGGCTCGTGGCCGTCATCCCGGGCGCCGTGTTGACCTCGAGCACCAGGGGGATATCGTCCTCGTCCATCCGGAGGTCGACCCTGCTGTAGACGCTGCACCCCAGGGCCTCGTGGGCGGCGATGGATGCCTCCTGCACCCGCCGCGTCACCGCCGCGTTCAGGGGGGCCGGGACGAGGTATTCCGTCGCGCCGGGCGTGTACTTGGACGCATAGTCGTACACCCCGACCCTGGGGCGGATCTCGATGACGGGCAGGCACTCCGCCCGCCCCTTCGGCTCCCAGACCGTCACCGTGAGCTCCTTCCCCGGGACGTACTCCTCGATCAAAGCCCGGCGGTCGAACCGGAAGGCCAGGTCCAGGGCCTCCTGCAGGCCCTTCGTCCCCTGCAGGATGGACACGCCCACGGTGCTGCCGCAGCCGCAGGGCTTCACGACGAGCTTGCCGCTTCGCTCCAGAAGACCGGCGAGACGACCGCCCTCCGAGAGCTCGCTTGCCGAAGTCCCCGACGGCACCTCGAGCTCCTTCGGCGACGGGACCCTCCTCCAGTGGAAGAGGGCCTTGCTCGCCGCCTTGTCCATGGCCAGCGCGCAGGCCTCGTGCCCGGTCCCGGAAAAGGGGACATCCGCCATGTCGAGCACCGCCTGGATCGTCCCGTCCTCGCCCCACCCGCCGTGAAGGGCGATGAAGGCAAAGTCCGGCCGATCGTTCGCGAGGAGGGCGAAGAGGTCCTCCCTGGACGTAAGGTCCACCGCTCCGGTGTCGTGACCGAACTCCGTCAACGCTTTGGCCACCGCCGCACCGCTCATAAGGGAGACCTCCCGCTCGGGGCTGTCCCCGCCGTAGAGAACCGTTATCTTCATGGATGCTCCTTTCCTCTTTGGAAAGCCAGGGAGCTCATGTTGCGCTCCCCCCGTCGCGCAAACAAAGAAGAAGGAGTGCTCGCTGCATGCTGCGAACCCGCTTCCAAAAGAAATTTTTCTTCGTATGCATGAAACGTGCTTTCATGATGTTCCTTGAGCCGCTCGAGCACGGGACCGCAATCCTGCTCCCAGAGAGCGTCCACAATTCTGCCGTGCTCGCGGAGGACGTCCTCGATACGCCTGCGCTCATGGAGGGCATAGATCGCTATTCGCATGGACGCCTCCGCAATATTTCTCCAGATGCCGCAAAGCCGTTCGTTTCCGAGCGAAGCGACGAGAATGCTGTGAAAAATCATGTCCTCTTTCATAAACGCAACCACATCACGGGAGGTCTGTTGCATTCTGTTCATCACCGATGCGAGCTTCCCTGCGAGATGGCGCGACTCCCTGCGGGCACAGACGGATGAGAGGACAAAGGGCTCTATCATGGCGCGGAGAGCAAAGATATCGCGTACATCCTCCATATCCACGCCGCGAACGACCGCTCGTCTCCGTTCGCGCCAGATGATCCAGCCGTCCTGGGCAAGTCGTTTCAGCGCCTCCCTGACAGGAGTACGGCTGACACCCGTCTCCTCAGCGATCGAGCGTTCAAGGAGAAAGGAGCCGGGTTGAATCCGCAACTCAAGAATGGCGCACTTCAGCTCGTCGTATATTCTGCTGGAAAGACCCTGTTCTGCCGCGTTCTCGTCCAATGGGGCGCTCCTTATCCGATGCTCCCTCTTCTTCCATGCCCTTCAGACACGATGATTTCCTACGAACTATGCCACGATGCACGTCGAAGGAACCATCGGCAGAATCATACCCTCATTCCCAGAGCGCGAGGAAGCATCAGCGCTATCTCGGGGAAGAGGATCGTCAAAAGTATAGCAATTCCCAATGCGACCATCAATGGGATCGCCTCTTTTATCATCCGTTCAAAAGACGCTTTACTGATGCCCTGGGCCACGTAGAGGTTCACCCCGACGGGCGGGGTGATCATGCCCAGGCACAGGTTCATCACCATGACTACGCCGAAGAGAATCGGGCTGTAGCCGACGGATTTCATGATCGGAAGGAAGAGGGGGGTAAAGAGCACGACGTTGGATGTGGTGTCGATGAACATCCCCGTTATCAGGAGAAAAAGCATGATCATCATCATCAGCACAAAGGGAGAGCTCGAAATCTGCGTCATCTGGGCGGCAAGTTTCTGGGGAATCCCCTCCATGGTGAGCAGACGGCCAAAGGTTGTGGCTCCGCCGAGAATGAACATGGAAAGGCAGGACAGCAGCCCGGCCTCCACAAAAGCGGCGAAGAGTGTTTTCACGGTGATCTGACGATAGATGAAATGTCCTGTGCAGAGCGCGTAGACGCAGCCGATGACCGCCGCCTCCGTGGGAGTGAAGATGCCGCCGTAGATGCCACCCAGGATGATGATGGGAAGGAGAAGGGCCCATCTGGCCTTCCAGCACTGTTTGAGCACCCATGCCGCTCCGCCTTTGCGTTCTTTGCCGAGATACCCTCTTTTTTTGGAGATGAAGTAGTTGAAGATCATGAGCAGTATGCCCATAAGGATGCCGGGAAACAGCCCCGCCGTGAACATGCTCACCACGGACGTTCCAGCGATGACGCTGTAGATGATCATCGGGATACTCGGAGGAATGACCGGGCCGATCGTCGCTCCTGCGGCGACGAGGGAACCGGCATAGGAGGGGTCATAACCCCGTTCCACCATGGCCGGGATGAGCATGACCCCCAGGGCGGCCACGACAGCCGGCCCCGAGCCAGAGATGGCGGCGAAGATCATGCATGCCACGATCGTGGACGCCCCGAGTCCGCCCGGCATACTGCCCGTTATTGCGTCTCCCACGTTGATGATCTCCTCGGCCAGCCCGGCCCTGGACATGAGTGTCCCGACGAGCATGAAGAAGGGGATGGCCATGAGCGGGAAGGAATCGGACGTGGTCACCATGGCCTGCGCAAGAAGCTGGATCATGGGTGTCCCGGGATAAAATATCCAGAAGACGAGAACGCATGCCCCCGCCATTGCGACGGCGACGGGGATGGAGAGAATCAGAAAGAGGAAGAGAGAGCCCAGAAGCGTGCCGACCATTCCTACCGCACCCCCTCGTTCGCTGGTGCCGATGCCGTTCGCCGTTCAAGGATGATCCTCTGGATCGTCCGTACGGACAGGCCGAACATCCCCAGAACGCCCGCAATGTACATCGTCCAGACCGGAAGCCATGGGATGGACGAGAACACCTGGTTCAACTTCATCTGCAACATGACCGTCTTCAGGATAAGGCCCCCCATGTAAAAGCCGAAAAGGACGACAAAGGCATCGGAAAAAACACAAATAAAACGGGCAACGTTTTTCGGCACGATCTGCGGGAGAAAGTCCACCTTCATGTGCATTCCCTTTTTCGCCGCGAGGCTTATTCCAGCCATGGTCAGCCATACGAAGCCGACTCTCGCAAGCTGCTCGGCCCAGGAAAAGCTGAAGGACAACACATACCGCGTGAAGACCTGAACGGCAAGCACCACCAACATGACCAGCATGAAAAGGAAAAGGATATACTCCTCCCACATATCCAAGTGATGCAGGAGCCGCGATTTCATATGATCATCCCCCTGATCCTGAGAAAATGCCGGGGACAAAGACTGTCCCCGGCCAATTTGTACTCTTCAGTCCCAGACGTCTCTAAAAATCGACCTCTCGTCCGATCTCCTGGTATATCCGCTCCACGTAGCCGTTCAGCTCGGGAGCGTACTTCTTGTACAGCGGAGCCAGCTGCTTTCTGAACGCCGCTTTCTCCTCGGAGGTCAGCACGATAATGGTGCAATCGCCCGTCTCCTCGACCTGCTTCTTCAGCCCGGCGTTGATCTCTTCCTGTTTGTTTCTCTGCCAGACCTTTGTCTCCTCCGCCGCCTCCAGTATTATCTTCTGCTGCTCCGGCGTCAGTTTTTCCCAGTTCACCTTGGAGTACACCACGGGGAGAGGTCCATAGAGGTGGTTGGTCTCCATGATGTACTTCTGGACCGTATGGAACCCCGAATGCACGATGTTCTGATAGGGGTTTTCCTGCGCGTCCAGAACACCCTGCTGCAGCGAGGTCAGGACTTCGGAGAATGCCATGGGGATGGCACTCGCGCCAAGCATGTTCCATGCCTCAATGTGCAGGGGGTTCTCCATGACGCGGATCTTCAGCCCCTTCAGATCCTCCGGTTTATGGACCTCCTTGTTCGCCGTCATCTCCCGGAATCCCTGAGACCACCAGGAGATGATCTTGATCCCCGAGCTCTCGACCGAGGCCGCGACTTCCTGACCGATGGGACCGTCCAGGACTTTTTCAGCCTGCTCTCTGTTATCAAAGAGATAGAGGAGGTCGAACATCTTCGTGGCCGTAGTGAAGCCTCCCAGTCCCGGCAGGGCCGGCAGGGCCATGTCCAGCGCCCCGGCCTGAAGGGACTCCACCATTTCCCGGTTCTGTCCGACTTGACCATTCGGGAAAATCTGCAGCTTGATCTTGCCTTCGGACTTTTTTTCAAGAAGCTCAGCGAACTTGAGAGAGCCCTGATGCTCTCCTCCCTCTTCCGTGACGACGTGCCCTATCCTCAACAACAGAACATCCGATGCCGCCGACGACACCGACGCGCCAAACACCACCATCGAAACGACGAGAACCGCGAGAACAAGACCTACTCTCTTCTTCATTGCTTTCCCTCCTTTGATAAGGTGCCTTTGTTTCACACGCAACAGACTGTGTCTCCGAAACGACGACCTCCACTACTTCTTGTTCAACACCTCTTTGTTGATGAGAAATTTCGGGCGCCCTTCCCGATAGGTTCGCACGACCTCCTCCGCGGACTTCGCCCGGAGTTCGGGGAGAGATTCCAGCGAGTTCCACCCCGCATGGGGCGTGATAACGATGTTGGGCGCCGTGGCGATCTTCGGCAGAGATTTCGGCGGTTCCTCGTTCAGGACGTCAAGAGCGGCCCCCGCGATCAGTCCGTTCACAAGGGCATCGTACAGGTCTTCCTCGTTCACCAGGGGGCCGCGGGACGTGTTGATGAGATAGGACGTAGGCTTCATACGCTCCAGCATCGCGGTATTCACGATGCCCTTCGTCTCGGGGGACAGCGGAATATGGAGTGACAGGACATCGACCTCGGAGACAAACTTCTCGAGGGAGTCGTACCGCTTGATGTTCTCCCGTTCGAACAGGTCCTCGGGAGCGAAGGGGTCATACCCCGCCAGGTTCATGCCGAACGCGGCGGCTCTTTTGCCCGTCCTCTGCCCTATTCCGCCGCAGCCGAACAGGCCGAAGGTCTTGCCCTGAAGTCTCGGAACGGGATTGGCCAGCTCCATGGTCCACCCGCCCGCCTTCACGTCCCTGTCGAGAAGACCGGCCTTTCTGGTGATTTCGAGGAAGAGCGCTATCGTGTGGTCCGCGACCTCCTCCTGGCAGTAGTCCGGAACGTTGGCCACCATAATTCCCATCTCCGTGGCCTTGGCGAGATCCACCGAGTTAAAGCCTATCCCCATTCGCACAAGGACCTTGCACCGTGTGAAGTACTCGAGGTGCTTCGCCGACATGGGCGTGAAGAGCACCATGAGAGCGTCGCAGTCCTTTCCCTCCTCGCAGATCTCCTCGGGCGTCCCTCCTTTGGAAAGGGAGAAATCCACATCCGGTATCTTCGAGACACCCTCCCTCTCGATATTCACATCCGGCCAAATCGTATCGGTCATGAAGACTTTGTAGCGCCCCACTCCCATCACCTCTTCGACGAAAATAATCGCTATTCGGTCACCGCGACCGAGATTGCCGCATATCCGAGAGCGGCCTTCCTCATAAGATCCATGGAGACCCTGTCCCGAGGCGTATGCGCATACTCCTCTTCACAGGGGGAGTACCCTATCGTCGGTATGCCGAGCTCCGTGGCGATCCATGCGCCGTCGGTTCCAAAATCCCAGCAGTTGAATGCGGGATTTTGCCCCACCTTTTTAAGAGCGTCCACTACGATCACGACATGGGGTTCGTCCTCAGGGGTGAGAAAGGCCGGCTTGTAGAGCTCCATGGACTCCTGCAGCCCTGTATAGCCGGTATGAGCATAGGCCTGTATCTCCGCGGCGGCATCCGCTCCGACGGAGAGCCCTGCGCCCTTCAGAATATCCCCGAGCTCCTTCATGATGGTCTCTCTGTTTTCATGGGGAAGGAAACGGCGGTCGATCCTGATGGTACAACGATCGGGGACCGTGCTCAGCCACCCCGGCGAACAGGTGATATTGGTGACCGCAACGCTCGATCGCCTCAAGAAGGGGTGCTCCGGTAGCCTGTCACCCAGTTTTTCGAGCGCCTCGATCACCGGACACATCTTGTATACGGCGTTGGTGCCTCTCCAGGGGGCGCTGCTGTGCGCCACCTGTCCGATGGTCCGGATGTC
The DNA here is from genome assembly GCA_937897575.1 of uncultured Synergistales bacterium. Taxonomy (GTDB): domain Bacteria; phylum Synergistota; class Synergistia; order Synergistales; family Aminobacteriaceae; genus CALCQG01. The sequence continues at coordinate 66,961 of CALCQG010000005.1, read as the reverse complement.
GATTTCGACTTTGCCACGATGTCCGAGGTAGACGTTCAGCCCAGTCGCCTCGCCGAGGACGGTCAGGCCGATTCGTCCGGGGTAGACGGCAAGGACCTCGTCCGCGAGTTTCCGCATGCCCCACATGTCTCCAGGCTCTTCCTCGACCACCGCGGTGACGATGATATCCCCTCTGTGGGCGGCCCCGGCCTCCTTCACGCATGCAGCCGAGTACACCTGGGTCGCAATGGCCCCCTTCGTGTCGCTGGCCCCTCTGCCATGGATCCATCCATCCGCCGTTTTCCCGGAGAATGGCGGGTGTTCCCACGCCTCGAGGTTGCCGGGATCGACCTGATCCATATGGCAGTTGTACAGGATATGCTCGCCCCCGCCGGTTCCCTTGATAACGCCGACGACATTCCCCGCCTTGTCGGTGAAGACGTCATCGTATTGCAGTCTTTTCATCTCGCTGATGATGGTTTCCGCGACAAGACCCTCCTGGCCGGTTACGCTTGGCAGCGCTATGAGGCGGGATGCAAACTCGCACATATCGCCGAAAGACCTTTCAATGGCAGGAGCGAAGTCGTACGCTTTCATCAGAAAACCTCCTTCATGCATCGAATTCGACGGTGGGTCTCCATATGCCGCGCATACACGTGAAGATATTCCGAAGTATATTTGGCATACCAAAATATGTCAATGCATACCATATTTCATGATCCCATGTCCACAAAATAGAGGTGTGGCCTTCTCTCATTGCTTTCAAAGGCTTGACAGGGGCAGTGATTCGCTATAGCATTATCGATAATCGATAAATTATCAAGCCCCTGAACTCCTCCGATCCGAACCCGGGCACTCTTGTTCCGCGAATGACCGTCGTCGTCTCGAGTCAAGACCAGTGTTCCAGTACCAGGAAAAGGAGGGTGTGTAATGGCTCTGGCTTCTTTAGGCATTTGTTTCGCGGTCCTTCTCGTCATGGGTTTTCCTATCGCATTCAACATGATCCTCAGCTCGACGGTGTACCTCCTCGTAGGCGGCTATCCTCAGCTCCTCGTGGTTCAACGGATGTTCGAGGGCATGAACGGCTTCTCTCTTCTCGCCGTCCCCTTCTTTATTCTGACGGGGCAGTTCATGTTGCGGGGGCATCTGCTCGAGGCCCTCATCGACTTCGTCAACGCGTTTCTCGGCCATGTCCGGGGCGCCCTCGCTCTCGTCACCATCGGCACATGCCTCTTCATGGGGTCGATCGTCGGCCTGGCTCTTGCCGAGGTGGCCTCCCTCGGTTCCTTCCTCATCCCCATGATGAAAAAGGAGGGCTACTCTCCGGCGTTCAGCTCGGCGGTCATGGCGAGCGGCTCGCTCCTCGGGCCGATCATGCCGCCCAGCGTCCTGATGATCCTCTACTGCGTCTCCGTTGGACGGACCTCCATAGCGGGGATATTTCTTGCCGCCGTCATCCCCGCCATCCTTATCGCAGTTGCCCAGATGCTCATGATCTACCGGATCGCCGTCAAACGGGGTTATCCGAATCATGAGCGAGCCGAGTGGCCGGAGAAATGGAAGCAGTTCAAGCGGGCCTTCCCGGCCCTCATGCTTCCGGTGATCATCCTCGGCGGGATTTTCGGCAGCATCTTCACCGTGACGGAGTCCTCGGCCATCGCCGCCCTCTACGCCTTCATCCTCACCTTTCTTGTGTACAAGGAGGGGAAACTCTCGGACCTTCCCGTCATCCTGAAGGAGACGGCCCTGACATCGGGGCTCGTCATCCTCCTCGCGGGGAGCGCGACGGTCACGGCCTGGGCCATCGCGAACGAACAGGTCGTGTATAAGGTCATGGGGCCCCTTTCGGGTCTCCCGACCTGGGCCTTCCTGCTCATGGTCAACATCGGGCTCCTCATCAACGGAATGTTCATGGACGACTACGCCTCCGTCGTCGTCCTCGGCCCGATCATCGCCCCCATAGCATGGAGCATGGGCGTCGATCCCCTCCAGATCGGGGCCATCATCTGCATCAACCTCGTCATCGGCCTCGCCACGCCGCCCTTCGGGATAACGTTGTTCGTCACCAGCCCCATGGCGGGCGTCACGATAGAACAGACCTTCAAAGAGGCCATACCGATGCTCGTCGTCTCATTCATTGTGCTCCTTTTCGTGACCTATTTCCCTCCGCTGACCCTGTGGCTGCCGAGGCAATTCGGCTACTGAAGAAGAAACGCGGAAATACGAAAGGACGTTGTACCGCTTCAGCGACATGGCACCGTGCAGCAGATACAAAATTTTTTCACTTGATGAGGAGGATGTTCGTATGAGGAAACGTGTTGTTCTGCTGGTTGCGCTGATTTTTGTCCTTGCCATGGCGAGCGTATCCTTTGCCGCGAAACCGATCCGGATCTCCCTGTGCAATTCCGAGACGCACCCTCAGTCCATAGGCCTGCAGCTTTTCAAGGAGCTCGTGGAAAAACAGACGAATGGCGAGCTCAAGGTAAACCTGTACTACAACTCGCAGCTTGGAGGAGAGCGAGAGTCCGTCGAGCAGGTGAAGAACGGTCTGCTCGAGATGGCCACGGCGTCCGCCGGGCCGATGACCACCTTCAACAATAAGTTCATGGTCCTCGATATCCCCTACTCCTTCAACGACTACAACGAAGCATGGCTCGTCATGGACGGCCCTGCGGGGAACGCGCTCTTCGCCTCCTGCGAAGCGATCGGCCTGAAAGGCCTGGCGTGGATGGAGAACGGTTTCCGCCACACCACGAACTCCACGAAAGCCATCAATACGCTTGAGGACTTCAAGGGACTCAAGATCCGGACGATGGAGGCCCCCATGCACATGGAGGCCTTCAAGAACCTCGGCGCCAACCCCACGCCGGTGCCCTGGACCGAGCTGTACCTCGTCATGCAGCAGAGAGTGGTCGACGGACAGGAGAACCCCCTCGCCAACATCTGGGAGGTGAAGATGTACGAGGTCCAGAAGTTCGTATCCCTGGACGGACACATCTACGATCCCATGCCGCTCGTGGCCAATCTGGACTGGTACAACGGTCTGACGAAGGAGCAGCAGACGATCGTCAGCACGGCGGCCATCCTTGGACAGAACTACAGCCGCGCCGTCAACGCCGCGCGGGAGCGATACATCGTCGACCTCCTCCGCTCCAAGGGGATGGAAGTGAACGAGGTCAGCGAGGCGGAAAAGGGCAAGATGCGTGCGGCGACGCAGGAGAGCATCATCAAGAGCATCAAGGAAAAGACGGACGCCGCCTTTGTGGACGAGTGGCTTTCCGGCATCGAGAAGGCCAGGAAGGACATCAAGGCCGGGCTTTAGCATCTCGACTGCGAGACAAGAGGGGCGGCCGATGAGAATCGGGCGTCAGCCGCCCCTTCGCTTCAACAACCGGAATTCAACGGAAAAGAGTTGATTGAATTGACGTCATCCGGATATCGTCGTTTTTGCGATCAATGCGAGAAGTTCCTGTTCCCAATCGCCATGGTGCTCAGCATGGCCATGCTCTGCGTGGCCATAATGCACGTCGTGATGCGGTACGTCTTCAGCAACGCCCTGACCTGGTCCGAGGAGTTTCTGCGCTTCTCCATGGTCTGGTTCAGCCTGGTCAGCGCGGCTGTTCTGCACCACAGAAAAGGGCACGTGGGGATCATCATCTTCCGGGATATGTTCCCGGACAGGGTGAGAGCGGCATGCATCCGGATCATCCCCATTCTCGAGGTCGTCGCGGCCGCCTCCGTGACGTACAACGGAATACTCCTGCTCCTCAGGACCTACAAGCAGATCACCCCCGCACTGGGGATTTCGGTTGCCATCCCCTATGCGGCCGTTCCCTTCGGCTTCTTTTTCATGACGCTCTTCGGGATCGAACATATCCTCGACATCACACTCGGTGAGACCGTACCGGCCCGGGAAGACCCAACGGCACAGAAAAGCGAGTAATGGCCGTGGATACCCTGTACACTGTTCAACAGCGAGACGGGCACATAGAGTACAGCGACTCGGGTGAGGGCGTTTCCGCCTCCCTTGCCGTTGAACGGTTCGATGCGTTGATCCTTCCCCGGCCGGAGATCATGGAGAGAACGGCGCGCCCGGAGCACGTTGCACGCGCTTTCATGAATCCGGTGGGCTCTTCGCCCCTCAGGACGATCGCGAGAGGGAAGAAGAGTGCGGCAATCATCGTGTCGGACGCCACTCGAGCCGTTCCCACCGGCGACGTTCTGCCCCACATCATGGAGGAGCTCCGCCTCGGAGGAGTGCCCCCCGAGGCGGTGACGTGCGTCGTCGGAATCGGAGTGCACCGCCCCGCCACCTCCGAGGAGATGAGCGCCATCCTCGGGGAGGGGTGGGCCGGCATCCTGCGCATAGAGAACCACGATCCCTACGACGAGACGAAGCTCGTCTCCCTCGGGACCACGTCGCGAGGCACGCCTCTCTCCGTCAACAGGACCGTGTACGAATCGGAGCTCAGGATCACCGTCGGCAAGGTGGAGCCCCATGAATTCGCAGGCTTCTCGGGGGGCAGGAAATCCGTGCTGCCCGGCATCTCCTCCGAGGAGGCCATCAGGGTCAATCACCGGCCGCAGATGCTCCTCGATCCAAGGGCGGCGATCGGAGTATACGACGACAACCCCATCAGCTGCGATATGGCCGAGGCGGCCCATATGCTCGGCGTTCACTTCTCGGTGAACATCCTCGTGAACGCCCGAGGACAGATCGCAGACCTCGTCTGCGGCGATATGGACAAAAGTCATAGATGGGCGGTGGACATGTTGCAGCGTGAAATCTCCGTCCCGTTCGATGTCCGGAAGGATCTTTTCGTCACCACGCCGGGGTACCCTCTGGACATCAACCTGTACCAGTCCCTGAAATGCGTCATCGCGCTCGCGCCCGTCCTGCGGGACAACGGCGTGTTCGTCGTCTACTCCAGATGCACCGAGGGCGTCGGCTCCACCGATATGCTCCGCCCCTTCGAGGGAGCAACGGGGTTCGAGGACGTCATCCGCTTCCTGCTCGAAAAGTATGAGATTCAGATGGACCACGCCCTCCTTCTCTCGAAGATCATGCAGAGGGGGATCAGAATCGTGCTCATATCGCCCAACGTGCCTGAGGATGATGCGAAGAAAATGGGGTTCCTGACTGCCAAGACGCTCGAGGAGGGCGTCCGGAAGGGCCTGGATATGGTGGGAGCAGGCAGCAGGGCCACGTTCTTTCCGTGTCCCCAGCGGTATCTTTCCGTCATGAATGAGGAGAGACCATGACGTCTCCCGGCGCTGCGACCGTACGCCGGAGGGTTCTCAGCGACGATGTGGTGGAACACCTCATCGACATGATACTGAACGGGACCTTTCAGCCGGGCGAGAAGATCGTCGAGCTTCAGGCCGCCAAAGCCCTCGACGTCAGCCAGGCGACGGTCCGGGAGGCTCTGAGGGAGCTTGAGGCGCAGGGCTTTCTCGAGTCCCGCCCCTTCCGGGGGACCTATGTCCGGAAGTTCACCCTGGAGGGGTTGGAGGACTATTTCAGGACCCGGACGGAGCTCGAGGTCCTCGCCGTGCGGTGGTCGGCGGAGAGTGCCTTTTCAAAGATGGACGGCACGTATCTGAAAGAGTGCCTCTTCAACATGAGGAGGTTTGTGGATGAGCAGGATCACGTCGCGTTCCGCAAAAAGGACATGGAGTTTCACAGGGCCATCGTCCAGGGATCGGGCAGCGACTCTCTCGCCGCAGCGTGGAGCGCTCTGAACCACAGCTACTGGGCCTATTTCGGCCTCCACTTCGAGCAGGCGCAGTACAACCTCAGAGATCAGCTGGAGAAACACCGGGTTATCTACGACATCCTGTTCTCGGGGGACAGCAACATGTTCATGAGGGCGATCACCGCTCACTACGTCGACATAGGCGTGATAGTGGAATCGCTGCATTAGTACGCGATAAACGGGGCGACGCCCCTTTGAAAGGGAGATGGTGCAATGTACCTTGGGAAGAACAGATTTACCATCACGAAGATCGTGGCCAGAGAAATTCTGGACTGCAGGTTCAACCCGACCGTGCAGGTGGACGTTTGGGCCGGAGACGACGTGTGGGGACGGGCCGACGTCCCTGCCGGCCGCTCGAGGGGAGAGCGGGAGGCCTGGGAGCTGCGGGACGGCGACAAGAAGGTCTTCGGCGGCCTCGGCGTACAGAAGGCCGTCAAGAACATCCACGAGATCATCGCTCCGGCGCTGATCGGAATGGACGTGCGCGACCAGAGGAACATCGACCTCGCCATGATCAAGCTGGACGGGACGCCCAACAAGAAGAAGCTCGGCGGGAACGCCACCATCGGCGTGTCCATGGCCGTGGCCAGGGCGGCGGCCAACGCATGCAACCTGCCGCTGTACCGCTACCTCAACGTCAACGCCTACGTTCTGCCCGTCCCGCTGCTCAACTACATCAACGGCGGCCGGCTGACGTCTAACGACCTGGACTTCCAGGAGATCTGCATCTTCCCCGTGGGGGCCGAGACCTTCAGAGAGTCCATGATCATCGGCTGGGACGTCTACAACGCCCTTCGGGACATCCTCTCGAGCAAGTACGGAAAGATCGCCGTCAACGTAGGCGACGAAGGAGGATTCGCCCCCCCCATCGTCAGCATCAAGGAGGCCATGGACCACCTCGTGAAGGCCGTCAAGGTCGCAGGGCACGAGAAGAAGGTCCAGTACGGCTTCGACTGTGCGGCGACGCACTTCTACGACGCGAAGAAGAAGGTGTACAAGTTCGAGGGTGAGGAGCGGACTAACAAGGACATGCTCGCCTTCTACAAGGAGCTCATCAAGAAGTACCCCATCGCCACCATGGAGGACCCCTTCGACGAGGACGATATCGAGGGGTTCAAGATGGCGACGGAGCAGCTCGGCATCCAGATCGTCGGGGACGACTTCCTCTGCACGAACCCCAAGCTCATCCGCGAGCGCGCGGACTACTGCAACGCCCTTCTGCTGAAGTTCAACCAGATCGGGACTCTGTCCGAGACCATGGACGCTGCGGAAAGCGCCTACCGGCACAAATTCGGGATCATGGTGTCCGAGCGGTCGGGCGAGACCGAGGACCCCATCCTGTCCGACGTGACGGTGGGCATCAACGCGGGACAGATCAAAACCGGAGCGACCCGATCGGAGCGCACGGTGAAGTACAACCGCCTTCTCGAGATCGAGCACGAGCTTGGCGATGCCGCGCTGTACGCCGGCAGAATGTACACAAACCCCTTCTGATTTCCGGAGCGCAAACAGGGGGAGTGGAGACGGTCTCCACTCCCCTCACCGGGAGGTACTTGAAGATGACCAGAGTGGACAATTACTTCGCAAACTATGACCAACTCGTCTCGCATGGTGACATCGGGCTCCGACAGGAGGCCCTCGACGTCCTGAACGCCGGAATTGCCGCGGCGGACCCGGGAGAGGCCACGAGACGGCTTATCCGGATCGAGGGGGACAGGATCTTCATCGGAGGGACTCCGTACCCACTGGGGCAGTTCGAGCATATATACGTCTTCGGAGCGGGGAAGGCCACCTTTCCCATCGCGAAGGCCCTCGACGACATCCTTGGTGACATGATCACCGAGGGAATCGTCACCTGCAAGGACGGACAAAAGGGCACGCTGAACCACATCGGGATGCGCCTCGCGAGCCATCCGATCCCGAACGAGATCGGCATGAGCGCCTCGCAGGATATCCTCGATCTCGCGAAACGGACGGGCCCCAAGGATCTCGTCTTCGCCTGCATCACGGGGGGCAGCTCCGCCCTGATGCCGCTGCCGGTCCCGGAGGTCTCCCTCGAGGACAAGAAAAAGGCGAACAGGCTGCTCCTCACCTGCGGAGCGAACATCATCGAGATCAACGCCGTGCGCAAACACCTGAGCCTCATCAAGGGGGGCCAGCTGGCCCAGGCGGTCCACGCGGAGGCCTTGCTCGTCAACATCACCGTCTCGGACGTCATAGGCGACCCCCTGGACTACATCACGGACCCCACCGTCCCGGATACGTCGAGCTTTGACGATGCCCGGCGCACCCTCGACAAGTACGAACTCTGGAAGAAGATGCCCGCCTCCGTCAGCGCCTACTTGAAATCCCCGCCCCACGGGCGGGAGACCCCGAAGAACCTGGACACGCACCGCCTCAAGAACTACATCGCGGTAGAGGGGGATGCGGCGTGCAAAGGAGCTGAAAAGCGCGCACGGGAGCTCGGCTACAACACCGTCATCCTCTCCTCCATGTTCGAGGGCGAAAGCCGGGAGCTCGGCCGAAGCTTCGCCTTCATCGCCAAGGAGGTGCTCGCCAATGGGCGGCCGTTCAGAGCACCCTGCGCGTTTATCGGCGGCGGGGAGACCGTCGTCACGATACGCGACGGAGAAGGCCAGGGCCTCGGTGGTCCGAACCAGGAGTTCGCTCTCGGAGCGGCGCTTGAAATAGAGGGGCTGAACGACGTCGTCATAGCGGGGCTCGACACCGACGGGACCGATGGGCCGACGACCTTCGCCGGGGGCATGGTCGACGGGACGTCGGCGAAACGATGCCGGGCGGCTGGGACGGACCCCTTCTCCTTCATAAGAAACCACGACGCCTCGGCCGTCCTTCAGGTCATGGAGGACATCTTCATAACGGGCAACACCGGGACGAACGTCAACGATCTGAAGATCCTGCTCGTCCGGTAAAATACCGAACACAAGGAGGGCTCAATGCACAGAATCCTCTTCGCCGACGCCTTCACCCTAACCGAGGGTGCCGAGCGGACAATCGCCGCCATGGGCTCCATCCTCCGCCTTTCGCTCGACGAACGGGAGAGATTCCTCGAACTGAGCCGCGAAGCGGATGTCATCGTCGCGGAGTACGCCTCCGTCGATGCGTCCATCCTCGATCGGGCCGAGAACCTGAAGGGGGTCGTCTCCTACGGTGTCGGAGTGAACCACATCGATCTCGAGGAGGCGTCGAAACGGGGCATTCCCGTCGCAAACTGCCAGGGAGGCAACGCCCAGGCCGTGGCAGAACTGGCCGTCTCCCTCATGCTGGAGTGCCTCCGCCATACGGGGGAAGCCCACCGCTACGTGACCTCGGGTCGGTGGGGCGCCGCGGACAGCGCGTCGCTGCCGGAATGGATGCAGGGGCGGGAGCTGCGGGGAAAAACGCTCGGCATCATCGGCCCCGGCAATATCGGGGGTCGGATCGCGGCGATCGGCGAGGCCTTCGGCATGAAGATCCTCGTGACCTCCGGAAGAGCGAACGGGCACCCCACGTACGAATGGCTGCCCCTCGAGGACCTTCTGTCCCGCTCCGACATCGTCTCCGTGAACGTCCCGCTGACGGCCGACACAAAGGGGCTGCTCTCGGGAGAGAGGCTCTCGCTGATGAAGAAAGGGGCCGTCCTCATCGCGACCTCGCGAGGGGGGATCGTCGACGAAGAGGCGCTGGCAGGGCTCCTAAGGTCGGGACATCTCGCAGGGGCTGGTCTCGATGTATTCGAGAGGGAACCCCTCCCGGCAACCTCCCCTCTTCCGGGGGCGCCCAACGTCGTGCTGACCCCCCATATGGGGGGCTCCACCCATGAATCCGTCGCAAACATTTCGGACATCATCGTCTCGTGCTGCGCTTCGCTTCTTCGGGGCGACATTCCGGACACCACGGTGAACAGGGAGATGCTTCGGCAACGGAGCAGTTCAAAATAAGGCACGAGCATCCCCATCGGCTCAAAGTTCTCCGAAGTGATCGGGGGACTTGTTTACACCTTCCGGAAGAGACACTCTCCATGCAATAGTAACGCTCTCCCTCCAACCTGCGGTGAACCAGGCCGCCGGTCAATATGTGGTGCGCGCCGTGCCTCCGCCATGGACAAAAGGAACCGCTGTCCGTTCATATGTCACACCCCGTCAGGCCCGGTGACGAAGGCGAAGCGGTTGAACGGATACTTTCTCCTGCCACCCTCGAGGAGAATGAAATCATCGGTCCGTCGCCGGACCTTTTTCGCCCCCTCCAGCGCCTCCAGCAGAAGTTCCTTCTCCACGGCCGGTTCGTTGTGGGACGGCATCAGGGTGTCGTAGTGCGGGAAGAGGGCGATGAGTCGCTCGTAGCTTTCGATCAGCAGGTCGATGTCCCCTCCCGGCAGCCATGTGTAGATGGATCCCGTGTAGAAGAGGTCCCCCACCCACAGCATCCGCGCCGTGCGGTCGAGAAGGCAGACCGAGTCCGGGGAGTGCCCCGGCGTATGCAGGACCTCCAGCTCCCTTCCCCCAAGGTCCAGAATCTCTCCGTCCCGGAGCCAGTGGGTGATCCTGTAGGGGGGAATGCAGTAGAGGGCGGGGTCGAACCCCTTCGGGAACTCCTTCCAGACGGCGCTTCCCTGGATGTAGGTCACCGCCTTCTCGTGGAAATACTCGAGGGCCGCGGTCCGTCTGGCGAGCCCCATGGAGTCGTCGTAGGCGGCGATTTCGTCGGACAGACGCAGCGCCGTGAGCTCCCGGCACTGGGCTCGGATATTGGCGATGCCGTTCCCCGTGTCGACGAGCAGCGCCCGGTCCCGCCCGACGACGAGATAGGGTATCGACTCCTCATACTGGCCGTCCTCGTAGAGCGCGTAGGTGTCATGCCCCAGGTCGTAGACGGAGAACCACGGATCGGAGACGGGGACTGGGCGCAGATCGCGATAGGCTGGCCGGGGAAGGTTTTTCCTCCAATCGGACGGCTTCATGGCGATAGGTTCGGAGCGCATTCAGATCACTTCCTTCATCGTTCTGTCAGTTCTTGTCACGGATGAGGGGCAGCGTGGAGCAGTGAATGCCCCCTCCGTGCTTGCGGCACTCCGCGTAGGGCGTGAGGATGACGTCAATGCCCCTTTTCGAGACCTTCTCGGCCGTCCAGGGCGCCAGTTCATCCATCACGATCTTTCCCGGGGCGAGAGCCAGGCAGTTCACCGCGAGCTTTACATCCCTGAAATCGGCGGAGATCGGCTCTATGCCGAGCTCAACGAGGCGGTCGATGAACCAGTAGGGCAGCCGATCGATGTTGACCAAGGCCTTGTCGTGGTCGATCATCACGATGGCGCCGTCGATGTGCATGCTGAACCCGACGAGCGGGATCTCGATCAGCTCGATGCCCTGCACATCGAGGACAGAACGAACCTGGTCCGCTCCGCACTTGTTGCCCCGTTTGCTCAGCCCGATGGCCGCATGATTTTCGTCGAGGAGGCAGAAACTCCCCCCCTCCATGAGCCCCTCGCCGTGAATGGTGCGCAGGATGGGCATGCCGATCTCGGCGACCTTTTTCGTGATGTACGCCTCTTCGCCGCGGCGCCCCGTCCCGTAGGGCTTCCCGACGGGGCCCATCCGCGAGACGATGATGCCCCCGTTGACCACCATGCCCATGTCCCGAACGAACATGGCGTTGGGGTCCCTCGGCCCGCCGTCGACGAAGAGGACCTCCACGCCGTTCGACCGGAGTATCTGAACGAGTGCGTCGTGCTCCGCCTGCATCCCCTCGATGTTCGGCCCCTGGTCGGACCGGAAGTACCACTGTTCGTCGTCGTCGATGAGGGCCTCGATCGTGGGGTCGTATTTGTCGGCCGTCATCACCCGGAGCTCCTCGCCGGGGCGGTGCATCAAAATGGTCCTGAGGGTTCCGACGTCGTTATAGACCCCCCAGCGCCGCCCCCAGACTCTCTCCTGCATCTTCTCGTCCTCGAACGCCGGGCTGGCCTGCGGCGGAATCCGCTCCAGGACGACGTGGTAGTACTGCGAGCTGTCTCGTAAACGTTCCATGATCGTCATTCTCCTCTCGAAAGACATATGACGGAAGCAGGGCATCCCCGTTCCGCCGAGCAAGACCTCAGGGCGCCGTCATCGAAGGTGGCAGGCGGCAAAGTGCCCGCCCCCCAGATCCCTCCACGCCGGCTCCTCGTTCTCGCAGACGGCCATCCTGTAGCGGCATCGGGCATGAAAGGGGCAGCCGGACGGAGGGTGATTCGAGTCCGTCGCGTCCCCTTCCAGAAGGACCCGCTCCCGCACGATGTCCGGGTCGGGACGCGGAATGGCGGACATGAGGGCCTCGGTGTACGGATGGAGCGGAGACGAGAAAAGCGCCTCCGTCTCCCCCAGCTCAACCAGCTTTCCAAGGTACATCACGCCGACCCGCCTCGAGATGTGCTTCACCGCCGAGAGCCCGTGGGATATGAAGAGATAGGTCAACCCGCTCTCCTTCTGCAGCTGGACCATGAGATTGAGCACCTGGGCCTGAATCGACACGTCGAGAGCCGAGACCGGCTCGTCGCAGACCACGAGCTTCGGATTCAGGGCCAGGGCGCGCGCGATGCCGACGCGCTGCCTCTGCCCCCCCGAGAATTCATGGGGGAATCGGGTGTAGGAGTCCCTCGTCAGTCCTACCCTGTCGATCAGGGCCTCGACCCGCTGCCGGCGCTCCTTGCCCGCGCAGATTCCGTGAATAGCGAAGGGCTCTCCCACGATCTGCCCCACGGTCATCCGCGGGTTGAGTGACGAATAGGGGTCCTGGAAGATGATCTGCATCTGTTTCCGGATCTCCCGTATTCGGTCGGGAGAGGCGCCGACCACATCCTCCCCCTCCAGGGAAATCTGTCCGCTCGTCGGCTCGATCAGCCGGACGATGCACTTCCCCGTCGTCGTCTTTCCGCAGCCCGACTCCCCCACAAGGCCGAGGGTCTCGCCGCGGCGAAGCGAAAAGCTGATCCCGTCGACGGCGCGGAGCACCTCCCTCCTCCCGAACACCGTCCGTTTTGAAAGAACGTAGTGTTTCTTCAGATCCCGAACCTCCAGCAGCACGTCCGATTCCTGGTTCATAGGGTCTCCACCCCCTCTCTGTCCGAGGGGAGTCCGTACAGCCAGCAGGCGACCCTCTGCCCCTCTCCGATCTCCAGAAGGGCAGGTGCGGCCTTGGCGCACAGCGACCGTGCGTTCGGACAGCGGGGGTGGAAGCGGCAGCCGGAGGGCATCGATTTCAGGGAGGGGACGTTGCCCGGTATCGTCTTCAGCTCCTCCTCCTTCCTGTCCAGCTTCGGAACGGAGCCCAGGAGCCCTCGGGTATAGGGGTGGGCGGGCTTTTTGAAGAGGGACCGTACGGGAGCCTCCTCCACCACCTCTCCGGCGTACATGATAACCACACGTTCGGCCACCTCAGCGACGATGCCGAGATCGTGGGTGATGAGCAGAATGGCCATGCCGATCTTCCTCTTCAGTGTGCGCAGCAGGTCCAGAATCTGCGCCTGAATCGTCACATCGAGCGCCGTTGTGGGTTCGTCCGCTATGAGAAGCTTGGGAGCGCAGCAGAGGGCCATCCCGATCATCACCCTCTGCCGCATCCCGCCCGACAGCTGATGGGGATATTCGTACAGCCGCCGTTCCGGCATGGGGATTCCCACCAGACGGAGCATCTCCACGGCCTGCTCCCTCGCCTCGCGCTTCGAAACCACCCGGTGCCGAGTTATGGCCTCCATGATCTGGTCTCCGCAGGTGAAGACGGGGTTGAGGGACGTCATGGGCTCCTGAAAGATCATGGCGATATCGCGGCCGCGAATTTCCTGCATCTGCTCCACCGTCTTCATCAGCAGCTCTTCTCCGGCGAAGCGTACGGAGCCGCCACGTATGGCCCCCAACGGAGCGGGGACAAGCCGCAGGACGGACAGCGCCGTCATGCTCTTCCCGCATCCGGACTCTCCTACGAGGGCAACGGTCTCCCCCTGTCCCACGGAGAGGGTGACGCCGTTGACGGCCGTCACCTCGCCGTCCTCCCCGTCGAAGGTCACCCGAAGATTCTCTATCTCGAGAAGAGGGGCCATCGGCTGGGCACCGTCGTCTGCGTACATCATGCCCTGAGTTTCGGGTCGAGGGCGTCCCGAAGTCCGTCGCCGAAGAGGTTGAAGCCGAGCACCGTACAGGCTATGGCCAGGCCCGGAAACGTCACGGACCACCAGGCCGTCTCCATGAAGTCCCTGTCCACGGACAACATTCCGCCCCAACTGGGGACGTTCGGCGGTATTCCGATGCCGAGAAACGTGAGAGCCGCCTCGGTCAGTATGGGGGTCGCCATGCCCATGGTGGCCTGTACGATGATGGGGGCCATCAAATTGGGGAGAAGGTGCCTGAAGAGAATGCGCGGCGTGCGCGCCCCAAGGGACTGCACGGCCTGCACGAACTCGAGGTCCCTCAGAGAGAGCGCCTCGGCGCGGACCAGCCGCGCGAAGGCCGTCCACCCGGTCAGCGTCAGCGCGAGGACCACGTTGCCGAACCCCTGCCCTCGAACGGACATGATGGCCATCGCGAAGACCATCTGCGGGAAGGCCAGGAAGATGTCCGTGACCCTCATCAGGAGGGAGTCCACCCTCCCGCCGAAGTATCCGGCGACGAGCCCCAGCGTCGTTCCGAACAGCAGACCGCCGGCGACGACGGAGAGCCCCAGCGTGAAGGAGATCCGTGAGCCGTGGATTATCCGGCTCAGGATGTCCCGTCCGTAGAAGTCCGTACCCAGAAGGTATTTCATGCTCGGCGGCGAATGGCGGTCCTTCAGATGCATCTCCTCGGGGTTGTACGGCGAAAGCACGGGGGCGAAGAGCACCATGACGATGTTCGCAAGGATCAGAAACAGACCGATGACGGTCAAGGGCCTCCTGAAGAGACGCCGCAGCACCCTTCCCCTGTTTTCACTGGCGATCATAACTTGCGTCCTCACTCAGCCGCTGTAGCGGATTCTCGGGTCGAAATAGGCATAGAGCAGGTCCGTGACGATGTTAAGGATGCAGACGAAGACGGCGTAGAGCATCAGATTTCCCATGATCGTCGGGATATCCCGCTGCAGCATCCGCATGTAACAGAACCGTCCCATGCCGGGCCACGCGAACACGGTCTCTATGACCACCGATCCCCCCAGCAAATTCCCGACCTGCAGGGCGATCGTCGTGATCACGGGGAGGATGGCGTTTCGCATGGCGTGTTTCAGCACGACCACCTTCTCGGTCAATCCCTTCGCCCGGGCGGTTTTCAGATAGTCCTCCCTCAGGACCTCGAGAAGGCTCGACCGGATCATTCGCATCAGAATGCCCGCCATCGAAACGCCGAGCGCGAAGGCCGGCATGATGACGCTCGTCCAGCTCTCGCGTCCCACCGCCGGGAACCATCCAAGGTTCCGCGCGAACACCATGATGAGGAGGAGCCCGATCCAGAAGCTCGGCATGGAGACGCCGAGGAGGGCAAGAACCCGTCCGACGTTGTCCAGCAGGGAGTTCGGTTTGACGGCGGAGATGATGCCGATGGGCAGCGCGATGATCAGGGAGAAGAACATGGCCACGACGAGAAGCTCGAGCGTCGCCGGCATCCGGTTCAGCAGATCGGGCAGGATGGGCCTGCTGTCCTGAAAGGACACTCCGAAATCCCCTCGGACCACCTTGCCGAGCCAGTCGAGGTACTGGACGTGAAGCGGGCGGTCCAGGCCCAGTCGCTGATTCACCAGGGTGATCTGCTCCGCCGTGGCATCCTCTCCGAGGATCATCAGGGCAGGCCCTCCTGGGATCAGCTGCACGAGGGCAAAGACGAGGACGGTGACGCCCACGAGCACCCAGACGCTCTGGAACAGTCTTCTCAGGATGTAGAGCACCATGACGGAGCAGCCCTCTTAGCGGGTCGGCGCTTTGAGGGCGCCGGCCCGCCGGTAGTTTTTACGCACTATTTGCCGCTGATCGTGGCCGTCAGCAGCGGCCGAAGGTAGTCGTAGGGCGAGTAGTAGAAGCCCTCCACTGCGGACGACGTCCCGATGAACTTCTTGTACTCCGCCAGGAAGAGGCAGACGAAGTCCTCGGACAGGATGAGCTGCGCCTTGCTGTAGAGCTCCTTTCGCTTCTCCCTGTCCAGGGTGGTCCGGGCCTTGAAAAGAATGTCGTCCAGCTCGGGGTTCTTGTAGAAGATCCAGTTGTAGCCGTTCGGCGCCCAGTTGCTCGAGTGGAACATCCGGTACAGCGGCACGTCGGGGTCCTTCTGGTCGAGGCTCTGCCACGCGCACACCTCGTACTTCCCCGACGTAATGTCGTTGAAGAAGGCCCCCCACTCTTTCGCCACCATGTTGCCCTTCAGGCCTATCTGAAGCCACTGCTGCTGGGCGATCTCGACGAACTTCTTCACGTTCTCGTCGGCCTCAAGGGAGAGCTGGAACTCGAATCCGTTCGGATACCCGGCCTCCGCAAGAAGCTCCTTCGCCCGTTGGATGTCCTGCCCGTAGTTCTTCACACGAGGCTCGTAGGCCCAGGAATCGGGGATGATCGGGCTGTTCAGCAGGAGGTTCTGGCCGTACCATACGAACTCCACGATCTCCGACCGGTTCAGGGCCAGCGTCATGGCCTCCCGGACGCGCCTGTCGTTGAACGGAGCCTTCGTCTGGTTGAACGTGATCATGTTGTACCCGTTCGGCTGGGTCGGGATGACCTTCAGCCCTTCAGCGAGGAGCTTCTTTGTCTGGGATGGGGGAAGGTGGTCCGCGATGTCCACGTCCCCCGTCTCGAGCGCCACCATACGGGTGGTCGCCTCGCCGATGGGGCGCAGCGTCACGCTCTTGATCTTGGGCACCCCGGGAACCCAGTACTCGGGGTTCGCCTCGAGCACCATCTTCTCCTGAGGATTCCAGGAGACGAATTTGTACGCTCCCGACCCGACGGGACGGAGGTCCAGCGCCGCCGGATCCTTCTCGGCGATGTGCTTCGGGGCGATGCAGAGGTTGAGGTTGGCGATCAGCGGGGCATAGGGTTCTTTGGTGACAAACCGTACCGTGTGTGGATCGAGGACATCGATGCTCTCCACCAGGTCGTAGTAGCTGGCGTACCGGTTCCCGTTCGCTTTGTCCCGGATGAAGTCGTAGGTGAACTTCACGTCCTCGGCGGTCAGCGCAACGCCGTCATGGAACCGCACGTCGTCCCGCAGGTGGATGACGTAGGTCTTGTCATCAGGGGTCTCATAGCTGAGCGCAAGCACCGGGACGGGTTCGAGGTTCTGCCCGATGGTGAACAGCGGATCGTACATCAGGTAGACGGAGTACAGCGAGTAGGAGTCGGACGCCTTCAACGGGTTCAGCGTCTTCGCATCCGCCGCCGGCGCGATGACGATGCTCCCGTTGTCCGCCAGCGCCACCCCGACGGAGGCAGACAGCAGGCAAACAACCAGACAGACTATGGACAGTGACTTTTTCATTCTCCTCATCTCCCTTTGCTATTTTAGACTAGAGCACTTCGTTTGCTCGGATTGACATCTTTGTCATCGCCATGGGCGGTCATGGGCACATGGCGATGGCTCCTTCAACACTTTTTTACAGCAGGGAACAAAAACAAACAACAATTACCGCGGCATACACCCTCTCTCTTCAGACCCACATGCTTTCAGTTCTTATAGATATCCCCATGCTCAAGAGATCACCGAAGTGCAGGATACATTCGACAGGCATCGGTCGAAACGAAAGTTTATCATAGATCTATTTAAGAAACAATTGATCTCTAATATGCTGCGCTGAAAGCTCTGCCCGTAGTTGCGTGCACACTGAGGTGCAACGGGCGAGGTCAAGATTATCAGGGGCAACATGACCGGCGTGGCGCAAAAAATTCCTGCCGTCCCGCTCTTTCTGATACAATAAAAAACAAGAATGCGGAATCCTATCAAAAAACGATGGAAGGGTGGCCGTGGAGGCAACCCTTCCTTTTTTCAGGAGGTTCACTGTGCGTCAGAACTCGAACGCTCTCGGAACGGAGCCCATCGGGAGGCTCCTTTTCCGTCTCTCCCTTCCGTCCACCATCGGGATGATCGTCATGGCGTCCTACAACATCGTGGACACCATCTTCATCGGCCGCGGCGTGGGATCCCTCGGCATCGCGGCGGTGGCCATTTGTTTTCCCGTCCAGCTCATCGCGAGCGCTCTGGCCGTCATGGCGGCGGCCGGCGGCGCCTCCATCATCTCACGGAGCCTCGGCGCCGGGGATATCCCCAGAGCCCGGAAGGCCTTCGGCACCGCCGTCTTTTTCGCCGTCGCCGTTGGAATAACCGTCGCGGCCCTCGTGCTGACGAATATCGACAACATCCTCCGCCTCTTCGGGGCGAGCCCCGCGATCCTCCCTCAAGCAAAGGACTATCTCTCCGTCATCCTCCTCGGGGCTCCGGTCCAGATGGTCGCCATGGTGGGAAACCACACCGCCCGGGCGGAGGGGGACGCCAAGATATCCATGGTGTCGCTCCTCATCTCGGGGATTCTGAACACCATTCTCGACCCCATCTTCATCTTCTGGTTCGGGTGGGGCGTGAAGGGGGCCGCGGCGGCCACGGTGCTCTCCCAGATCGCCATGTTCCTGTGGATATCCTTCCACTTTCGGGGCAGCCGAAGCGTCTTGCGCCTCGGAGGGGTACGCGATCTCCGGCCTGATCTCGGCATGTTCCGGGAGATCGTGATTATCGGACTTTCAGAGTTCACCCGGATGGCGTCGGGGAGCTTCTCCATGGTGCTCATCAACGCGGCCCTCTCGCGGTGGGGGGGCGACATGCACGTGGCCGCCTACGGCATCATCCACAAGGCCATGTCCTTTTTCTTCTTCCCGCTGATGGGAATCGCCCAGGGGTTCCAGCCCATTCTCGGCTACAACTACGGTGCGGGGAACATGGAGCGCGCCCGACGGACAACCCTGGTCGCCATCGTCTCGGCGTCGACGGTGGCCGTTATCGGCTTCGTCGTCGCCATGACCTTTCCTGGGGCCATCCTCCATGTATTCTCCACCGACGAGGTGCTCCTGTCCATCGGGACATCGGCCATGCGCACGGTCTACATGGGTTTCTTCGTGGTGGGGTTCCAGATCATCGGCGCCACCATGTTCCAGGCCCTGGGGAAAGCGCGGCCGGCCTTCCTGCTCTCCCTGTCCCGGCAGGTCCTGCTGCTGATCCCGCTGATCCTCGTCCTGCCCGGGCTCTTCGGGACGACGGGGGTCTGGATCTCCTTCCCTCTGGCCGACCTGTTCTCCTTCTCCCTGACGCTCTACTTCGTGACACGGGAGGTCCGTCGGCTGGGACAGCTCTCTTTATGATCGGGGGCGCCGCGCCGAAGAGCAGGGGGACGGAGCAAGCACGCCCTTCGGTAGGATGGGCTGGTACAATGAGGAGAGGCCCCCGAGCACGTATGCTCGGGGGCCTCTTTGCACGGAGGTAGCCTCTTTCTGCAGGAGCCCCTTGGTGGCTTTGCGACGCCCGTCGCCCCGCTATCGGCAAAACGGCCAGGGCTTTCGAAGAGCGCGGCACCCTCCCTTTCGGGCTTCAACGGGGTTAGCGATCCGCCTCGGGCAGCGGAGGCACCGCCCGAGGCTCAATAGTTCGCGGTGACGGTGTTGATCCCCACGGTAAGCTCCTTCCCGTCCCTCAGCAGCAGGAAGTTGTTCTCGCCCTCCGCGAGAAGGGGCGAAAGCCCCTCGGCGGACGGCACCGCCTTTCCGTTGCAGAAGAGGATAATATCACCGGGCTGCATCTTCATCGCCTCGGCGAGCCCGCCGGGCTTTATCTCGAGGATGACCGCCCCCGTCCTCCCCTTCAGGAGCCCCTTCTCCTGCATGGTCAGATTCCTCAGCACGAACCCGAGCTTCGGAGCCCGCTCCTCTCCCTGGGCGGACGAGGCCTGGCCGAAGGTGAGGCTCTTCGGAGGAACGGGGAGCTCTTCCGCCGACGGAAGCCTGACCGTAAGCGTCTGTTTCTTGCCCTTCCTCATGATCTCGAGAGCGAACCGGTCGGAGGAGACGAGAGAGGGCCAGATCTCCTCCCCGAACTTCTCGTAGGACTCGACGACGTGCCCGTTTGCGGAGAGAATGATGTCCCCCGTTTTCATCCCCGCCTTTTCCGCAGGACTTCCGATCTCCACAAGATTCACGACCACGCCGGTTTTTTTCTTCAACCCGGCGTTCTTGACGTCCTTCTCCGTCGGGTTGTCGGAGGAACCGCCCAGATTGCCCGCCAGTTCGAGCGGGTGCCCCGCCGCGGCCGTCAGGCTCGCGATGATGGAGTACAGGTTCTGCGATACGTCCTTCGTCGTCGTCCGCACAAAGGGCTGGTCGACCTCCTCGGAGACCTTCGCCGCGACAAACCACGGACAGGGCCCCTCGAAGGTTGTGTTATGGAAAATTCTCATCCTGGAGAGCGTATCGAAGGGGATGATCGTCGCCTGCCCGACGGTCCAGAAGAAGCGTATGCCGAATCGGTCCACCTCGACGGACCGAAGGATTCCGTCCTCCCCTCCCATGAGCATGGGTTGAATGTTCTTGAGCCTTCCCACCGCCTCTTCCACCGTGGGGTAGTACTCCGGGATAAAGTAGTGGGCCTCCATCTGGGGCTGCGCATGGGCGACGAGGGGGAAGAGGGCGGACAACAGGAGAACGGCGGCAAACAGGCTGCATTTTCTCACGGGAAGGCCTCCTTTTTCAATGCACGGACTTCATTGAATTATCCCGCTGTTCCGTATCCGGCGCAAGATGCAGGAGGGACCCCCCAACGGTCGATCAGAAAGCCCCCAGGCCGGGAAGCTCCCGTTCGGATGCGTGAGACCGGGCCCGGCGATTCCAGGCCCCTAGCCCGGGACGAGTGCCCTCTTCCCGAGCACGGCCTTCACCCTCCAGGGATCTTCCCTGCCAAGGGCGGATGAGGCCCGTGCCTCTCGCCCCGGCGTTCACTGCTTCCCGTCGCTGTAGAGCGTCGCCGCCTTCTCCGCCGAGACGGTGATCCCCCGGATGAGGGCCGAGCTGAAGCCCTCGTGCTCCATGCGGTTCAGGCCGAGGATGGTGCAGCCCTTCGGCGTGGTCACCTTGTCGATCTCGTTCTCCGGGTGGGAGCCGTTGGCGGCGAGGAGGCAGGCCGCGCCCTTGGCCGTCTGGGTGGCCATGAGGAGCGCGTTCTTCGCCGACAGGCCCACCTCGATGCCCCCCTGGGACGCCGCCCGGATGGCCCGGAGGAAGTAGGCGATGCCGCACGCCCCCAGGGCCGTGGCGGCGATCATGTCCTCCTCCCGGAGGCGGAGGGTCTTCCCCACTTCGTTGAAGATCGCCCTGGCCGTCTCGAGGGCCTCGTCGTCCGTCCCGTTGGAGGCCAGGCAGGTCATGGACTCCCGCACGGCGATGGCCGTGTTGGGCATGGCCCGGACGATGGAGACGGCTTTGCCGAGTCGCTCCTCGATCTGCCGGATCAGGACGCCCGTCACCACGGAGATGACCCTGTGGCGCTCCGGGTCCACGGCCGGGGCGATCTCGTCCAGCAGGATGTTCATGCGCTGGGGCTCAACGGCTATCAGGAGCACGTCGCAGGAGGCGACGGCTGCCAGGTTGTCGTCTGTGATCTCGAACCCCTGATTTTTGAACTCCTCAAGCAGGTGCGTCCTCCGCCTGGCGAGGACGATCCTCGACGGGGAGAAGCGCCCCGACTGGACGAGCCCCTTGGCGATGCTCGTGCCGATGTTCCCCGCCCCGAGGACGGCGATTCTGTACCCTTCCCTCATGATGGACCGCTCCTTCGCTCTGAATATCAATGCGGCCCGCCCGGGCGTGCCGGGTGGGCCGCAGGTGTATCGCACAGTGTACCAAAATCGTCCCGCGAACGACAGCCCCTAGCCCCTGAAGGGGAGCACCGTCTCCCTGAACTCCCGCTGCACCTCGTCCCGAAGGGCGGCGTCGGCCAGAAGGTCGTAGCCCGTGCAGGCCAACCCCTTGGCCGCCAGGAGCACCACGTCGTCGCCCCGCTTCGAGAGGGAGGCTTCGCGGAACTCCGGCGTGTGCCCCGCCACGGAGGGGTCGGCGATGGCCAGGTACTCGTGGATCGTGGGGATCTCAAGGGACACGTTCCCCACGTCCGACGACCCCACCCGCTCCTTTGGATCCGGGTACTCCATGGCTTCCCCCAGGGCCTCCATGTTGGCCTTGAAGGCCTCGCCCATGGCTCTGTTCGAGTAGCGCTCGGCGTAGGGGGCATCGCTCCCGATGGTCACCGTCGCCCCGGTGACCCGGGCGGCCGCCCGGGCCACGCGCTCGAGGTCGGCGTACATGGCCCGAAGCTCCTTCCGCGTGGAGGCCCGGACGGTGTAGAGGGCCTCGGCCTCGTCGGGGATGATGTTGGAGGCCTTGCCCCCTTTGGTGATGCAGCCGTTGATCTTCGCCGTGTTCGGCCAGGTCTGGCGCAGGGTGTCGATGGCGTTGAAGAAGGCGATGAGGGACGTGAGGGCGTTCACGCCCTTGTCCGGCGTGGCGGAGTGGGCCGCCCTGCCCGTGAAGGCCACCTCGACGTGCTGGGCCGCCAGGGCCGACCGTCCAATGATGTTCCTCGTGCTGGGGTGCATCATGAGGGCGAAATCCACGCCCCGGAAGGCCCCCTCGTCCACGAGGCGGACCTTTCCGCCGCCGCCCTCCTCGGCCGGCGTGCCCAGGACCTGCACCTCGCCGGCCAGGTCGCCCAGGACCGAGCCCAGAGCGATCCCCGCGCCGCAGGAGGCCGCGGCGATGATGTTGTGGCCGCAGGCGTGGCCGAGGCCTTTGAGGGCGTCGTACTCCGAGAGGAAGGCCACCACAGGGCCGGGCCCCTTGCCCCGCTTCACGGCCCGAAAGGCCGTCTCGAGGCCGCAGAAGGGCATCTCGACCGCGAACCCGTGGGCTTCGAGCAGCTCTTTCTGCCACCGGGCGGCCTGGACCTCCTCGTAGGCCGTCTCCGGATGACTGTGGATACGGTGGCTCAACGCCAGCAGCTCGGCGCCCGTCTCGTCGGCCGCCGCCAGAATCCGTCGCTTCACGTCCTTCATCTCTGTTCTCCTCCTTCGCAGATCGGCGAGACGGGGGCGATCCGTCCCCCTTCGTCCACATGGCGCACCTCGCACTCGATCCAGACGCCGATGCGGTCGTGGACGCGGCGTCGGACCTCCGACACGAGGGTCAGCACGTCCCGGGCCGTGGCTTCGCCTACGTTGACCATGAAGTTCGCATGCCGCGGCGAGACCTGGACACCCCCCATCTGAAGGCCCTTGAGCCCCGTCTCCTCCACGATGCGGCCCGGAGGCCCGGCGAGCTCGTACACGGCCGGGTCGTTGGTGAACACGGAGCCGCAGTTGGGCTGCCGCAGGGGGAACTTTCCGCGCCGCTCGGCCAGGACGGCGAGCGTCTCCCGCCGGATGGCCCGTCTGTCCCCTCGGGGGAAGACCAGCGACGCGCCGAGGACGATCCACGTCTCGCCGGGCGCGCCCACGGGGTCCTGAAACCGGGACCGCCGGTAGGAGAAGGCGCACTCGTCCCGGCGGAAGGTCCGCCGCTCCCCCGCGAGGGAGAGTGCGAACACGGAGACCACGTTGTCCCCCACGCTTTTCCGCAGGCTGCCGCCGTTCATGGTGATCAATCCGCCCAGGGACCCGGGGATGCCCGCGGCGTGCTCGAAGCCCGAGAGCCCCGCCGACGCCAGCCGCCTGGCGAGGCGGGGGACCCAGAGTCCTCCCTGGGCCCGGACGGCCTGTCCCTCGATGGTCAGGTCCGAGAAGCGCCGCCCGAGCTTCAGGACGATGCCCCGCACGCCCTCGTCGCAGAAGAGCAGGTTGCTCCCCCGGCCGACGACCACGAGGGGCACGCCCTCCTCGCCGGCGAAGGCCACGAGGCGGGCGATCTCCTCCTCCGTCCCCGGTTCGGCGAGGACGTCGGCCGGGCCGCCGATCCGCCAGGTGCAGTGCCGCGCCAGGGGCTCCGAGAAGGAAAGGGTCCCCACGTTCGCCCCGCCTATTCTTTCGATCCAGCTCATGCAACCGACCGCCTTTCATCGGAGGAGGGACGGCGCGATCCCGTCCCTCCTCCCCGTACTGCCGGTGAACGGAGCTTCAGGCCCTCCGTCACGCCACGGGGTGGAACGTCCCGTCCTGAATGGAGTAGAACGAGAAGGCGTCGGCGTAGGACGGCCCTCTGTCCGCCTGGACCTGTCGGAAGACCTCCATGGTCCTCTTCTGGCAGGTGAAGAGCAGTATCTGATTGTCCTTGGCCGCCTCCACGATGGCCTCGGCGGCGCCCCTCTGCCGGCCTTCGTCGAACCGGACGAGAAGGTCGTCCAGGATGAGGGGCAGGGGCTCGGAGTTCCGCCCCCAGAGCGTGGCCAGGGCAAGGCGCATGGAGAGGTAGACCTGGTCGCCCAGGCCCGCGCTCCACTTGAGCTCGTCCTTCCTCGCTCTCGAGGGGTCCTTCTCCTCGAGGACGACGGAGAGGCCCTGCTCCGCACCCTCGGAGAGCAGGGTGTACCGGTCGTTGGTCATCAGGGAGAGGTAGAGCCCCGCCCGCCGGATCACCTCCGGCTGGCGCTCCCGTTCGTGCTTGGCCTTGGAGGCCTCGAGGAAGTGTCTGGTCAGGAAGACGGACAGCCAGTCGCCAAGGGCGTCGTCCAGCCTCTGCTCCGTCTCCTTCCGCTCGAAGAGCAGCTCGCTGAGCCGCTCGTCGGCCGAGATCTGCTCCACCTCGAGGGCGAGGCGGCTCTTCCCGTCGGCCAGGGCCTCCGTCTCGGCCTCCAGGGCCGAGATTTCGGCCCGTTTCTGTTCGTTCTCCGCGCTGATCTCCGGTGCCGACCGGGACGAGAGCTCCCCGGCCGCCCGGTCGAGGGCCTCCTCGTTGCCGAAGAGCCCGAGAAGGACCTTTCGCTCCTGGAACTCCTCCGTCTGGAGGTTTTTCCTCTCGTTCCACTGCGCCGCCAGGGATCTGAAACCCTCCTCGCCGTTCGCGCCCGCGTGGGCCAGAAGCTCCTCGCACCGCGCGTCCGCGTCGCCCATCTCGGCTCGCTGTTCGTCGACCAGCGAGCGGATGGACCGGATCTCCTTCCGGAGGGCCTCCACGGCCCCCTGCTTCTCCTGGGCCCTTCTGAGGGCCGCAAAGAGGGCGTGAATCGTGGACTCGTCCGGCTCTCCGGGCACGTCGGACCCCATGGCCGCGAAGCAGTTCGTCAGGCCCGTGATGCGGCCCCGCACCTCGGCGATGTAGCCGTCGAGCCCCTCCGTCTCCCGGCGGCGCGCCTCGACGGCGCCCCGCTCGGAGCGGAGCTGGAGCACCCGGGCGATGTACCCCGGCATGTCCCTGGGCTCGAGCTGCTGGTCGTACTTTCGGCCCGCGAGCCACTGCCGCCAGCCCTCCTGCAGGGAGTCGTAGCGCTTCATGGTCGCGGCGAGATCCCGCTCCATGTCGTCCCCTTCGCTGTCCATCCGGGCCAGCACGGACGCCATCTGCCGGCTTCTCTCCCCGAGGACGGTGAACCGCTCGTGGGCCACGTTGTCCATCTCGCCCTCGGCCACGAGGGCATCCATCTCCTCGTCGCTCTCGGGGAAGGGGACGCCGATCCGGGAGGCGATCTCCGCCCCCTGTTCGCGAAGGGCGTCGAGGGCGGCGGACTGGTCGCCCACGAGGGACGCCCTGTCGGCCTCACGGGCATCGATGTCGGCCACCCTGGCCTGCCACAGCTCCCGCCCCGCCTCGTGCTTGCGCTTCTGGTCCCTGTGGGCCGAGAAGGCGAGAATCGACGAGAAGAAGAGGGCCCCCGCCCCGAAGATCCAGGCCCTGTCGGAGGTGAGGTAGGCCTGATAGGCCGCCCCGCCGCCCACGGCGAGCAGGACCGTCGCCACGAGGCCCACCAGCGTCCCGGGGGCCGCCGGCTCCTCGCGCAGGGCCGCCTCCCGCTCCGCTTCGAGCTTCTTCCCGTCCTCCTCCAGGACGTTCAGCTTCGCCTCGCCGTCCTGAAGATCGTCGAACAGGGACTTCAGGCTTGAAATACCGCTCCAGCGCTCCGTAGCCCGGCCCGCCTGGGCCTCCACGGAGCCCATCTCCTTCTTCAGCTGGGCGTCCTCGCTGCGCCGGTCGTCCCGGAGGCGGTTCCACTGGGCGAGGGACTTCTCCCCCTCGCTGCGCCGCCGTTCCAGGGCGTCCTTCTCCTCGGCCACCCGCCGGGCGTAGGCCTCGGCGCTGCTCGAGGCGTCGGCGTTCACGAGATGCTCCTCCGTCCACCAGGAGCAGAGGTCCGAGAGGTTCTTCAGGAAAAGCCGCTCCCCCGTCGTGCCGTCCTTCTCGAGGAGCGCGCGCTGTTCGAGGGAGGACCGGAAGCGCTCGCTCTCCTGCTCCAGGGACTCGATGACCTCCGACGACTCGAGGCAGACCATCAGAGGATCGCCCTCGAGCTCGCGAAGCTGGCTCTCTCTGGCGTTCAGCTCCTCCTCCACGCGGGCGACCTGCTTGGCGAGACGCTGGCGGTTCTCGTCCAGTCGCTCCAGCCGGGCGATGCCGTCCTCGGGGAAGGGGTGCAGGTCCGAGAGCTCTCCGAGCTTGCGCCGGATCTCCGTCAGGGCGCCCCAGGCCGCCCGCCCCTTCTCCATAAGGTCCAGGGTCCCGAGGCGCTCCTTCAGAGCGGCCAGGGCCGCCTTCTTCTCCTCGAGCGTCCGCTCCATGTCCCGGAGGGTCTGCTTCTTCTCGCTCCAGGCCCCGTTCTGCTCCCATATGGCCCGAATCCTGCCGTCCACGTCGTTCAGCGACGCGAGGAGCTGGTTGACCGCCGAGACGCTCCGCGCGTTCCCCGGACGGTAGAGCTCGTTCTGCCGGGCCTCCAGGGAGGTCATCAGCTTCGGCAGGGACGCCGAGCCAAGACCCGCCCCCGCGGCGAAGAACCGGGCCGCCACGTCCGACGAGTTCAGCGGGGCCAGGGACTGCATGTCCGGAAGACCCATGGCGAAGACGCTCTCGTAGATGTCCCGGTTGATGGAGAGGAAGTTCATGGGCATCTCCGCGGTCTCGGAGCCGTTGGGGGCCGAGATGAAGTTCTTCGCCCCGTCAAGGAGCAGCAGGTACTCGTCGCCGCTCTCCATGCGGATGCGGACGTGGCCGCCCTGCTTGCCGCCCTTCACGGGCTCGTAGGCGTTCCCCCTGTTCCTGGTGTACCGCTCCCTGGGGAAGAGGACCCTCCGGAAGAAGTTCATGAGCGTCGTCTTGCCGCTCTCGTTCTCCCCTTCGAAGACGGTGAGCCCCTTGGAGAGCGAGGCGCCGTCGCCCGAAAAAATGCCGAAGCTGCTGACGAAAAAGTCCCGGATCTTCATGACGCATCCTCCCCTTCGAGCAGTTGGGTCAGGGCGGCGTAGGCGCCGCGGTTCACCAGCTCCGCCAGCTGTTCGTCCGAGAAGGCGTCCAGACGCTGCTGGATCTCCCGCGAGGCGAGGCGCCCCATGAGGCCGTCCTCCTCGAGGATGGCCCGGACGCCGGAACGCAGGTCACCCCGCTCCCTGAAGGAGGCCGCCTCCTTGAGGAAGTCGGCGACGAAGTGGTCCCCGGACATGAGGGAGTCCGTGTCCAGAGGCGGCGCCGTGACGCTGGATATCCGCTCGATGGAGACGAAGTCCGGCCGGTCCTCCTCGTGCTCGTTGAAGGTCCCTCTGAGGCCGTCGGCGCCGGCGAGAAACCCGGGGCGGCCGAGCTGCTCGTGGAGCCGTCCCCGGCCCGAAAGCCGCACCCGAAGAAGCGTGGGCCGCCCGGCGCTGTCATGGCGAACCCGCTCCTTCACGCTCTCGATGGCCGTGAAGAGGTCCTCGTCGCGCTGCATCCCCTCGATGGAGAGCTCCTCGTCCCGCCAGCGGATCACGTCGCAGGGGACGAACTCCGCGCTCCCCGCCGCCGGGACGGACCCCGACGCGGGCGTGATGGTGACGGAGTAGAAACCCTTCTTCCCCGTCTCGCGGATGCTCCTGCCCTGGGTGTTGCCCGGGTAGACCACCAGGGGGTCGTAGTGCACGATCTCGGCGGCGTGGATGTGCCCCAGGGCCCAGTAGTCCATGCCCGCCGCCCGGAGGTCGTCCAGGGAGCAGGGCGCGTAGTTCTCGTAGTCCGGCCGGCCGCCCACGTTGCAGTGGAGCACGGCGATGTTCAGCCCTTCGCCCCGCCGGCCCGCGAAGTCCGCCGCTATGTTTCCGCCGACGTCCCGCACGGGGTAGCTGTACCCGTGGACCGTCCCCACGGTCTCGCCCCGCAGGACGAGCGGGACGGACTCCACCTCGGGACCGAAACGCGTGGCCAGGGGCGGAAGGTCTCTGTCCATCTCCCACCCCGAGAGGGCGTCGTGGTTTCCGTGGGCGATGAAGGAGGGGATACCCGCATCGGAGAGCCGCTTGAGCTGGTTGAGCAGGAAGACCTGGGCCCGGACGCTTCTGTCGGCGCCGTCGTAGATGTCGCCCGAGATGACGAGGAAGTCAGAACGGTTTTTTATGGCGTAGGAGACGACGTTTTCGAAGGCCTGGAAGGTCGCCTTGCGAAGTCTGGTGCCCAGTGGCTGGGAGATATCCGACAGGCCGACGAAGGGGCTGTCGAGGTGAAGGTCCGCGCAGTGGATAAAGGATATCTTCTGGCTTATCATGGCGTCCCCCTCATATCCGCAGGGAAATGGTGCTGTCTTCGTGTCACTGTACCCACTCCCTTCCATGATGGTGGTCTCGTGGAGCACAAGCGCGTTTCAGCGGTGCCGAGGGGTCCGGCCCCGTTCCGGACCCCTCGGAAGCACAGGACGGCATCGGCGTCGTACCGACGACCGATCGCCGGATATGCGGTTCTTCGCGAAAAGAGCCCGTTGCAGGCCCCCCTCTTCGCGGTCAGGATTTGGTGATGACAAGAAAAAGGCTGGATTCATCCACCTCCTGAACCTGGTATCCGTACCCCGACGACTGCCCCAGTGCGATGAGGTCCTCTTCCGTGAAGGTCCTGGCCCGGAAGCCGTCCTTGCAGACGATGACGCCGTCCCGAGTCCGCTCCCTGTCTATTTCGCCCAACAGACCCTTCTCTGCCTGCTCTTCGAACCAGGCCAGCCGGTGTTCCCAGAATTTGCCGCTGTAGGTGCTGAAAAAAGCTCTCCCGCCCGGACGGGCGGCCTTCAGGCAGCCGCTGACTATCCGAGAGGCCTCGCCCTTCATGGCGGAGAGCCCGTTTTGCAGGCAGAGGACCGCGTCGAACTCGTCCCTGAAATCGAGATGATGCCCATCCATCACCTCGAGCCGAACGTTGGCGCAGTTCTTCAGAAATTCGCGGCCGAAGCGCACCGAATCCTCGGATATGTCCACCCCGACCAGGGAGTGGGCGGAGGGTGCCAGCTCCCTGAGGATTCGCCCATACCCGGCGCCGACCTCAAGGACCCTCTCCGATCCGTTCAGACGCCTCTTGACGAAGTCCATCTCCGCCTGGAGATATCGCCTGACCCTCGGGATCGCCGTGTCGTAGACCCGAAACAGGCTCTGGGAGTTCAGGTTGAGAGCGTAGTAGTCCGTCCCGGCCACAGATATCCCTCCTGAAGAGAGGCGCTTCGCCTGTCGAGGCCGTATGGCACCCGCCGACCGCGTTTCGTCTGCGGCAGGCCTGCCGGCCGATGCCCGAAACCCCTGCGCTTCGAAGTCCGTGTACCCCGACGGGTGTCGGAGGAGGGCGAAGAACCCTCCCGAGCAGCCCGGAAAACACGGGAGTTCAGGACAATGAGCCCCATGGCGCGACGCCACGGTCTGACGGCAGATCATACTGTTCAGATATCTCATAACTCTATTCCACCTTGGTCATCTTTGCAAGTGCCGTCTCGGTCCCACCCTTGTCAGAGGCACGAGGGCCATGGGATAATTCCCCATGAGTATGCACCCGAGAGGAGCGCCGAGAGATGAGAAAAACCGGAGCGGCAATAGCGCACATTTCCTACCACCTGCCCGACAAGGTGCTGGACAACGAGGCTCTCGTCCGGGAGTTCGGCGTCTGGTCCGAGGAGAAGATCTACCTGAAGACGGGCGTCCGGGAGCGCCGCGTCGTGGACGGAGAGCTGGTGTCCGACCTGGCCGCCGCCGCAGGCAAGAAGCTCCTCGCCGAGTCCGGCGTCCCGCCGGAGAGCATCGACTTCCTGCTCCTCTGCACCGAATTCCCGGACTACTTCCTCCCCGCCACGGCCTGCGTGGTCCACGCCCGCCTGGGGCTCAGGAGTTCCGCCGGCGCCCTGGACTTCAACCTGGGGTGCTCGGGCTTCGTCTACGGCCTGTCCCTGGCCAAGGGGCTCATCGCCGCGGACCTCGCCGACCGGGTCCTCCTCATCACGGCAGACACCATCACGAGGTCCATCAACCCCGGGGACAAGAGCACCCGCACCATCTTCGGCGACGGAGCCGCCGCGACCCTCGTAGTCCGGTCCGAGACCGACGGCATCGGCCAGTTCGTGCTCGGCACCGACGGCAGCGGCAAGGACAACCTCATCATCCCGGCGGGCGCCTGGGCCAGCCCCCGCTCCGCCGAGACGGCCGAGACCAGGACCAACCGATGGGGCAACACCCGAAGCGCCGAGAACATCTACATGAACGGCCCCGAGGTGCTCAAGTTCACCCTCGAGGCCGTCCCTCCGGCCATAAATGAGATCATGAGCCGACACGGCCTCGTCATGGACGACATCGCCCTCGTGGTTTTCCATCAGGCCACCCGTCTCATCCTGGACAACCTGCGGGAGGAGATGGGCATCCCGGAGGACAAGGTCTACAAGAACATGGAGAAGAAGGGGAACACGGTGAGCTCCACCATCCCTATCGCCCTGCGGGACGCCGCCGACGAGGGGGTCCTTCGGCCCGGCGACAAGGTCCTCATCGCCGGCTTCGGCGTGGGGTACTCCTGGGGCTGCACGATTCTGGAGTGGCAGTAGATGACCGACGGGACTTTCGAGAAAAGTCCCGTCGCCCCTTCCACGCTGTTCCAAGGATAGCGATCACCGTACTTCTTGGCTCCTGACGGGGCCAAGAGGTGCAGTGTCTGTTACGTCAGATACGGTCCCGAGATGAATTTCGAGGGGCAGTAGACGGCACGAAACGACGAGCTTCCGGAAGCTCGCCGTTTCGTGCCGGTCGTCCCCGTCGCTGCGCTCCGGGATACGCTCCGACTCGCACCATAGGGCCCTTCGGGCTTCATCGTGCGGTCATGGGACCTATGGCGACCCCGTCAGGACTCGGCAGGTGCCCTCTTTTCGTAATTCTCAACGTAGCAAGACACGAATCCCGCGAATAAGCCGGCGAACACCCCGATCACCGATGAGAGGACGACTATCAGCTTTCTCTGAGGTGCTACAGGTCTCTCGGGCATAACAGGGTGCTCGATGACCCGAATCGAATCCGCAGCGTCCGCTACCGCTATCTTCGAGGCCTGATACTTCTGTGCCAATACATCGTAGGCCCCTTGAAGGACTGTTTCCGTCCGAGTCAAACGCTCCATATCGAGCCCTATCTGAAGCAGACGGGACTGTTTCGTTTCATACTCCTTCTCCGTGGACATGATGTGATTATTGAGATCTGCAATCGACGCCTTGAGAGCAGTGAGTCCGATTTCGTACTCTTGAAGTTTAGCCTTTAATGAGGCGTAGTGCGTGTTCAGGAACTCGTCCATGATGTCGAGTTCTTCAATTTGACGCAGTTCCTCCGGTCCGAGCTTCTGAGCGAGATAATTCCAGAGCGCCTCCTTCGACATCCCCCGTTTGAGGGTCTTTCTCTCCGGTTCACTCTCGATCAGCGAACGGACAAGTTGTATCTGCGCCTCCAGGGGAGCGATGCCTCGCAATTTTCTGGTATAATCCGCCAGAAACTCGCCGTGAAGGGATTTCATGGTCTCCAGTTGGATTTGCAGGACCGACACGGGGTTTTCTTTACGATAGGAAAAAAGGGCGTCCTCTGCCTCTTCCAGATTTTTCTTCGTCACGAGAAGTGTTTCTTGAAGGTATTCAAAGGATTGGGCAGCGCGCCCGTAAAAAAGCTGGGAGTTCTTTTTTATGAAGGCATCGCTCCAGGCGGAGAGCAGGGCCGGAAGGATGTGTCTGTCACGGCCTCTGAGCGTGGCCGTGAGCGTCAGTGACAGTGGGGCGATGGAAGCGCGGGGAGTCTGAACATCTTTCGTGTACGTTTCGGAGGACTTATTGACCGTTATCTTGAAATTATCTGAAAAGACTTCCACATTTGGTCGAGAGTTGTCTTTCGGGAGCGTTTCCATTATAACGCCCTGCATAAGATCCCGCGCCCTCGCAAGGTCTATGTAAATATCCGGGGTGAAGACTGAAGCGCCGCTCGCCTTCTGTTCTCCGGTAATCTCCGATGGAATTGGAGGGAGGATGAGTAAAGCTATTCGAGCCTCGTAAACACGGGGGGTCAGAATCGCATAGGCAACCCCTGCCAGCATGAAAAACACAGCCACTGCAACGATGAGCCGCCGCTTTCCCCATAAGAGGGACAAAATCTCCGCTAGGTCAATCTCGCCCCCCCCCCGATGAATATTCAGCATATTCGGCGTTTTCGAGATTCACCCTACTCCCTCCCTAATATAACTTTGTGAATTACAACGCATTCTTCAAAATTTTATCACATCCCATAGAAGTGAAGCAATACGACAGGAACATTTCATCGTTGAGGCAGATTGTCGGTTCTTATCCTCTCCACTCCGCTCCAGGAGCGCATCTGAACCAAAACGCGTGCGCCGGGCGGCTTCGCGGTTCGTCCGGGATACGCTCCGACACACCGTAGGCACCCTTTGGGCTTCATAGTGCGGTCATGTGCTCCATGCCGGACGGCTTTTCGCCCCCTCAGCAAACAGCGGCCCGCCGAGCCCATCAGGGCTCGGCGGGCTGGCCGTCCATCCGCTGGGAGGCGATTTACCCATCCCGATCAGTTGAGACCCTGTAAACGTGATCTTGAGTACGGTTCAAACACCCTCATCATCCGCAGAGTCCTCGCCATTCTCTGCTTCAGGTAATTTTCCTGCCTCCGCCGCGATCTTTCTCTCCTGGGATTTCACACTCCGCTCCAGTTTCTTGATGTCCTCGGAGGCCGGTAACTCCTCCGGCATAATGCCACGCTGCCCCAACATTTCACGCACGGAGCGGTTGTTTTGCACATGTTCACCGGTGATGGAGGGCTCACCGTGCAGATCTTTTCCCTCGACATTGTAGTTGGTCATCTCTGTCGCAAGATTTTTTGCGGCAATCGTCAGAGTAGGCAAGAAATCTGCCAGAGGACGCGTGTCCTTCACACCGAGTTTGTCCTTCATCTCCTGCGTCGTATAGCCACCAAACAATGCCTGATCGCCTTTCGAACGGATCCGGCCAAACCCGGCATCATCCACACCGCGTTCATATATATTTTGAGACAGTCGCTTCTCAGATTCTCTCAAGCGACCACGGGCCTTGGTTCGCTCGATCAGAGCAATGCGCTCCTCAATCAACTCTTGCTTTCTGGTCTGGATTGCGAAGTAACTCTGCGCAAAGGCAATTTCTTCTTTTTTTGGATCGCCGTTTTGAGCAATAAGGTAACAGGCATAGCGAGTAAGCATAAAATCCCGTACAGGTCGCTGCGCATTCTTCCCTGTCGTGATCATTTTCGTGACCTCACGAAAATGATCAGAAAGCGTAACTCCACTCGTTTCACAGGACTCAATGGCACGTGAAATCGCGTTCTCGAAATTCTCCCAACGCTCGTATCCAAGCAGCGGCATCAGTTCCCTGGCGTACCAGAACTCAATGTTCGCATCGGCGTCACTATGTACAACAAGGTCGTATTGCTGCTTAATCGTTTCGACTCTCTTCTGGTCCATTGTCGTTCGCTCCGTTCCGCACTTTTTCCGGCACAAAACCCCATATTGCCCACGGTGACGTTCAAGCACCGAGCAGCCCTTCTTCAGGGACCCAAGAAATGTGTTTTTGTCCGGCGAGCAGGTCGCAGGTTCTCAAAACACACTTCTTCCGCGGCTACTCCTTTTTCCTCGCCAGGAAGGCGACCACGGCGAGGGCGATCACGCCGAGCAGGGCCATCGGCATAAAACGCCGGTGGGGGTAGAGCATCTTCCCGACCACGGGGATTTTGTCGTAGAAGATGACGGCATCCAGCGTCTTCCCGTCCTTCAGGTCCTCGAAGGGATAGCCGGCCGCCAGGAACGCGATGCTCTGTTTCGCCCGGTCTCGCCCTTGCGGCCCGGCCTCTTTCGTTGCATAGATGTCCCACAACTCCACGCCGTTCACGCCAACCTTTCGATAGGCCTCCAGAAGGTCGCCCCTGTCCTGTTCCGCTACCACGGCCGATTCGATCGGTCGCTTCAGCGTCTCCATCCGGAACATCGCGATCTTCATCAGGTCGTCGAGGTCGCCCTTCGGGCTCTTCGACCAGAACTCCGCGCTGGAGGATTTGAGAAATGCCGCCGTCAGCGCCGCTGAACTCTTCAAACTCCGTTCGACGTTGTCCCTGGCGTTGGCATCCCCCAGTATATGGGCCGTCTTCTCGATATCCGGCTTCACCGCGCCCCAAACGGCCCGGAAAAGGTCCTTTTGAGTTCCCACCGCGGCCATGACGTCCGTGGTCAGGCCCTCCCAGGGAGCGTCCTCGCGAATCAGGACGTACAGCCCCTCGACGGCGTCCTTCCGATCGCTCAACCCGGGTATTTTTCGGATTTTGTCGCTCACGATGCGCCAATCGACGGTGCCGGACCGCCATGCGTCGGAGGAGAGGTAGTTGGCCACACCGAGGCTGTGGACCCCCTCGAGGAAGTACCCGCCGTACATGTCGTAGTGATTCAGCAAGGAAGCGCCCAGCGCCACGGAGAGTTTGCGCAGCTCCTCCCGGTCGGGAGCCGCGAGCAGCACGCTCTTGAGCTTCTCGACAGGCACTTTGGAGGTCAGCTCTCCGAAGACCTCCCACAACCGTCCCATCTCCTCAAAAAGAACCTCTGAATTTTTCCCCTGCTTCCGCTCGTCCTCGATATATCGCCTCGCAGACTCGGAAACCGCGAGGGTGTAGGCCGAATCGCGAAGCGAGGCGATCTCGCTTCGGCAGATCCGGTCCCAGCTCTCCAGCGCGTCCCCGACATACCCGCTCATCGTCGTTCTCACGGAGGGGGCGGCGTCGTCCTTGTCCCCCGACCACAGCGACTGCGCGGTGAATCCGCCCCTATACTCCTCCAGGACCATCCGCCGCAGTTGGCCCTCCAGGTTCGCCTTGGCCGTCGCCGCGTCCGCGCCGGCCGAGGTCGAGCGCACGACGCTGACCAGCGGGGCGATTTTGCCGAGGACTCGCCCCGTCGTCTTTTGTACCGTTCTGGCGCCGAACCTTCTCAGAACATCCTCCCCCAAAAAGGAGCCCTTCGCCCCGACCGCGGCGAATTCCCGGGCCGCATCGCCGGAAAGGGCGACCTGCGCTCTTTCCAGGGCGGAAGGAAGGGGGATGGTCTCATAAATGGGGAGACGGGCTTGCACAACCTGCGCAAATGGCCTCCTGACATTCTCCATCGCCTGCAAGAGCAGCTTTCGGCCTTGTTCATCCAGACTGCCGTTGATCTTCGCCGCCGTCTCGTCAGTGACCCCGGAGAGCTTCACGCTGGAAGCGGCGACAAAACCGCTCGCCAGCTCCTCTATCGTCTCGTTTCCCGACGATGCGGGTTTGTTCTCCCACCAGACGGCGAAGGATTCCCCGTCATCTGGGTCCGGAAGCGATGTGGCGTTCAGCGCCGACTCCGCTCGTGCGTAGGACTCCGCCACAATTTTGGCGAGCTCGTCCTTCGCCCATTCGTCCAGCGCCTTGACGACAACCTCCCGCTCCTGAGCGACCTGGCTTGGAAGTCGCGCGGCCTCCTCTTCGGCGGCCGAACCGGCCGACTCGATCTTCGACAGTGTCGCCGCGACATCGGAAAGGGGCGTCTGTTCCGCCGCGTTCTGTCCATCGGCATAAAGATGTCCGCCGCCGCTCAAAATGAAGAGCGCGCAGATCAACGGGAATAAAGCGTGCGACCAACCTCTGATGCTCTTCGCCTTCATCGTATGACGACCTCCCCTATGGGTGATGAAAAGAGACTGTTTCTTAAAATAGCAGATAGAACGACCAATAACAATATTTTGTCAAAAGAGACGTCGGGGGACGGACGTGCCGAGTGACGGCGCTCTCCGCACGAGGTGCGGAAAAACGCCGCGTTGTTCGCACGACACGAGTTTTCGGAGGGTGCGGGGGGTGTGCGTGACCATGGATGTGTTCGACGAGGGGACGCCCCGTGAGGGGATAGGGGATCGGACGCCTGGAGACAGCTGCGCGAGTATTGTCACCCGAGAAACCGGAGACAACGCCCCGGACGCGTACGCTTAATCATCATGAGGGGTACCTACTATATGTGCTTCCAGTGCTTGAACCCCTCGCCCACGACCTCGGCCACGTCGGCCAGGATGATGAAGGCCTGTCGGTCCAGGGAGACCACGAAGTGCTTCAGCTCCATGGCCTGTCTCCTGTTCAGCACCACCAGGATCACGGGCTTCTCGTTCCCCGTGTATGCCCCCTCGCCCCGGAGGATCGTGGCGCTCTTGTCCAGGTCCTCCACGATGTACCGCCGGACCTCCTCCAGCCGGTCGGTGATGATCATCATCTGCTTCCGCCGGTCGAAGGACTTCAGGACGCTGTCGATGGTGATGCTCTCGACGTAGAGGAGCACCCCCCCCATGAGGAGCTGCTCGATGGACACGGCGAAGCACGAGAGGAGCAGGATGCCCGTGTTGAGGTAGAAGGAGAACATCCCCATGTCCACGCCCCAGCGTCGCTTGGCCGTGGCCACGATCACGTCCGTCCCCCCCGTGCTGCCCCCCATGGTGAAGACCATCCCGATCCCCAGGCCGCTGCACACGCCGGCGAGGATGGCGGCCAGGAGGTGTTCGTCGAGCATGGGGTAGGAGAACCGCTCGAAGAAGGCCACCGCCGCCGAGCTGACGAGGGCGACGTAGAGGGTCCAGAGCACGAAGCGCGGCGACAGGGCCCGCCACCCCCAGGCCAGCAGGAGGATGTTCCCCGCGAGGATGATCCACGCCGGCGAGACGTCGAAGAGGTAGCGCGCCAGAAGCGCCACGCCCGCCAGCCCCGCCCCGGCGAAGCGGTAGGGCACCGTGAGGGCTACGAGGGCAAAGCTCATGAAGATGGCCCCCAGGGTGGCCAGGAAGAGGGCGTTCCCCTCCCGGCGGACCAGGGCGACGAAGAGCCTCGGCAGGTTCCGCAGTCCGAGCCGTTCCGTCACGATGCGCGTCCTAGGACCCCAGGGTCAGGGCGAGCCATGGGACGAGAAAGAAGGCCATGGTGAACAGCTTGTACACCCCGAGGAACAGGTAGAAGACGAGGTGGAAGGTTCTCCGGTCCAGGTCGAACCACCGCCTGTGGAGCCGCAGGATGGCATCGCCCTTCAGGACGAAGGCCAGGAACATGAGGATCAGCAGGGCGTAGTTCAGAAGGACGCACCGGAGAAGAACGGTTCGTACGAGTTCGACGGTCATGGCTCCCTCCTCCTTTTCTCTCGGGGATCGGGTCGTTCCAGGGCCTCCCGAAGGACAGCCCAGAGCTCCATCTTGTCCTCCAGGCTCCGTCCGGCATGGGCCGGGCTCGTGGAGGGCAGGCGCACCGTCCTCATCGGGGCGTGCGGAAGGCCTGGGGCCACGTGCCGCCGCCAGGACCGCTCGGCCATGGTGCCGTTGAAGAAGACGGCCTCGATGCCGCGATGGGCCCGGAAGAAGGCCGGGAAGTCGTTCGGGACGACGGTGGCGCCGTCGATGGCCGAGTCCAGGCTCCCCGGGCGGACGCAGGAGGCCAACACGTCCCACAGGGCGATCCCGCGATCCTTCAGCCCCTCGAGCCGCTCGTCGTAGGGGCGATGCTGCGGGATGGCGAAGAGCCCCTCCATGATGGGCCAGAAGGCGTTCCTCGGGTGGGCGTAGTACTCCCCCGCCGCCAGGGACGCCGCTCCGGGCATGCTGCCGAGGATCAGCACCAAGGCGTCGGAGCGCGCCACGAAGGGGAAGCTCCGGACCGCCTGGGCCATTCGTCCGTCCACGGCGCGCACCGACATTCTATCAGAGGAGGCCGTCCCGGGCGATATATTCCGCCAGGGACCGTCTGACGTGGCCGTCCCGCCCCGTCACGGTCTCGGCACAGACCATGGAGTCGAGCACGGCCTCCTCGACGGCCTCGGCGGTGGCCCGGAAGGGCAGGTCCATGAGGTTCTCGTTGAACACGGACATGGAGAGAACAGGGGCCGTCTCGTGGTGGAAGAACCGGTTGGCCGTGGAGAAGGCCAGGACGATGTCGCCGCTTCCGTTGCCGATGAAGGTCCCCGTGCGAGCCAGCCCGACGGAGGCCCGCCGGGCCACCCGGCCAAGCTGCCGCTCCGTGAGGGGGAGGTCCGTGGCCAGGACCGTGATGACGGAGCCCTGATCGTCCATGGGCGGGTCCGTCGCCTCGATGGTCCGCCCCACCCTCCGGCCGTCCACCGTCAGGTCCCCGAGAAGGCCGAAGTTGGAGAGCACGAGGGCGCCCAGGGTATAGGTCT
The DNA here is from genome assembly GCA_937897575.1 of uncultured Synergistales bacterium. GTDB lineage: Bacteria > Synergistota > Synergistia > Synergistales > Aminobacteriaceae > CALCQG01. The sequence goes on along the minus strand of CALCQG010000005.1, from coordinate 28,597 downwards.
TCCCCTCGGCGGAGAATCGTCTCGATGCCGTGCCGATGCCGCCCTTGAGCTGGTAGCACGACATGCCGCGGCCCGCTCCCACGGCCCCGAGGGCGAAGTCGGATGCGGCCGACGACAGGGCAGACAGGACGTGCTCCCCGCCGACGGAGAACCGCCGGATGTCGTTCAGCCACCCGTCGTTGCACTCGCACACCACGGGGTTCACCGTCCCCGTTTCCCGCCCGATGTCGGGGTTGTCGGCGAGCATGTGCCGGACCAGGGCCTCGGAGGCCGCGCCCACGGCGAAGGTGTTGGTGAGGAGGATGGGCGTCTCCAGGGTCCCCATCTCGGCGATCTGCACGAGGCCGACGGATTTGCCGAAGCCGTTGATCACGTGACAGGCCGCCAGAAGCTTCTCGCGGAACATGTCGCCTTTATGGGGGAGTATGGCCGTGACGCCCGTCTGGACGTCGCCTTCGGCCAGGGTGCAGTGGCCGACGGTCACCCCCTCCACGTCCGTCAGGGCGTTCAGGGGCCCCCGCTCCATCTGCCCCACGATCACCCCGTAGTCCCGGATTCGCTTCATCGGCTCTCTCCCCTTTCTTCCGTCCCCTTTTCTTCTTGGAAGATGTCGGCACCCGGCCGCTCGACGAGGGCGGCAAACCATTCGCGCGCCCCCGGCACGTCGAGGTGCTTCGCGGCGTACCCCGCCCGGCGGAGGGCCTCGGGCAGGACGACGTCGAACTTCTCCTCCGTCGTGTCCGCCACGAGGGCCGCCAGGGCCTCTCCGGCGGGAGCCGCCTCGTCGAGGAGGGCCGACGCCGTGGAGAGGAGGCGCCGCCGCGAGCAGTCCCGGACCTCGAGGACGCCGCCCGACTGGTCGGCGTCGAGCCCCTTCGTCCGGAGCATCAGGACCGCGGCGTCCAGGACGCCGTCACCCCGCCAGGGCGTCAGGAAGAGGTCGTCGTTCCGCTCCATGACCCCTCCGTCGGACAGGCCCGATGAGCGGTAGTACGACCGCCCCTCGGCGAGGAGCGCCGCGGCCGCCCTGTCGAGATAGGGGGGGACGTCGTCGGAGGCGAGGATTCGCCCCATGGCGCGGCGGACCCCGTCGTGCACCCGCCGCCCCGACCCCGTGAAGGAGGGGGGCTCCCCTCCGGCGGCGGGCCGGACCGTGATGATCTTCCCGGCGACGGACACCGATTCCACCGTCCAGGCCCTGCCGGCGAAGACGATGCGCTGCCCCCGGGTCAGGGGTTTGTCCACGGGCAGACGCCCCAGGAGGTCGCCGCCGTGCTCCACGCGGTACTCCTCCGGCGCCGAGAAGGCCGTGAAGAAGGTGTAGCGCTCCACGGTCCGCTCGCCCTCGAGGCCCAGGACGAGGCGGCCGTCCTCGAGCTGGGCGATGAGGTCCGATGCGGCCAGGGCGCGGAGCAGTGCCTCGTACTGCCCGCCGTCCACCAGCGTGAAGGGCCCCGTGCCGCAGAGGAGCGTCCAGAGCTGATCGGCCCGGACGCCGCCGTACTGGGCGATCACCGACAGGGTCTGCTGGACCAGGGTGGAGAGGTGCATGTCCCCCGTCTCGGGGGGCTCGTACCACTTCTGCAGCAGCAGGTCCACCATGGCCATGGTCTGGACCAGGGCAAGGCGCAGGCCGTCCGCCGGGTGGAGGTCCTTCGCCCTCCGCCGCTCTGGCACGAAGATCCGGAGGATGGCCGGACTCCCCCGCCGCCCCGACCGACCCAGCCTCTGCCGGAGCCCCGCCACGGCGATGGGGGCCCCCACTTGGGCGATGGACGTCACGCCGCCGATGTCGATCCCCAGCTCCAGGGTCGACGTGCAGACCGCCGTGGTGGGAAGTTCTCCCCGCTGGAGGCGGCGCTCCACGTCCCGACGCAGCTCGGGCGAGAGGCTGCCGTGGTGGGGGAAGAACTCGTTGGGAACGAAGGACCGCTCGCATCGCGCCGCCAGGTCCGACGCCAGCTCCTCGACGGCGGCCCGGCTGTTGGCGAAGACGAGGTGGGACGCCCCCCGGAGCAGCCCGTAGAGATCGTCGGCAACCTGGGGCGGGACGCCCTTCCCCTCTCCCTCGTACCCCCGCACCTGAAGAAGCAGCTCGCTCCCGCCCCCCGCCGAGACGAGGATGGTGCAGGGAACGTCTGAGCCGGGGCGGAGGGATCGCCCCACCAGGTCCATGTCGCCCAGCGTGGCGCTCAGGGCGATCCTCGGGACGAAGCGCCCCGTCAGAAACTCGACCCGGCGGAGCAGGGACTGGAGCTGGCACCCCCGCTCCGTGCCGAGGAAGGCGTGGAATTCGTCCACCACGACGTTCCTGAGGCTGGAAAGGGCCGTGGCGCACCAGGGAGAGGAGCTCATCAGAAGGGACTCCAGAGACTCGGGGGTGATGAGCAGCGCCCCCGAAGGGTTCTTCCGGAGGGCGTCCTTCCGGGACTGGGGCACGTCGCCGTGCCAGGGCGTCACGGGGAGCCCCAGCTCTTCGAAGAGCCCCTCGAGACGCCGCGCCTGATCGTTGATGAGGGCCTTCAGGGGGCTGACGTAGAGGACGGCGATGCCTTCGGAGGGGCTTTCCGCCGCCCGGGTGCAGGCCGGGAGGAAGGCGGCCTCCGTCTTTCCGCCCGCCGTGGCGGCGCTCAGCACCACGTCCGTCGCCCCCTCGAGGATCGGAGGGATGGCCATCTCCTGGATCTCCCGGAGGCTCGTCCACCCCTGCTTCTCCACCCACCACCGGACGGGGGGCGCCAGGCGGGCGAAGGCGCTTTCCGCCATGGCCTTTAGAGCCGGAAGGAGGCGAGCCCGCCGGAGGGTTCGCCCGGCTCCGCCGTCCCCGCCCCTTTCTCGTCGTCGACGATCTCCGGCATGTCCGACGGACGGTCCTCCTCCACGGGGACCTCGTCGATGAGGGCGGTCCACTGGATGGAGGGGTTCTGCTCCAGCACGGCCAGAAAGTCGGCGAAGGCCTTGATGGTGCTTCTGGGCGTCCTGAAGTAGGCCTCGCCGATCTTCTTGGAGCAGTGCTCCAGGAAGGCCGTCAGCGCCTCGTCGGGGACGAGGTATTTTGCCGGGTCCCCCGAGGCGTACACGTTCCGGATGTTCCCCAGAAGCACGTAGAGCTCCTCGGGCGTCAGGCTGCCCAGGGGCAGCACGGGGGCGTCGTAGTCCACCACGCCCGCCGCCTTGGCGAACATGTTGTCCGTGAGGCGGGACTGGAGCGCCTCGTAGCTGAAGAGCCCCTTTCTCGGGTCGTAGAGGAAGTCGGGCGTCCCGCAGAGGATGAACCCCATGAAGCCGGCCGTGCCCTGGAGGCAGTCGTTCAGTATGCGGAGGATCTGCTCGTAGTTGGCCAGGCGCGCCCTCTGGCTCGCCAGTTTGTAGAGGGTCACCATCTCGTCCAGGCACACCAGCAGCCCGCCGTAGCCCGCCTGGCGGACGAAGAGGCTCATGATCTTCAGGGCGTCGTAGACGGAGCCGTCGTCGATGATGGTGCGGACCCCCAGCGCCGCCCGGGCGTCGGTCCTGGTGGCGAACTCGCCGCGGAGCCACCGCACGGCGTTGGCCATGGCCCCGTCGTCCCCCGCCTCGAAGCCCCGCCAGTAGGCCTTCACCACCGAGGCGAAGTCGTACCCGCCCACGAGCTCCGAGATGGCCCCAAGACGCCGCTCGATGGCCGCCTCCATGGTTCCGCCGCCGGAGTCGGCCTCCTTTCTGGCCTCGGCGAGGAACTTCTCCACCACGGCCTGCACCCCGTTGCCGTCGGGCCGAGTCCTGGTGGAGAGGTTTCTGGTCAGCTCGGCGTAGAGGTTCCGGGCCTGGCCGCCCGTGGCGTAGAGACGCCGGTCGGGCGAGAGGTCGGCGTGGAGGGTGACGAGCCCCTTCTCCAGGGCGATGGCCCGGACGAGCTGGAGGAAGAAGCTCTTCCCCGAGCCGTAGGCCCCCACGACGAGCCGGAAGGCCGCCCCGCCGTCCAGGATGCGCCCGATGTCCTTCAAAAGGGCCTCCACCTCCCGGGCCCGGCCGACCTGAATGTGCTGCAGCCCCGTCTTGGGGGTGACCCCGGCGCGGAGGGACTGGATGATGGCGTCCCGGTCACGGGGCCGGATGAGTCGCTGTCGTTCCGTCATGGGATAGGACCTCCTGGGCAAGAATAGTGTCCACGTAGATGGTGCTTCCGTCCTCGAGGACGGGCAGGCTCTTGGCGGCGTACCCCCACTCGTTCAGGACCTCCATGGCCCCTTCGGGTGGCAGGCCCAGGGAGGCGCAGAGGGCGCGGAACTCCGCCCGCTCCCACTCGCTCTTCCGGGCAAGCTGGGCGAGCAGACGCCCGTGGGGGCCGGCGGCGGACGGCAGGGGGGCGGGCTCGGACGGGCGCTCCTCCTCGAAGATGTCCCGCAGGACCCCGTTCACCCGCCTCGTCTCCTCCTGGCGGATGCGGATGAGGTCCCGGTCGAGGCCGAACCCCTCCCCGGCGCTCCTCTCCCTCGGCCCTTCCGGGACGGTGGTCCCGTGAACGTCCGAGGCGACCCGCTCCTTCCCGAGGCCGAGGTAGTCGTAGAGCACGCCCAAGCGCTTCATCTCCTCGGGGTCCACGCGCCCGTCCGCCGAGGCCACGGCGACGAGGATCCGGCTCAGCGGCGTCCGCTCCGCCTCGGGGAGCCTCCGGAGGGCCCCCCGGAGGCGGCGGGTGTCCTGGGGCGTCCCGAGGCACCAGAGCAGGAAGGCCTCCATGGACCGGCGCTCCGGCGGCGTCAGGCGGTCGCTCGACGCCACCACGTCCCGGAGCACCCGCTCCTCGGCGTCCGTGACGTCCCCCGACGCCTGGGCCACCAGGGCTCCGAGGCGGACGATGGGGACGAGGACGGCGAACTCGGGGTGGGGCGAGCCGTCGGGGGGCGCACCGTACAGGGCCACCCGGGATCCGGCTCTGGCCTCCATGCCGTGGAGAGATGCGTCGGGCGCCATCCCGAAGCCGAGGGCTCCGAGCAGAGGGCGAAGCTCCTTCACGGCGTTCTCGATCCCGTCCCCCATGGGCATGGGCAGGCCCAGGGCCTCGTAGACCGAGCCGATCTCCACAAGGGCGGGGCCGTCACCGCAGAGGGCCGAGAGCCTGTTCCTCGCGGTCTCGCCGACGGAGGCCGCTGCGAGAAGCTCCGCCGGAAGCAGGGCGAGGGCCTCGGGGGCGTCGGGGGCGACACCCCGGGAGAGGCCGTCGTCATAGGGTTTCAGCTCGGCGGCGCAGGACTCCGCCAGGAGCTCCACGCCCCTCAGGGGCGCTCGCAGAACGAAGGGGTTCTGCAGCGACGGAATCCGGAGCGCCACGCCCCCCTCCATGGAGGGGCTCGCCCCCCGGTAGGTGATGCGAAGGGGCGTTCGGCTGCCGTGCAGCACGAGGCCGTCGCCGTACTTCTCCCCGTACCGGAGCAGGAAGAGGCTGCGGAAGAGATCCGGGTGCCGCAGCGCGGGCGCCGGCAGCGCCGACCCGTGAAAGAGGAGCCACTGGAGGGCCATGCCGCCCGGGACGGGCCGTCCCCGCGCCGTGTGGGCGGCCATGAGGGCCAGGAAGGGTTCGGCGCACCGGCGGTCCGTGAAGTCCACGTCGTCGGGGGGCGCGCCGTGCCCGCCCCGGAGCGCCCAGTCCGTGGCGATGGCGTTGTCCCCATACCCCCGGAAGGCCGGGGCGGTGCCGTAGAGGGCTCGAAGGCGGCGTATCTCCGCCAGGATGGCCGTCCGTTCGTCGTCGGCGATGGGACGCCGCACGCCGTCCACGAAGAGCCGCCGCTCCAGCCCGTAAAAGAAGAGCAGGACGAAGGCGATGGGAGCGTCGGGCGACCGTCTTCCCCCGGACAGCCAGGCGAGATACCCCCCCCGAAGGGCCGGGGAGGCCGACCGGTAGGTCAGGGGCCCCGGGGGCGGAGACGGAGGCAGCGGCTCGTCCGCCGCGTCGAGGTCCGGGTCGATGAGCGCCGCGTCGTTGCCGCCCGAGGAGCCGGGCAGACGCCTCCCTATGTAGACGAGTCCGCCGGGGACGGAGTAGCTCTGCACCGTCGGACACTCCGACGGGCCGTACCACCTCGCCTCGCCGCCTCGAAGGGCCTCCCCGCCGTCCATCGCGGGCTCGTCGGCCCGCTCGCCCGGCAGGCGGAGGAACGCCCGTGCGACCTTATAAAGGATGACCGTCAGAAGGACGACGATGAAGAGCTCCATGGGAACCGACCTTTCTTTGTCCGAACCCCCGACGGGGGCTCGTCTTCCATATATACAGGCTCTCCGGTGCCGCGACCGCCGTTCGGTTTTTCGGGGGCCGGTCGCCCTGGACGGGCAGCCGGGCGGCGGGACGACCAGGCGGGAACGGGGCGACGGGCGCGCCTCGTCCAAAGCGGACGGGGGACTCCCGAACACAGGGCTATTGTACCCGAAGGGCCGCTCTTTCGCCCCGTCTGCCGTGTGGTCGAAAAAACGGTACAATGGGGCGACATTCCCCCGCAAAACGGGCGGGGAGGAAGAAGGTGCGCGCCATGGGTGCGAAGAAGGGCGACAAAGTACGGGTACACTACACGGGGACGCTGAGGAACGGCGAGCAGTTCGACTCCTCCAGGGGACGAAGCCCTCTGGAGTTCACCGTCGGCGCGGGGCAGATGATCCCCGGCTTCGACCGGGGCGTGGAGGGCATGGAGCCGGGCGAGACGAAGACCCTCACCCTCTTCCCTGAGGAGGCCTACGGAGAGCGGCGGGAGGACCTCCTGTTCACCGTGGAGCGGTGCGCCCTCCCCAAGGGCTACACCCCATCGGAGGGCGATCAGCTGTCCATGCGGCAGCGCAACGGCGGGGCCATGACTGTGACCGTCCGGAAGGTGGGGGACGACTCCGTGGTCCTCGACGGCAACCACCACCTCGCGGGGCAGGACCTGATCTTCGACGTGGAGCTCGTGGAGATCCTGTAGACCTGTCGCTCCGACGCAGGGCGGGAGCGCCGGAGCGTCGAATGTTTCACATGAAACATTCGACAGCGCCATTGGCTCCTCCACGCAACGGACCTCGACCTGGCCTTGAAATGACCGACCCTGCGGAGACCTTCACATACGCGCAGGGTCTTCATCACCTCTTCTTTTTCACGGTTCGGAACGATCGACCCGCAGAGACCTCCCCGCACGACGGGCGTCGGTGTCTGCGGTGAACAACTTTTGTCACGTCCATACGCCGTACATCTTCCTGCACGATGGGCATCGGTTCAACGACAGGAGGGACCTCCGTGATCCGGAGGCCCCTCTTTGGTCAAAATTAGTCAAGCCCCTCTTCACCTCGCGCGCCCCACATTTCCCTACTTCCCCATATTCTCCTCTACGGACGCCCCGCCCCGTTCGCGGCTCTGAGCCGCAACGCCAGGAGGCTGGCGGCCAGGGCCTTCAGCATATCGGGCACGATGAAGGGCAGGACGGCTATCTGGATGGCTCGAACGGGCGAGACGTCCTTCCCCGCGATGAAGTTCAGGTTGAGAGAGAGGACCAGCGTCCCGAGGAGATAGACGAGCAGCAGGGCCGACAGGGACGCCCGGAGGTTGCGCATCAGCGTCGGAGGCCCGCCGTAGGCGATCCGGCCGGCGATCCATGCCGCGAATGGGTAGGACAGAAGGTATCCGAAGGTGGGCGACAGCACGTAGGACACCCCTCCGCCGCCGGAGAAGACCGGCACGCCCGAAAGCCCGAGGAGCAGATAGGCCCACTGGGAGAACATGCCGACCTTCGGCCCGAGGTAAAGCCCCGCGAGAAAGACCACGAACATGTGGAGCGTCAGCGGGACGACGGGAAAGGGGATCCGGATGAACGCCCCGACGGCCGTCAGTCCGGCGAAAAGTGCCGCGAGAAGCAACTCTTTCAGCGATATACCCATTCTTGAGGAACACCTCCCTATATGTCACTCATATAATATACGGGGTGACATAAGAGGACGCAAGAGGGCATGAGCGAATGGTGTCTTCGACAACATAATTTGATGGACAAGGGGTTGATTAATGCTAACCTTTGCCCCAACACTCCCCTCCCCCACCGACGGACGGGGGGCACTTCCCTTCCGCGTGGCGAATCCCGAGGGGCTGTCAGTCCGTGCCGCCGATCCATGCCCTCGCTCTCGAACCTGGCTCACGACCGATCGCAGGGTACGTCACGTAGCGCGACCACGCCGTCTTTCTCTGCTACGTCCTGCCCCGTACCGTGGGACCGGGGCCAAGAGGACGAGAGGCATGCGTCCCTGCGCGCATACCCCGGGCGTTTTCGTCTGCGCGTCTCGCGTCTGACGCGGGCGAAGGCCCTCCGGCGTCCATGATGCATCCCGTGCCTCCGAGTGCCTGCTTGACCGTGGCGTCGGGGGGGGCGAAGTACCGTGTGAAGCACGACGTACGGTGTTCGGTGCGCAACGGGTGCGAGGTATGAACCGCAGTGTTCGCCGCGAACTGCAGTGTACGGGTCACAGCGCGGAGTACAGGACGAAGCATGACCTTCGGTGGAAAGTGCAGCATCGAAGGACGACCTTCGGTACGAAGTGCGGTGTCGAGATACGAGGCGCCGAGGCACACGATGTCGAGGTGCGAGGCGCGATGCCCGCCCTCAACTATCACGAGCGGCACTGCAGCGGTGGATCAGGACACCCCACCGTTGCAGGCATGAGGCAGAACGGGAAGAATAAAACGAGAGGTCCGGAGAGGATAGCCGGGCAGAATAAAAAGGATGAGACCGGCGTTGATTGATCGGAACGTCATCTCTTTAGTGCGCACACTAAAGAGAAAATGTAGAAAATGGTGGCCACACGAAGGATCCTCCACGAATCTACGGCCACGCCGATTCCGATGCGCAGGTGTTCCACAAAATGAGTGCCCTTGGATCTCCACGTCGGACGGCGTTCGCCCTGTCCGTGTCGATGCGAAACGTTGGACGGAGTAGATCTGCTCACATATGCTTCGGGGGTGTCCCCCAACCGTGAAGGATCAGGGGGTGCCGACGTATGCTTGTTGACGACGTCATCGATAGCGACCATGCTCGCGAAGGGTCTCGGGTGACGGCGACTGGAACGTCCCGACTCTGGTTCATGGCGATCACGCGTGTGAACGGGCCTGGTTATCGCCCGGGACATCTCAACGATTTTTTCCCATAGTGCCCACGCGCACGAAGAACTCACGAAGAATCCGGGCACTCTTAAACAGGGCTATTCTTCCAATTTCCAGAGCGGTCACGTGTGTGAAGGGCCTGGATTGGCGGCGACTGGAGCATCCTGAGCTGGATAAAAGCGATCACGCACGCGAAGGGCCTGGAAGTGCCCGGAACGGAAAACGCATCCCCAGATGGGGACGCCTCAAGTCGCCGCCTTGAACAGAGCCTTCGCCTCGTTCGTCGTGGCCGTGACGGTTTCCCTCCGGTCAAGAGCTCGGGGCAAAGGGGGTTTAAAACGCTCAGAGGTCGGGTACGAGGGCCCTACTCGTCTTTACGGGTACGGAGCCTCTACTCGTCCTCAACGGACCAGGACGTTATCCGCTTCGTCGCCAGCCACTCGGCGAAGGTCGACTCGAAGAGCGGCGCGTCGTCCAGGGGGATCGGGCAGATCATCCGGACCGAGGCGCCGTACTCCGACGTCACATCGGACTGGGGCACGTCGGCAGCAGCGAGGATGCGGAACAGATGAGGGGCCGTCTCATAGGGAAGGTCGACGCTGTAGGTCCGCGTCATCCGCCGTTCGCGGACGCCGGCCCGCTCGAGGGCCTCCGACGCCACGGAGCCGTAGGCCTCGATGAGCCCCCGGACGCCCAGCTTGATGCCGCCGAAGTATCGCGTCACGACGACCATGGTGTTCGTCACGCCGGCCCTGTCCAGAGCACCGAGGATGGGTTTGCCGGCGGTGCCCGACGGTTCGCCGGCGTCGGACCAGTACTCCTGTGGAGGGGCCGTGCCCAGCCGATAGGCCCAGCAGTTGTGGTTCGCCTGACCGTGGGCCTCCTCGACGGCGCGCAGAGCGCCCTGGACGTCGGCGATGGAGCGGACGAGGCGTACATGGGCTATGAAACGGGATCGCTTGATCTTCACCTCATGGGAGAGCTCGACGGCGGCCTCCCGATAGCGATCACTCATTGCCCCCCTGATCCCAGGCGTTCCGCACCCGGTCGTAGGTGGCCTGAATGGCCTCGGCGATGACCCGCACGTCGCCGATGACGGGCATGAAGTTCGTGTCGCCGTTCCAGCGGGGCACCACGTGCAGATGGAGGTGTCCGTCGAAGCCCGCACCCGCCACCTTTCCCAGGTTGACGCCCAGGTTGAAGCCGTGAGGGTGCATGACCTCCCGCAGCACGATGATGCACCGGCCGCCCAGACGATGGAGCTCGAGGAGCTCCTCGTCGCTCAGAGCCTCGTATGCGGCGGTATGACGGTAGGGGGCCACCATGAGGTGCCCCGGCGTGTACGGGTAGGCGTTGCAGATGACGAAACAGGTCCGCCCCCGGTGGACGATGTACCGCTCCCGGTCCCTGTCCTCCTTGGGAAAGTCGCAGAAGATGCACCCCTCGTGGTCCTTCGGCGCTCTGATATAGGTCATCCGCCATGGGGCGAACAGGCTGTCCATGGGCTCCCTCCTGTCACTGTTTCACGTGAAACATTTTTGTATACAACTATTTTTTCTTCAGGGTGTTGCGGAGCATGGCCCACCCCTGGGTGAGGCCGAAGACGGCCATGACCGTCGGCCCGGCGATGGCCACCCAGTCGGGCCAGCCCCGCTCCACGAGCTTTCTCGAGACGATCACACCGAGCAGGATGTACCCGGCGATGAGCAGCCCGGCGGAGACGACCTTGCCGAAGACGACGAAATCCATCATGGTCCGCTTCATTCCGACCCCTTCCCGTCGTCACCCTTCGCGAAGGTCTCCTGCTGGAGGAGGTCGAAGACCAGCTCCGCCTGCCGGCGATCCAGACCGTCGAGGGCAAGACGCATTTTGTCCCCCTCGCCGGTTACCCTCAGTCCGATGCCGAGGCTTTTTGCCCGCTGGCGCACGGCCGTCGGGACGACGTAGCGAATCCGTCCGGGGCGGGTCACGAGGGTGAAGTCCCTCTTGGCGCTCCGTGCCGCCTCCTCGAGCTGCCGGACGGAGAGGCCCCGCTCCGCGGCCGTCCGTGCCAGGGCGGTCATGGCGGCGGGGGAGTCCAGGGCGAGGAGCGCTCGCCCGTGCCCCTCGGTCAGTCGGTTCTCGGCGAGCATCCGCTTGACCTCGTCGGGCAGCTGAAGAAGGCGGAGCTTGTTCGTCACGGCCGTCCGGCTCCATCCGATCCGGCCGGCGATCTCCTCCTGGGTGAGGTCGAAGACCCGGATGAGCTCCGAGATGGCTGCCGCCACGTCCAGGGGCGAGAGGTCCTCCCGCTGGATGTTCTCGATGAGGGAGATCTCCCGGACGGCCTGGTCGCTGCCGGTGAATATCCGGACGGGGACCTCGTCGAGCCCGGCGATCTTCGCGGCCCGCCAGCGCCGCTCGCCGGCCACGATCTCGTAGGTGTCGCCGTCCTTTTTGCGGACAAGGATCGGCTGCACGATGCCGTGGGCCCGGATGGACTCCGCCAGGGAGTGCAGGGCCTCCGTATCCATGGCCTGTCTTGGCTGGGCCGGGTTCGGGACCAGGTCCTCCAGGGGGAGCACTGTGCTCCCGTCCCCCTTCTTGTCCGAACCCCTGTCCGGGGAGGGAGGGATGAGGGCCCCCAGGCCCTTTCCTAGCGCGCGCGCCTTAACCATCGATCGGAGACCTCCTTCCCGAGTTCCTCGTAGGCGTGAGCACCCGACGACGTCGGGTCGTAGTAGCAGATGGGCGCCCCATGGCTCGGCGCCTCGGAGAGCCGGACGTTCCGCGGGATCACCGCCGTGAAGACCCTGTCGCCGAACTGGCGGCGCACCTCGTCGGCCACCTCGGCGGACAGTCGGGTCCGCGCATCGAACATGGTGAGGAGGATGCCGTCGATGGCGAGCCTGGGGTTCAGATTCTCGTTGACGAGGGCAACGGTCCGCGCGAGCTGGCTTACGCCCTCGAGAGCGTAGTACTCGCACTGGATCGGGATGATGAGCCTGTCCGCCGCGACCAGACCGTTGATCGTGAGGAGCCCGAGGGAGGGGGGGCAGTCCACGATGGCCACGTCGTACCCCTTCAGGGCCTCGAGCTGGCGGCGGAGCTTCGTCTCCCGGCTCATGGCGCTCGCCAGCTCGATTTCGGCGCCGGCGAGGTCGATGGTGCTCGGCAGGAGCGAGACGCCCTCCCAGCGCGTGCGCACGACGGACTCGGCAACCGCCGCCTCTCCGAGGAGCACGTCGTAGATGCTGGTCTCGACGCTCCCGGGGGCGATCCCGAGCCCGCTCGTCGAGTTGGCCTGGGGGTCGATGTCCACCACCAGAGTGGCGTACCTCCGCCGTCCCAGCTCCGCGGCGAGGTTCACACAGGTGGTGGTCTTCCCCACGCCGCCCTTCTGATTCGAGACGGTTATCACAAGCACAGGAGCGTCACCTCCACCAGTGTGTTTTTTCCGCCACGCCCGCCCGTCTGGGGAATCTTCCGGGGCAGGGGGCCTCCTTCGTCCAGAGGAGAAGGACGCGCCCGTCCCCGTCTCCATGATAGGCCATGACGGCCGGAGCTGACAAGCCCAGGTCGCCCCAGCGCCCAACCACGGGGGCCGTCTCCTCCCCGTGGAGCGGCCCCTTGAAGGCGAGAAGACGACCCTCCACCCGCACGAGAGGGGCGAGGAGCTCGGTGAGCACACCCGCCTGGGCCAGGGCCCGGGCCCCGGCGAGATCGAAGGACTCCCGCTCCCCGCGGGCGTAGTCCTCGCAGCGGCTCCAGACGACCCGAACGTTGCGGAGCTTGAGAACGTCCGCCATCTCCGAGAGGGCGTCGCACTTCTTCCGGACGCTGTCCAGCAGCGTCACATCGAGATCCGGACGGAGGATGGCCCATACGAGGCCCGGCAGCCCGCCCCCGGACCCCACGTCCACGATCCGCCCCGATGGGGGCAGATGGGGCACCGACGCCGCGCAGTCGAGGATGTGGTCCTCCCAGAGCGCGCCCTCCTCCTGGGGGCCCGTCAGGCGGACACGCCCCCTGTAGGAGGCGAGCAGCTCGCCGTACCGTCGGAGCGTCTCCTCCTGTCCCGTCGTCAGGCCGTTCATGGCCACGGGCAATCAGCTCCTTTTTCCCGTTCTCCCCGTTGCGTGTTTCATTATATACCCTCACGGCCTTTTCCCCGGGGAGGCGTGGGGGTACAATCCTCCGAAAGGGGGGAACGGCCATATCCCGTCGGACCGGAGGCGTTCTGTTGCTCGCCCTGCTTCTCGCGCTCCTCGCGGCGTCCCCGCCGGGAGCGGAGACACGGCTGCCCGTGGCGGCCGTGGAGGTGCACGACGGCGACACCATCACCCTGACGGTGGAGGGCGACCGCCAGACGGTACGGTACCTCCTCATCGACGCGCCGGAGCTTCACCACCCCGCCCGCCCCGAGGAGGAGCTCGGCCGGGAGGCTCGGGACCTGAACGCCCGCCTGCTCGCCCTTGGGCCGCTGCGGGTCACCTTCGACGAGGAGACCTACGACGTCTACGGCCGACGCCTCGCCTACCTCTGGGTGGAGGCGCCCGGAGGCGAGCTGCTCGTGAACGCCGAGCTCGTCCGTGCCGGCCTTGCCCTTCCTTTATTCATCCCTCCGAACGAACGGCACCGCAAGAAGATCCTGGACGCCCTCCGCGGGGCGAAGGCCAGGGGGGCAGGCCTCTGGAGCGACGGACGGCGGAAGGTCTTCACGGCGAACCAGCTCTGGAGCGAGGCGCCCTACCTCGCCGGGGCCTTCGTGACGGTCCGCCTCACCATCGAACGGGCCGATGTCTCGGGCGACCGACTCCTCCTGACGGGGGACAGGGTGACGCTCTCGGCCCACCGCAATGAGGACACGGAGCCCCTCTGGACCCTTCGTCCCGGCCAGACGGTCCATGCCCTGGGGAAGGTCCTGCTCTCCCGGGGAAGATGTGAAATTCGGCTCACCTCGGCGGAGCAAATTTTGAGCCTTTCGGACTAGTCCTCTTTTTCGTTCTGTGCCTCATTTTCCGCCTCCGAACCTCCTCTAGTGTGACGGCAAACTATGCTCCACAGGCGAACAAGTTATGCACAAAACGTCCTGTCCGCCGTGCAAACGCCTCTTTTTCACCCTCCTGTCCACCGCCTTGTCCACATATGCACATTTTTCACATTCAAAGGAGGGCACTAGGACGGCCATGTTCGCCTGTTTCAGTAGAAATGCGCTGGTATCCCGCTCTCCGGTTGCGTATCATGCCGAGAATCCCGTAGAATGAGCATAAAAGCGGGGAGAGCGAGGAGTGAGGGAACCCGGATGGCAAAAGGGAAGCGATGGTGGGCAATCGGCCTCTCGGCCCTTGCCCTGATCGTCATGGTACTGGCCTTTTTCGTCCTTCCGAGGCAGGATATCGGGACGGACCAGATTGTGGCCGCCCTGAAGGATGCCGTGTCGGCCCTGCCCGGCAGCACGCTCGAGGTGGGGAGCGTCTCGGGCAACCCCATCACGGGCTACAGGGTGCGGGACATCACGATTACGAGCCCAGAGGGCGAGATCGCCCGGGCCCCCGTCGTCGTGCTGCGCCTGCTGCTGCCCTCCCTGCTCCGGGGCGACCCTCTGCCCAGGAGCATCACCGTCCGGAACGGGGCCCTCTCGGCCGAAGGGCTCCTGGCCGCCCTCCGGGCCAGAGCCCCCTCCACGGGCAAGGCCTTCTCCCTGAAAAATTTCCCCGTGATCCGTTTCGAACCGGTCACCATCGGCACGGCGAGCGGGGACTTCATCATGAAGAGTGCCCGGCTCTCTCCGGGGGAGGGGAGCGCCACGGTCTCCGCCTCGGGGACCTTCCTGGGCATCCCCTTCGACGTCGGCGGCTCCGTGGTGGCCGACGACGCCCTCACCGTCACCGACGCCTTCCTCCGGGCGGGGGACACAGTGGTGGCCCTCTCCGGCGCCCTGACGCCCCTGGACGTGAAGGGGACCATGGAGGGCCTCCGGCTCGAGCAGATCGTCTCCGCCGCCGGGCTGGACGTCCCGCTGAAGGGGGGCGTCACGTCCTCCCTCTCGGCCAGCGTTCGGGAGGGGCAGGTCCTCCTCTCTGGCGAGGGGCGCCTCGAGGGGGGGCACATCGCCGGCATCGACGCGGAGGGGGACTTTCACTGGACCGCCGACCCCAAGGCCATGACGGCGTCCTTTCACAACGGGCGGGTCTTCTCGTCCCCCGTCCAGGGCTCCGTCGCCCTCGCCTTCGGCGAAGCGGCACCCCGGGCAACGGTGACCCTCGCCCTCGAGCAGGTCGCCCTCGGCGAGTGGAGGGGGCTCCTCCCCTGGCTGTCCACCTGGAGCGGGACCCTCTCCACGCTGAAGGTCGCTCTGGAGGGCCCCATGTCGCGGCTCGGCGGCCCCGTGACCTTCGAGGCGCCCGCCCTCCGGATCGGCGAGTTCCCCGTGCAGGCCGTCTCCGGGACGGCGACGCTGGTCGACGGGGCGTCCGTCGCCCTCGCCGCCTCGGGTCAGTGGAACGGGACGCCCCTGACGGTGCGGGGCGACATCTCCCTCGGAGGCGGCGGCCCTCTGACGGTGCGGCTGACGACGGACCGCCTGGACATCAAGTCCGCGGGGATCCTCTACGCCCCGGGCATGAACCTCGGCGGCACGGGGGCCCTGGACGCGGCGCTCTCCTTCGGCGCGGACAACGCCATCTCCGCCGAGGGGACCCTCTCGGCCCCCAAGATCTTCGCCCTCGGGGCCGAAGGCCGAAAGCTGAAGGTGGCCTTCTCCCTGGCCGACGGGACGCTCCGCCTGCCCTCCTTCACCGTCTCCCTCCCGGCGGGCGGAACGGTCACGGGCGGCGGGAGCCTCTCGGGGCTCGAGAAGGGCCCGGGCTCCATGGCTCTGTCCGGCGAGGGGAAGGGGATCCGGGGCGAGGCCGTCCAGACCCTTCTCGGAAAGGGAGCGAAGGGGCTCGCCCTCGGCGGCGTCTACGACCTCACCTGGAGGGCCGAGGGCCCGCTGCGGGAGCCCGACGTGACCTTCTCCGTCCGCGGACAGGACGCCTCCCTCTCGCCCACTCTGCCCCTCCGCAACCTCGCCTTCGGCGGACGCCTCGACAACGGGCGGCTCTCCGTCACCGGAGGGTCGGCCGCCCTCTTCGGAGGGCGGGTGGAGTTCAGCGGAGGTGGCTCCCTCGCCCGGGACCAGGCCATCGACGTGAAGGGGCGTTTCTCCGGGCTCTCCGTGCAGCGGATCGCCTCGGCGCAGGGGATGAACCCCGGCGAGTTCTCCGGCGCCCTCTCGGGGACCTTCTCCCTGGCGGGAAAGGCGTCGGATCCGACGATCGCCGTGACGATGGAGACGAACGAGGCCACCGTCCTGGGCGTGCCCGTCGCCAAGGTCCGGGCGGAGGCGGCGGGCAACTCCGCCGCTCTGAAGCTGACGGCGTTCTCGGGCAACGTCTTCGGCGCCCCCCTTGCTTTGCAGGGGGAGCTCGCCCTGGCGGGGAGCTCGACGGGCACCCTGAAGGGGACCGTCCGGAGCCTGGACATCGCCACCGTCCGGGACCGCTTCTTCCCCTCGGCCACGGTCAGCGGCCAGATGAACGGAAACTTCACGCTGACGACGGGGGCGGGGAAGCCCGCCTCGATCGCGCTCTCCGCCGACTCGTCCATCCTGTCCGTCTACGGCACCCTGATGGAGCGGGTCAGGCTCACGGCGCGCTCGACGGGACAGAACGGGGTGCACGTCGACCTCGAGGGCTCCCTGGGGCGCGGTCCCATCGCCCTGGAGGGCGACTTCGTCCGCGCGAAGGACGCCGTGACCTTCACCGTGAAGAACAGGGGCGCGATCGACCTCGACCGGGCCATGGCGGGCGTCTCGTCCCAGACGACGAACGGCCTCCGCGGAGGCGTCGACCTCGAGGTGCGGGGACGCCTCGGGGACGGGACCGTCCAGGCCGACGGGACGGTCACCTCGAAGAGCGTCCAGGTCTACGGCGTCGCCGTCACGAACGTGGTCGTCCCCTTCACCTGGCGCGGGAAGAGCGTGATCATCTCCGACGGCCGGGGGGACAGCCACGGCGGCAAGTTCTCCGTGGCGGCGGAGGTGGACCCCGCCACCATGCGCTGGAACGGGACCCTCGCCATCCGTGGGATGGACCTGGACAAGGCGACGGAGAGCTTCTTCGCGGGGGCGGGGCGCCTCACGGGCATCGCCGACCTCTCCGTCACGGGGAGCGGCACGGGGGGCATGGTGGGCCTCATGTTCGGAAGCGGCGAGTTCTCGGCCAAGGACGGGGCCCTGTCGGGCTTCGAGGGGCTGGACGCCCTGGCGAAGGACGGCACGGTGCGCTTCGCCTCCGCCCTGTCGCACTTCAGCGTGGACGGCCGGAACATCTACCTCATGCCCGGAAGCCGGGTGACGGCCCCCATTGGGGACAAGATCTACCGCTACCTCTCGGCCAGCGGCTCCGTCGGGTTCCGGGACACCCCGCTGGACCTCCGGTGCGCCGGAGACGTGAACATCCGGGCCCTCAACACCGTGCTCGGCGCCCTCCAGGGCATCCTGTCCGTGGACGGCAACCCCCTCTCGCCCGAGTTCTTCCAGAATCTCCTCTCGGGCCTCGTGGGCGGCATATCGAACAACGACTTCCGGGAGCTCACCTTCAACCTCAAGGGGACCTGGCAGGACCCGGCGCTCTCGGACCTTCTTGTGATGAACCAGCAGAAGCCCATCTCCTTCCCGAGGCCGACGAGCCCGGGGCGGGACGAACAGAAGATCACCGTCACCCTCGAGTTCCCCGTGGGGGAGGGCGCGAACACCACCAAGAGCACGGAGGACCAGGTCAAACAGCAGATCCTGCAGAACATCCTCCGGCAGATCGTCCCGTCGGGCACCTCGGAGGACTCCCTCTCCCCCAACGACCCCTACGACTATTGATACGGAACCGGCACAGTGCCGTAACACACCCGTCACCGAGGCGCCCTATCCTTCTGGGTAGAGAACGACGAAGGAGGCGACCGCGTGAAGTATCGGGCTGTATTTCTCTCCGATGTGCACCTCGGGACGAAGTGGTGCCGGGCAAAGTGTCTCTCCTCGTTCCTCTCGGGGATCGAGTGCGAGCAGCTCTACCTCGTGGGGGACATCATCGACGGCTGGAAGCTGAAGAGAAAACCGGGGTGGCCCAACTCCCACAACGCCGTGATACGGAAGATCCTGAAGCTCTCGAAGAAGACCGACGTGCGGTATATCGTCGGCAACCACGACGAGTTCCTGTCCGAGTTCGACGGATACTCCTTCGGAGGGGTCACCGTCTGCCGCAAAGCCCGCCACAAGGGGCTCGACGGCCGGGACTACCTCATCGTCCACGGACACGAGTACGACAGCGCCGCCTTCTGCAGCAACCGGCTCGCCCATCTGGGGGACAGGGCCTACGACCTCTCCCTCTCCCTCAACCTGTGGCTCGACCGCGTCCGCTCCCTCCTGGGCTTCGGGTACTGGTCCCTCTCGGACTTTCTCAAGAGGAAGGTCAAGGATGCCGTGAAGTACATCGGGCACTACGAGCTGTGCGTCCTCCGGTCCGTCCGGGAGAGCGGCGCCGACGGCATCATCTGCGGGCACATCCACTCGCCGGCCATCCGGGAGTTTCAGGGCATCCGGTACCTCAACTGCGGCGACTGGGTGGAAAACTGCACCGCCCTCGTGGAGAACCTGGACGGCACCATGGAGATACTCCGGTGGCCCGAACGAGCGGCATCCAGGGAGGACGACGAGGCGGTCGTCTTCCTCGACCAGTCTCTGCCGGCGCCGCCCGCCGCAGTCGCGTAGACCGCCCTTGCCACCCCTCGGCGACGCTCTCCCGCGCCCACCGCAAGGCGGGAGGACACCCGCACCGTCAACCCCCTCCGGCCTCCGTGCGCGCCCCCTCGAATGTCGGGGGAGAGGGCCGCAAGGAACCTTACGGTACTGTAACACTTTCGTACCGGCCGCTTTTTTCCGCCACAGACCCCGTCCGGAGTGTTAAAATTATGGACAATTTCTTCCCGTGCGATTCGCACCGAAAATGCGAGGTGTTGCCCATGGTCTCCGCCCCAACGGCGCCGGACAGGGATCTGAACGACAGGGACCTCTATCTCAACAGGGAGATCAACTGGATCGACTTCAACGTCAAGGTCCTGAAGGAGGCCCTGGACCCGGCCGTTCCCCTGCTGGAGCAGCTCAAGTTCCTCGCCATCTTCTTCAACAACCTGGACGAGTTCTTCATGGTCCGCGTCTCGGGCATCCTGAAGCAGTACCGGAACCGGGTGGCCGGCTCGTCGCCCGACGGACTCTCCTGCCCCAGATCGCCGAGGCCGAGGCGCACTGGCTCAAGACCCTCCGCCCGGGCCTGAGAAGCGCCGAGGTCCGCATCGCCGACTACGACGAGCTCAGCGAGAAGAGCAGAAAGTACCTCGAGGGGTACTTCAAGAACGAGATCTACCCGATCCTGACGCCCCAGGCCATCGACCCCGGCCGCCCCTTCCCCATGATCTCGAACCTCAGCCTGAACGTCCTCGTCGAGCTCGCGGACCCTCAGAAGGGGACGCGGTTCGCCCGGGTGAAGATCCCGAAGAACGTCCCGCGGTTCATCTTCATCCCCAGGAACAAGGAGGCCAAGACCTACGAGAGCCTGGGCTTCTCGTCCAACGTGCGCCACGTGGACATCCTGCCCGTGGAGAGCCTCGTCGCCCATCACCTCGACCGCCTCTTCCCGGGCCTTCAGGTGGTGTCCACGGCCCTCTTCCGGATCACCAGGAACACCGACGTGGAGATCACCGAGGACGAGTCCTCGGACCTCCTCGAGGCCGTGAAGGACCTGGTGGACCGCCGGCCCTTCGGCGAGGTGGTCCGCCTCGAGGTGGAGGACCACATCCCCAAGGCGATCTTCTCCTTCCTGGTGCGGAACTTCCGCATCGCCCCCTTCCAGATCTACCGGCGGAAGGGGCCCCTGGCCTTCGCCGACATGATGGACCTGACGAGCGTCGACCGCCCGGACCTGAAGGACGAGCCCTTCATCCCCCGAATCCCGTCGCCCTGCACCTCGGGGGCGCCCCAGTTCTCCACGCTCCGGAGGCGGGACGTGATCCTCTACCACCCCTACGACAGCTTCGTCCCGGTTCTGGACTTCATTCGCCGCGCCGCCTCGGACCCCAAGGTGGTGGCCATCAAGCAGACCCTCTACCGCGTGGGCAGCGAGTCGCCCATCGTGGATGCGCTCATGACCGCCCGCAAGAACGGCAAGCAGGTGACGGCCGTGGTGGAGCTGAAGGCCCGCTTCGACGAGGAGCGGAACATCACCTGGGCCGAGGCCCTCGAGGACGTGGGCGTCCACGTCGTCTACGGCCTCGTGGGTTTCAAGATCCACGCGAAGCTCTGCCTCGTGGTGCGCCGCGAGGCGGAGGGCATCTCGCGGTACGTCCACATCGGCACGGGGAACTACAACCCCTCCACGGCCAAGACCTACGCCGACCTCGGGCTCTTCACCTCCGACAAGGCCATCTGCGCCGACGTGACGGACCTCTTCAACGCCATGACGGGCTACTCCAAGAAGGAGGACTACCGTCAGCTTCTCGTCTCGCCGACCACCACGCGCCCCGGCATCATCGCCCGCATCGACCGGGAGATCAAGCGGCACAGGGAGGCGGGGGACGGGTATATCGCCTTCAAGATGAACCAGCTTGTGGACGACGAGTGCATCCGGGCGCTGTACCGGGCCTCCATGGCCGGCGTGACGATCCGCCTTCAGGTCCGGGGCATCTGCTGCCTCCGGCCCGGCGTGCCGGGCGTCAGCGACAACATCACCGTCACGTCCATCGTGGGCCGCTTTCTGGAGCACGCCCGGATCTTCTACTTCCGGAACGGAGGGGAGGACGAGATGTACATCGGCAGCGCCGACCTCATGCCCCGCAACCTCGACCGGCGGGTCGAAATCCTGGCCCCCATACGGAACAAGGCGCTTCGGGACAGCATCCGCACGGACATCCTCGACGTTCATCTGGCGGACAACCGGAAGTCCTGGACCTTGCTCGAGGACGGCTCCTACGTCCGGAACAGCCCGGGCCCCGGAGAGCCCGAGGTGGACTCCCAGAGGATCATGCTCCTGCGCAACGACGGCTGGAATCCGCCCGAGGGGAGTGATCTGCCGTGACGACCCCAGGGAGAACCTTCTGTTCCTTCGCCGTGGACACCATCGTGTCCCTCCTGGACGCCCTCCAGTCCCAGTTCACGGGGCTCCGGGCCGCCGAGGACCTGGAGTATCTCCACAGGACCAGGGTGGCCACCAGGCGCCTCCGCTCGGCGCTGCCCCTCTTCGCCGACTGTTTTCCCGACGGGGACGCGAAACGGTGGAACAGGGGGATTTCGCGGCTGACGCGAACTCTCGGCGAGGCGCGGGACCTGGACGTCCAGATGGAGTACCTCGATGAGGAGCTCCGGTCCGCGGGCCCCAAGGAGGAGCGGGGCATCGCCCGCCTCCGGCTTCGCCTCCGGCAGCGGCGGGACAAGCTCCAGGGGCGGATCAGGGCCCTCCTTGACTCCGACGCCGTCAAGGCGCCCCTGGCGGACATGGCCGAGGGGCTTCGAACGGCCGCCGAGCGGGAGGTCCTGGGCGAGGGGGAGCGCGTCTCCTTCGCCGTCTGCCCCGAGGAGATCCGCCGGCGAATCGCCGAGGCCGTGAGCTACGACCGGTTCGTGCGGAACCCCGAGGCCGTGACGGAGCTCCACGAGCTTCGCAAGGCCATGAAGCGGCTGCGGTACGCCCTGGAGATACTGGGCCCCCTCTACGACGGCGCCCTCGACCCCTTCATACGGCGGGCGAAGAAGATGCAGGACCTCCTGGGCTCGATCCACGACCGGGATGTGTGGATCGACCTCCTCCCCGGGTTTCTCGAGGAGGAGCGCCTCCGCTCGCTGCGCTTCTACGGCCACGGGCGTTCCTTCGGCGCCCTGCGGCCGGGGATCGCCGGGCTGCTGGAGAAGAAAAAGGCCCTGCGGAGCCGCGAATACGCTCTCTTCCTGGACGAATGGGACGCCCTGGCGAAAGAGGGCTTCTGGAACGATCTGAAGACGGAGGGGGAGACCCTCTCGCCCTCCGGAGAGAGAGGGGTGGGGAAGGGATGAAGATCATCCTGCTGGGGGACGTCCACGGAAACCTGCCGGCCCTCGAGGCGGTGCTGAAGGACGGGAGGAAGCGGGGCGGCGAGATCGTGCTCAACACGGGGGACTACGTGGGCCAGGGGCCCTTTCCCGACGAGACGGTGGAGCTGTTGCGCTCCGTCGAGGCGGCGGGCGTGCTCGGCAACTTCGACCGGAACGTGCTCCGCTCGGCGGACAGGAAGCCCGGAAAGAAGAAGGGCGGGAAGGCGGACCTGCACCGCTGGAACCTCGACCGCCTCTCCCGGGAGAGCGTGCGGTACCTCGAGCGCCTTCCGAAGGTCCGGCGCTTCTTCCTCGCCGGCAAGACCGTCCTCCTGACCCACGGCAGCCCCGACGACATCGAGGAGAACATCTCCGGCGAGACGCCGCCCGAGCGCCTGACGGAGCTCGCCGACGCCTCGGGCGCCGACATCCTGTGCTCGGGGCACACCCACGCCCCCTTCGCGAAGAAGGTGCGGGGCACCTGGTTCATCAACCCGGGCACCGTGGGCCGCCCGCTCGGCGACGACCCCAGGGCGTCCTACGCCATCCTTCACATCCAGCCGGGGTACTTCCGGGTCAACCACTACTCAGTGGACTACGACCGGACGAAGAACGCCGACACGGCCATGTACCGGGGCGTGCCCTGCATCGTGCCCGAGGCCTTCCTGGCCGAGGAGAAACGAACGGCCGTCCCCGCGGACGAGGCCGCCGAGGAGACTCTGGAGAGGACCGTGCCGCAGCATGTGAACCACAGCCGCCACGTGGCCTCCCTGGCCCTCGCCCTCTTCGACCAGCTCGACGGACTCCACGGCATGGACGGCGACGGACGGTTCCACCTCCAGATCGCCGCCACGCTCCACGACGTGGGGTGGAGCGGCGGGCGCAAGGGGCACCACAAGGAGGCCCTGGAGTTCATCCTGGGCATGAAGAACGTCCTGCCCGACGAGCGGGAGCGGACCATCATCGCCTGCACGGCCCGCTACCACCGGAAGTGCGAGCCCAAGGACAGCGACGCCTACTTCGAACACCTCTCCGTCCGGGACAGGGACAGCGTCCGCGCCCTGTCGGCCATTTTACGCGTGGCCGACGGGCTGGACTGCTCCCACCGGCGGATCGTCCAGGGGCTGGAGTGCTCCGTGGAGGAGGACAGGGTGACTCTGCTCTGCGCCGCGCCCGAGGACCCGTCGCCGGAGCTCGCCAAGGCAACGGAGAAGGGCGCCCTCTTCGAGAAGGTCTTCGGAAAGAAGCTCGACATGCGATGGAAACGCGTCTGAACGGCGCCGGCCACGTGGCCGGGCTCATCGATCTGGGGACCAACTCGGCGCGCCTGCTGGTGGTGCGCATCAACGACAACAAGTCCTACACCATCCTGAACCAGCACCGGATCATGGTCCGCCTCGGCGAGGGGGAGTTCCTCAAACACCGCCTCAAGAAGGAGGCCATGGAGCGGACGATCCTCGTCCTCTCCCGGTTCGCCGCCATGGCGCGGAACCTCGGCGCCGAGGAGATCTACGCCGTGGCCACGTCGGCGACGCGGGACGCCGAGAACAGGGACGCCTTTCTCGAGCGGGTGCGCCGGGAGGCGGGGATCGACCTCAAGGTCATCTCGGGCCTCGAGGAGGCGCGGCTCATCTACCTGGGCGTCTCGAGCGGCATGCACCTCCGGGACAGCACGGCCCTCTTCATCGACATCGGAGGCGGCAGTACCGAGCTCATCGTGGGGAACCAGGCGGAGCACTTCCACCTGGACTCCCTGAAGCTCGGCTCCGTGCGCCTCTCGTCCCTCTTCTTCCTGCCCGACGAGACGGGGCCCGTGACGCCGGACCGGTACGCCCTGCTCCAGCAGTATGTCCGGAACGCCTCCCTCCGGAGCGTGCAGCGGCTTCGGGAGTTCGCCCTCGACCTCACGGTGGGCAGCTCGGGCACCATGGAGGCCCTGGGCGAGATGGCCGCCCGGATGAACCAGCGAAAACAGAAGCACGACGAGGACGACGGCGTCCGGACGGTGACCTTCAAGCAGATGGAGGAGCTCGCGAAGCTCCTGTGCTCCCTCCCGCTGAAGGATCGGAAGAGGGTCCCCGGCATGACCCCCGAGCGGGCGGACATCATCATCGCCGGGACGGCCATCATCCACACCCTCATGGAGGACCTGGGCCTGGAGAAGATTCAGATCAGCCCCAGGGGACTCCGCAACGGCCTTCTGATGGACTATCTCACCAGGGGCACCTGGGGGTATCTGGACACCACCTGCTCCGTCCGGGAGCGGAGCGTCCTCCAGCTGGGGCGGTCCTGCGGGTTCTACGAGGAGCACTCCCGCCACCTGGGACACCTCTGCGGCGAGCTCTTCGACAGCGCCAGGAGCCTGGAGCTCCACGCCCTGGGCGACGAGGACCGCGAGCTCCTTCACTACGCCGCTCTGCTCCACGACGTGGGCATCTTCCTGTCCTTCAGCAACCACCACGCCCATAGCGCCTACCTCATCAAGAACGCCGAGCTCCTGGGGTTCCACAGCCGGGAGATCGCCGTCCTGTCCGCTCTGGCCTTCTACCACCGCAAGCGCGCCCCGAGGAAGAGCGACCCCGAGTTCGCCGGCCTCGACGGCAAGGCCCAACGGACCGTCCTGCCCCTGAGCATGCTCCTCCGGATGGCCGAGAGCCTGGACCGGAGCCACAAGCAGGCCGTGCGCCACGTCCGGTTCGTCCGGGAGAAGGGGGTCCTCCTGCTCCGGGTCGAGACGGAGTCGGAGCACCAGCTCGAGGTCTGGGCCCTTGAGGAGCACCAGAAGTACTTCGTCAAGACCTTCGGCGAACGGTTCGGCATCCAGGTGACCTCCTCCCGAATTTAGAGTATGATGAGGGCATCCTGAACAGCGGGGGAATCTGCCCATGAAATTTCGTCCCGAAGTGAGGCCCTTTCTTCTGGCCTCGGCCCTTCTTGGCGCCGTGGTCTATTTTCTGATGCGCACCGCCGGGCAGCCGAACGGCGCGGCCCTGTCCGCCGGGCTCATCGTCGCCGGCGTCCTGGCGGCCTACATGCTCTTCTTCTTCCGCGACCCCGAGATGGCCACGCCCGACGCCCCGGATATCGTCGTCGCAGCGGCCAGCGGCAAGCTGGCCAAGATCGCCGAGGTCTACGAGAAGGACTACCTGAAGACGGAGACCGTCCGCATCAGCATCTTCCTGAGCCTCTTCGACGTCCACGTGAACCGCTTCCCCATCGCGGGGCAGTCCACCTTTCTCGGCTATTTCCCGGGCAAGCGCCTCTTCACCTTCGACGAGAAGTCCTCGGACGTGAACCAGCACAACGCCATCCTCGTCGAGGGCGAGGGGACCAGGTGCCTCATCCGCCAGATCGTGGGCCCCGTCTGCCGCCGGGTGGTCTACTGGCCCCCCTCGGACCGGACGGTCCCCGTGAAGCGCGGGGAGCGCTTCGGGATGATGAAGTTCGGCTCGCGCCTGGACATGTACTTTCCGAAGGGGGATATCGAGATGACCGCGACGATCGGACAGCAGGTCACGGCGGGCGAGACGGTCATCGCGCGCCTGCTTGGAAGGACGGAGACCCTGTGATGGCCGGCCCGCGCGCCTTCCCCAGCTGGCGCCGCATCGCGCCCACCATGGTGACCCTCGCCGCGCTCTTCTTCGGCTTCGCCAGCATCCTGGCCGCCATAGAGTCCGTGCGGCGCGGCGACCTCTCCCTCGTCCCCCGCGCCGCCCAGCACGTCATCCTCGCCCTGATCCTCGACGGGCTCGACGGCAACCTCGCCCGGTGGCTCCACGGCTCCACGGCCTTCGGGGCGGAGCTCGACACCTTCGTGGACATCACCGCCTTCGGCATCGCCCCCGCGGTGCTGCTCTACACCCTCATGTACTACGGCGGCTCATCCTTCTGGGGGACGGCCCTGCCGGCCCTCGTCATCTTCTCAGGCGCACTGCGCATGTCCAAATTCCGGATCGTGGACCCTCTCCGGGGGCAGGGGGGCTTCATCGGGCTCCCCATCACCGTCAACGCCACCTGGATCGCCATGGGGGCCTTCGCGGACCAGATATTCTACCCCAACCGGCCCGTCCTCATCACCGGTCTTCCCGGCGTCTTCTTCCTCGGAATGGTGGGCGTCATGCTCGTCCTTCAGCTCTCGAACCTCCGGTACCCCAAGCCGTCGAACAAGGTGAAGTTCTTCGCCCCGGCAGGCCTCGTCGTGGTCCTGCTCTGGTTCCTCAGCGAGACCTACGCCGCCGTCATCGCCGCCCTCCTCGTGGTCGTCTGCTTCTTCTACGTCCTCCTGGGCCCGACGGTCCATCGGCGCACCACGGAGCGGCGCGCCTTCCCCCTGGGCTCCCACCAGAATGAGGGTCACGGGCGTTGACCTCGGCGGGCACACCGTCTCTGCTGCCCTCGTCGACGACGGCGTCCTTCTCGAACGCATCGGAGAGCGGACGGCGGGGCGCACCCCCGACAAGGTCCTCCCCCAGATAGCCCGCATCGTCGCCGCCCTCTCGAAGGGAGCGCCGACGCCCGTCGGCCTCGGCGTCCCCGCCATGCTGGACGGGGCGAGGGAGCGGATCGTGCTCATGCCGAACTTCTCGGGGTGGGACGGCCTTCCCCTCCGCCGCCTCCTCGAGGACGAGCTGGGCGCCCCCGTCGCGCTCGAGAACGACGGCAACTGCTACGCCCTGGGCGAGGGGGGAGCGGGCGGGGCCGCCGAAGGGCTCCGGGACTACCTGCTCTTCACCCTCGGCACGGGCATAGGGGGCGGTGCCGTCGTGGACGGCCGCCTGCTCTCCGGCTTCCACGGCATGGGCTGGGAGCCCGGCCATATGGCCGCGGGGGAGGAGGGGCGCTGCGGTTGCGGCGTCATCGGGCACCTGGAAGCCCTCTGCGGGGCCGACGCCATCGAGCGGGCGGCCCTGTCCCTGGGCCTGCCCCCGGACGTCCGGGCCCTCTGGGCCCGCCGGGCGGACCGCTCCGTCGCCGCCCTCTGGGAGAGGGCGCTCGAGCCCCTCGCCCGGGCTATCGCCTCGGCGGTGCAGCTTCTGGACCCCCGGGCCGTGGTCCTCGGCGGCGGCATGAGCCGGGGAGACAGCTTCGTCGACGAGATCCGGCCGCGGGTGGCGGCCCGGCTCGCGCCCCCCTTCCAAGACCTCCTCGACCTCCGGCCCGCCCTACTGGGCGACGACGCCCCCCTGCTCGGTGCCGCGCGGATCGCCGGGACCAGGACCGCTCCATGATCGCCCCGGCGGCCCTCCCCATCACGCAGGACCTCCTCGCCGCTTCGCCCCTCGCCCGATCCCTCCTCTCGATCCTCCCCCTCGGGGACCGGCACTCCCTCTCTGTGGCCACGGGCCGATCGGCCCTCATGGCCGCCCTGGCAACCCTCGACGCCTCCGAGTTGACGGGCAGAGCCTGGCTCCCCTCCCTCTGCTGCGCCTCCCTGGCCCCGCCCATCCTCCGCCGGGGGCTCTCCCTTTGCTTCTACCCCTGGCGGCTCGACGGCGAGCCGCCGGATGTCCGGCGGGGGGATCTCTTCCTCTACATCCACCTCTGCGGCCTTCCCAACAGGAGGGCCGAGGCCTTTCTGAGCCGCCTGCCCGAGGGGTCGCGGCCGATCGTCGTCGAGGACTGCGTCCATTCCCTCTTCACCCCCGGCACGGGCCACTTCGGCGACTTCGCCCTCTACAGCTTCCGGAAGTTCCTGCCCGTCCCCGACGGCGGGCTCCTCCTCTCGCGGCGCCCGATCGCCGCCGACCTGGCGCCTCCCCTGGAGACCTTCGTCACGGCGGCAACCCTGGGGCGCCTCCGCCTCTCGCCGGAGCTCCTCCGGCGAAGCGAGCGCCTCCTCGACGACGACGAAGAGATGCGCGCACCGTCGGAGATGGGGAGCTTCCTGCTGGACAGGGCTCCCTGGGAGCACATCCCCGAGGCGCGGCGGACGAACGCCCGGACCCTCGCCCAACTGCTCGGCCTCCCCGCCGCTCCTGACGAGGCCGTGCCCCTTGGCCTGCCCGTCCGGGCCGAAGGCGGCAGGGCGGAGCTCGAACGACGCCTCCGCGCCGCCGGATACGAGCCGCCCCTCTCCTGGGACGGCGCCCCGGGGGCGGAGGATGTCGAGGCGCTCGTCGTCCTGCCATGCGACGAACGGATGGGGGAGCGGGACCTCGCACGCGTGGCGGCCATCGCCGCTCCGTCGGTGACCGGCCCCTTCGAAGAAGCACGATAGAGAAAGGGGAGACGACCATGCACATCGTCGCACTGCTGCTCACCATCATCGCCGGCCTCGCCGCCTTCACCTCGGGGCTCCTCTTCACCCTCTTCGGCGGCGGGCTCGCCGTCGCGGGAGACTTCGGCCTCGGGGCGATCCTCGTCCGGGGGCT
>CALCQG010000004.1 GCA_937897575.1 uncultured Synergistales bacterium | reverse complement strand
GGCTTCTCAGGGATATCCCGGCGAGAAGGATTCGGAGGCAGAGGGCGTATCACGCGCTCCGACCGCCCACGTACGGCCTGTCCTCGGATCAAAAAGGCCGCAGAGGTGCGGCGACTTCATCGTGCGTAAAAGGCAGAGAGTACATGCCCGGATGCCTCTAGCAGAGGCTTCCTGTCATTTTCTCCGGCGAGATGGCTATGCCAGATGCGGAGCGATGGCTTCAGACATCTGCCGTCGGTCGTTTTTCTCCATCACTTCGAAAAATACGCTTCTCGACCGTCTTTCAGAAGCGATCGAGCGCTCCGAGCTGTTCAGACCGCGACGAAGGACCCCGCAAGCTCAACCGACAGGGGGCTGTGTCCGGCGAGGTAGTTCGTCATGGCCTCGACGGCGCGGATGGGCAGGTCCTTGCGGTTGCGGCCGTACTTTTTCGCCACCCCTTGGTCCGTGACGAAGGCGGCGGTGTACGTGGCATCCCGTTGCAGCGCTTCGGAACCGATGAAGATCTGCTGCACTCGATGGCCCGCCGGGTTTTCGATCTTGAGGAAGACTGTCAGCCCCAGGCCCCTTTTCACGTACCCGCCCATCTGGCCGTAGGGGTCGTGCGAAAAAGTCCTCTCCAGGTTTTCCTCAAGCATGTCCAGGATCTCCTGGCCCGTCAGCTCCACCGTCGAAAGAGGAGGGTTCATCGGGATCATGTTGTAGAGGTCGTTGACGCGGATGGGCCCCTGAACGACGGGCGCCCCGTACCGCCAGCCGTTCGAGAAGGCGAGCTGCGTCCCGCAGGCCTCCCGTATGGACGCCAGGAGGAAGTTGTCCATGGTCGTCTCGAGCATTCTGTTCCTGTTCAGCGCGGTCCTCGTCTCGCCGACCACGACGTTCAGCTCGTCCTCATAGGGCGCAACGACGCTGTCGATGAGCGCCGCCATGTCGCCGTCCCGTCCCGTTTCGCCGGTGACCTCGATGAGGCGGTGGAGAACATGGGTGATCTTCCCGCCCCGAAGCTCCAGATCGAGGCGGCCGATGAAAGAGCCGTGACACCCGGACTGCATCACGACTGTTCCTCCCTGGACGACCGGGGCGTGAAGCCTGTTGTGGGTGTGCCCGCTCAGGCAGACGTCGATCCCCGGAACCTTGGAGAGCAGCTTCATCTCCTGAGGAAAACCGAGGTGCGAGATCAGGATGATCATGTCGGCCCGTTCCTTTTCCCTGAGCGTCGCAACGATGGTGGGCAGCTCCTCCTCGCCCATGGTGAACCGAATTCCCTCGCTGAAATGAGGGGGCATCGTCTTGTCCACGATGTTGGAGGCCAGTCCGATTACGCCGATCCGGAGGGGTCCGACGGTCTTTATCGCGTAGGGCGGAAGGAACGGAGCGCCGGTGTCCTTGGAAAAGACGTTGGCCGCCAGAACCGGGAAGCGCATCTGCGAAGCGAGCTCCAGGAGCCGTTTCGGTCCGTAGGCGAACTCCCAGTGCACCGTCATGGCGTCCAGCTCCAAGGCGTTCAGCACTGGCACCATGGCGCCACCCTTCGTCTGGATCGCCGGATACGTCCCGTGCATCGTATCTCCGCAGTCGAAGAAAAGAACGGAGCGATCCTTCTCCGCCCGGATGCTCTTCACCAGCGCAGCCACCTCGGCATACCCTCCGGCGGGGCGATAGACCGCCTGCCCTCCCTCCCAAAAGAGCTCCTGATTATTAATTATATCATCTTTCATTATATTTTACCTTCAACTATAAAATTATCAT
>CALCQG010000003.1 GCA_937897575.1 uncultured Synergistales bacterium | reverse complement strand
GTTCGCAGCCTGTCCACAAGTTTTTTGGCGCCGGCGACGACGCCGATCTGGGGGCCGCCGAGCATCTTGTCGCCGGAGTAGGTCACGAGGTCCACGCCCTCCCGGAGACACTGCCCCACCGTCGGCTCGCCCGGAAGGCCGGAAGGGGTCATGTCGAGGAGCGACCCGCTGCCCAGGTCCTCGAGAAACAGGATGCCCCGCTCCTGTGCAAGGGCGGCCAGTTCGGGGCGCGGCACGACGGATGTGAAGCCCTCCATCCGGAAGTTGGACGGGTGCACCTTGAGGATCGCGGCGGTGTTCTCGGTGATGGCGCGCTCGAAATCGCCGCGGTGCGTCCGGTTGGTCGCCCCCACCTCGACGAGGCGCGCCCCCGAGAAGGAGAGGATCTCCGGTATCCTGAAGGAGCCGCCGATCTCCACGAGCTCGCCCCGGGAGACGATGACCTCACGCCCGGCGCAGAGCCCGGAGAGGACGAGCAGCACCGCGCCGGCGTTGTTGTTCACCACGAGGCTGGCCTCGGAGTCGGATACTCTGTTCAGCAGCCATTCGACGTGGTCGCTCCTGTGCCCCCTGCGGCCCAGTTCACGGTCGAACTCCAGGGTGCTGTACCGTCCGGCGACGGCGACGACCTCCTCGATGGCCCTCTGGGCGAGACAGGAGCGCCCCAGATTCGTGTGCACCACCACGCCCGTCGCGTTCACCACGGGGGTCAGGCTGTTCCGCTTCAGCCGTTCCAGCGTCGGGAGCGCCCGGCGCAGAACGGAGGCCACGGAGGATTCGCGCCGCCGTCCGTCCAGGATGTCCTTTCGCTCCTCGGCGAGCGCGCCGTCCAGGACGGATTTCACCGTATCCCACCCCAGATGGGGGAAAAAAGCCGCGACGGGCCCCTCCGAAAGCAGGGCGTCCATCGGGGGAATCTGCCGAAGCCCCTGTGCTCCACCTGATGCTGTCTTCATAAAGGTTGCTCCTTCCGGAAAAGGTCTCGTTGTGCCCTGTGTCGTCCCTTCGTCGGGCCGTACAGCCGTCGATTTTGTATTGCTTCTCATTCTACTCTATAATAATACACTGTGTGGAAAAAGCAGCCCATTCTTGCGTTGGAGGCGAGAGGATGAACAGAATAGACGCTCGGGGGAAAAGCTGCCCCCAGCCCGTGATCATGACGAAGGCCAGGGTTGAGGCGGGGGACGAGGTCATCGAGGTCGTGTTGGACAATGCGATCTCGGCGTCCAACGTGCAGCGTTTTCTCGAAAAGAACGGATATGCCCCGCAGCTGAGCGACGAGGACGGCGTCATCACCGTCCGCGGCGCGAGAGTTCCAGGCGCGGGAAAATCGGCCGCGGCCGTCGCGCCCGACGGTTCGGCGAAGGGCGAGAGGCCTTCGCCGTGTCATGAGGGCTCCGGCGACGTGGCGGTCCTGATAACCCGAGGCGTCCTCGGCGGGAACGACCCCGTCCTCGGAGAGGTCCTCATCAAGAGCTTCCTCGGCACACTGGCTCAGCTCCCCACTCCCCCCTCGGCCGTGGCGCTGATGAATGAGGGCGTCAAGCTTGCGCTGGGCAACACCGCCACGTGCGACCATCTGACGGCCCTTCAGTCCAAGGGGGCGAACGTGCTCGTCTGCGGGACGTGCACCAACCATTTCGGCATCACTCAGGATGTCGGCGTCGGGACCGTCTCGAACATGTTCGAGATCACGGAGGCCCTCCTCGGAGCCGGAAAGGTGCTCACGATCTAGCCGTTGTTTCCGGATGAAGCACGGCGGACGGTAGCGCGTTTTCCCGGTGGTCCGTTCGCCTGCGGCCAGCCTGAGCCGCGCCCATGGGCCGGCTCGGGGTTTGTGGACCTCTGGGCTATGGCCGGCTCAGATGATGAGGCTCCATATGGCGTTGCCGACGCGCATCCCCCGGGGCGACAGGGCGACGCCCCCGTTGCGCCAGGCGAGGCAGTCCCCCGGCACGTCCCGCCTCACGGTCGAGAGGATGTCTTCGAGCACCTCATCCCCGTAGCGCGACGCAAAGTATTCGCAATCGATCCCCTTGGCGGTCCGGAGCAGGAGCACGGCGGCCTCCCTGGCCTGCCTGTCTAACGGCAGG
>CALCQG010000002.1 GCA_937897575.1 uncultured Synergistales bacterium | reverse complement strand
GATCCTGGCGACCCAGCGCCCCTCGGTGAACGTCATCACGGGGCTCATCAAGGCGAACGTCCCGGCCCGGGTGGCCTTCACCCTCCCGTCCCAGACGGACTCCCGGACGATCATCGACGTCTCGGGGGCGGAACGGCTCCTCGGCAAGGGCGACATGCTCTTCGTCAGCTCGAAGTACCCCCGGCCCCTCAGGCTTCAGTCGCCCTTCATCGACGACGGGAAGAACCTGGAGATCATCGCCTATCTGCGGAACGTCTTCGGCGACCCTGAATACGTGGACATCGAGGAGCAGGGGAGCGACCAGTCCTCTGGCGGCGATACGGCCTACACCGACGACCCCCTGCTGAAGGAGGCCCTGGACATCGTCATCGAATCGGGGATCGCGTCGGCCAGCGGCCTGCAGCGGCGTCTGCGCGTGGGGTTCACGCGGGCCGCCCGCCTTGTGGACACCTTGCAGCAGCTCGGTATCGTCAGCCCTCCCGACGGCTCGAGGCCAAGGGAGCTGCTGGTGGACGAACAGACGGCCCGGGACCTCCTGACGGGCTCCGGCTCCGATGACGACGAGTGACGTCTGGACGCTCCGACTCCCCAGAGTCCAGGCGGTCTACCGGGGAGAGGTCCATGGAGAGGCCCCTCTCGTGGTCGTCGCAGGAGGAAGACAGCCCTCGCTGCGGTGGATGGCCTCCTTTTTCCCGAAAAAAGAGCTGTGGTGTGCCGACTCGGGGCTCGTCGCCTGCCTTAAAGGCGGTTTCGAGCCCCATCGCCTCATCGGCGACGGCGACAGCACCCCCCGCGCGGCCTGGGACCGGACCGTCCGGCGAGGCGCCGCCGTGGAGCGGTTCCCGGCCGACAAGGACTGGACCGATCTTCAGCTCACCCTGTTTGCCGCGGGCAGGGACAGGCCGGGGCAGCCCATCGTGGTGACGGGCTGCTGGGGCGGTCGGTTCGACCACCTCTTCTCCCTGATCTTCTCCGCCCGTTGGGCCTCGGAGTGGGGGGCGACGGTCCGGGCCTTCGCCGACCACAGGGAGATCCTCCTCCTCCTCAGGGGCGGAGAGCGGATGGACCTTCGCCTCGGGCGCAAAAAGGGAGCCGTCCTCTCGCTGCTCCCCCTCTCGGAGGTCTGTTCCGACGTTCGGCTGTCCGGTACGTTCTGGGGTTTATCGGGGACCGATCTGTTTCAGGGCCGTCCCTATGCCGTCAGCAACAGGCCGGGCGAAAACGGGACGCCCTCGGTGGCGCTGGGGGATGGGGTGCTCGGGGTGTACCTCACGTGGCAATAATAATAAAAAAAGCGGGCCGCTACACAGCCCGCTTCACTCTTCCGGATTTCAGGCACCGCGTGCAGACCCTCATCCTGAGAGACTCTCCGCCGCCGACGTCCGCCTTCACGCTTCTGAGGTTCACGAGCCAGCGCCGTCTGGTATGGCGGTTCGAATGGCTGACGGCGTTGCCCGTGGCAGGTCCCCGTCCGCAACATTCACATACTCTAGCCATGGTACTTCCCCCTTGCAGCAAACGTTTTCGATCAAACGGATGAATTCTACCACATAGGGGTGCGGGGAGCAAATTTTTTTTGTACAATTCATGGGACAAGGAGGGGTTCCGATGAAGTTCAGCGAGAAAATGGAAGCCATAGAGAAGGTCGTCGCGCGTTTGGAGAAGGAGCCCCTTCCTCTTGAGGAGTCGCTCTCCCTTTTCGAACAGGGCGTCGCCCTCATCAACGACTGCCTGACCTACCTCGACGAGGCCACCCGGAGGGTCTCCGTCCTCCTGTCCGACGGCGGGGAAGAGCCCCTTCAGGAGGAGGACGAATGACCACTCCGGACTTTGCGGCCGCCTTCGCCGACACCCGGGCCTTCGTGGAGCGGGGGATAGCGGACCTCTGCGCCCGTCGGCCCGAGGGCACGCCGGAGCGGCTGATGGAGTCCATGGCCTACTCCCTGACGGCGGGAGGGAAACGTCTTCGTCCGGTGCTCACCGTGCAGGCGGCGGCGCTCTTCGGCATGGCGCGGGAGAGGAGCCTCCCCATGGCCCTCGCCCTCGAGATGATCCACACGGCCTCCCTCATCCACGACGACCTGCCGGCCATGGACGACGACGTCCTCCGGCGGGGGAAGCCGACGAACCACGTGCGCTACGGGGAGGCCATCGCCATTCTGGCGGGCGATGCCCTCATGGCCTGGGCCTTCGAGTACCCCCTCGCCGAGCTTGCCCGCCTCGCCATTCCCTCTGACAG
The DNA here is from genome assembly GCA_937897575.1 of uncultured Synergistales bacterium. Taxonomy (GTDB): domain Bacteria; phylum Synergistota; class Synergistia; order Synergistales; family Aminobacteriaceae; genus CALCQG01. The sequence goes on along the minus strand of CALCQG010000002.1, from coordinate 4,164 downwards.
GATCTGCGGCGCCCTGCTCGTCCTCGCCAACGCGCTGGGGCCGTCGGGCATCTGCGGTGGGCAGGTCCTCGATACGGACGACGAGAGCGCCATCCCGTCGGACGAGCACCCCTGGGCCGTCGCCCGACAGAAGACGGGCGTCCTCATCCGGGCCGCCGTGCTGACGGGGGCGATCCTCGCCGGGGCGGACGGCGCGTCCGTCGACGGTCTCGCGCGGTACGGGGACCACCTCGGCACAGCCTTCCAGATAGAGGACGACATCCTGGACGTCACCTCGTCCCCCGAGGCGCTCGGGAAGACGCCGGGCAAGGACGAGGCGCAGAACAAGCGGACCTTCGTCTCTCTCTTCGGCGTCGACGAAGCCCGGGCCCTCGCGCGGGAGGAAAGCCGGAGGGCCGTGGAGGCGCTGAAGGCCGTCCGGGGAGACACCTTCTTCTTCGCGGCCCTCGCCGAATCCCTCGTGGACAGGGCAAACTGATGTCCCTGCTCGACCGGATCGAAGGGTACAAGGACATAGGGAAGCTCTCGCCCGAGGAGCTCACGGAGCTCGCCCGGGATATCCGGGGGCACATCGTCTCCGTGGTCCTGACGAACGGAGGCCACCTCGCCTCCTCCCTCGGGACGGTGGAGCTCACGCTGTCCCTGCTGCGCAGCTTCGACCCGGAGGTGGACCGCATCGTCTTCGACGTGGGGCATCAGACCTACGCCTACAAGATCCTCACGGGGCGGAAGGACGCCTTCGCGACCCTCCGCCGGTCCGGCGGCATCAGCGGCTTTCCGAAGAGACGGGAGAGCCCCTTCGACCACTTCGACACGGGGCACAGCAGCACCTCCCTCTCGGCCGTCCTCGGGTACGCCAAGGCCAGGGACATGTTGGGCCAGAAGCACCACACCGTGGCCGTGATCGGGGACGCCGCCCTCCTGAACGGGCTCTCCTTCGAGGCCCTCAACTACACGAAGGATGCGGGGACCAAGGTCATCTACGTGCTCAACGACAACACCATGTCCATCAGCCCGAGGATCGGCGGCTTCGCCACGCACCTCGCCCGCCTCAGCGCCAACAGCACGTACAACTGGCTCAAGAAGGCCATCAAAGATTCCTGCTCCTCCTTTCCCAGGGGCGAGGTCGTGGAGAACCTGCTGAGCAGGATAAAGGATCACCTCAAGTCCATCGTGCGGCTGCCCACCATCTTCGACGAGATGGGGATCAACTACTGGGGGCCCTTCGACGGACACAACGTCCAGGAGCTCGACGGCGTCTTCGAGCTCGCGAAGCGGTACGACCGCCCCGTGCTTCTCCACGTCGTCACCGTCAAGGGCAAGGGGTGGAGGGAGGCCGAGGAGAACCCCACGGGCTATCACGGCGTCTCGCCCCGCCGGGAGAGCCCCTGCACCGAGGCAGCGCCCCGGACGTGGAGCGATTCGGCAGCGCTGGGCGCCCTGCGTCTCGCCGAGGAGGACCGGAGGGTCGTCTGCCTCACGGCGGCCATGAAGTGCGGGTGCAAGCTCGAGGCCTTCGCCGACCGATTCCCCGACAGGATCTTCGACGTGGGCATCGAGGAGGGGCACATGGTCACCATGGCGGCCGGGATGGCCGCCGGAGGGCTCAGACCCATCGTCTTCATCTACTCCACCTTCCTTCAGAGGGCCATGGACCAGCTCGTCCACGACGTGGCGCTCCAGAACCTTCCCGTCCTCTTCGCCGTGGACAGGGCGGGCTTCGTCGGAGAGGACGGGGAGACCCACCAGGGGCTCTTCGACATTCCGTGGTGCCGTGCCGTTCCGAACCTCACCGTGGCGGCTCCCCGGGACGAGCGCACCTTGGAGGCGCTCTTCCGCTTCGCCCTGCACCAGGGGACGCCCGCGCTCCTTCGCTTTCCGCGGGGCGAGGCCCCGGCGGAGATCCCGGGGGTGGAGGGCACTTCACGGACGTCGCCCCTCGAGCCGGAGATCCTGACGAAGGGCACGGAGTGGATCCTCTTCGGCTACGGCGGAGGCGTGCCCCTCGCGCTCGAGGCCAGAGCCCTCGCCGAACGCTCCAACCTTCCGGTGCCGACGGTCGTGGACCTCGCCTGCATCCAACCCTTTCCGGCCCGGACCCTGCGTGCAATGCTCGAGGGGCACTCCTTCGCCGTGGCCGTCGAGGAGGGGTATGCGGCCGGGGGGATCGGCGAGGCCCTCTCCGCCTTCGCCCAGACAATGGATCACCCCTGCCGGGTCTCCTGCGCAGGCGTCCCCGCCCGGTTCGTCCCCCAGGGGACGGTGGAGGAGCAGAGGCGGGCCTGCGCCCTCACGCCCGAGGGGATCGTCGAGCGGTATGTGCGCCATGCAGCGGGAACGGATCGACAGACGACTGGTCTCTGAGGGCCTCGCCGACTCCAGGGCGAAGGCCCAGGCCCTCGTCGCGGCGGGACGGGTCTTCGCCGACGGCATGAGGGTGGAGAAGAGCGGGACCATGGTCTCCTCCTCGTCCTCGGTGACGGTCCGGGGCGACGGGGACCGGTGGGTGAGCAGGGGGGCCCACAAGCTCCTGAAGGGGCTCGAGGTCTTCGGCACGTCGCCGGAGGGCAGGGACTGCGTGGACCTCGGCGCGTCCACGGGCGGGTTCACCCAGGTGCTTCTCGAAAGGGGGGCCCGGCGGGTGTGGGCCGTGGACGTGGGGTACGGGCAGCTCGCGTGGATGCTCCGTCAGGACCCGAGGGTAACGGTCATGGAGCGGGTGAACGCCCGGGCCGTAACGCCCGAGGACTTCGGCGGCGCCGTCGGCCTGGTCGTGGCGGACCTCTCCTTCATCTCGCTGAAGCTGGTGCTGCCGGCCATCCGGTCCATTCTGGCCCCCGAGGGCGAGAGCATCGTGCTCGTGAAACCGCAGTTCGAGATCGGCAAGGGCCGGGTGGGGAAGGGGGGCGTCGTCCGGGCGAAGGAGGACCACCGGACCGTCCTCCGGGAGATCCTTGCCTTCTGTTCGGCGGAGACGGGGCTCAAGCCCGTCGGCCTCTCCTTTTCACCGGTGACGGGCCCGAAGGGGAACATCGAATTTCTTCTGCACCTCCTCCCCGACGGCTCCGGAAAGGAACGGAGCGTTCCGGACCCGGAGGCCGTGGTGGACGAGGCGCACGACTTTTTTCGAAAGGAAGGGTAAAGACCTATGGCGGAACCTGTATTGGGCATGCTCGTCAACACCCGGAAGCCGGGGGCCGTCGCGAAGGCGAGATTCCTCGTGGAGTGGGGCAAGAAGAACGGCGCCCCCTTCCACCTGCCGCCCTACGAGGCCTCCATCCTGGGCCTTCAGGGCCCGAGCGACGAGGAGTGGAAGAAAATCGTCGACATCGCCGTGGTCATCGGAGGGGACGGGACATTTCTGCGGGCGGCCCGCTACATACTCGGCGCGCCCATCGCGCTCTACGGGATCAACCTGGGGCATCTCGGCTTTCTGGCCGCAGGCAAGGAGCACGAGGCCACCGAGGACATCCAGGCCATACTGAAGGGCAAGTACTCCGTGCAGATCCACAGCGTCCTCGAGGGGAGGATCTCCCGGGACGGGGAGGAGACCTACACCCTCTACGCCCTCAACGATCTCGTCCTCGCCAGAGGGGCCCTCGCACGGGTGCTGCACGTGGAGGTCCACCTGGGGGACAGGCTGCTCAACGTCCTCCCGGCGGACGGAGTCATCGTCTCCACGCCCACGGGCTCGACGGCATACGCCCTGTCCGCCGGAGGCCCGATCGTCCCGCCCCACGTCCACTGCATGGTCATCGTCCCCATCTGCGCCCATACGCTCTACGCCCGACCGGTCCTCGCTGGGGACAAGGACGTGGTGACCCTCGTGCCGAGAGGGGACCACAGGGATCTGCTTCTGACCCAGGACGGACAGCTCGGGTACGAAATTCTGCCCGGGGACAAGATCGAGATCGCCCTGAACCTCGAGAAGGGGGTCCGGGTCATTCATCTGCCGTCGAGAAGCTACTGCGACCTTCTGCACGAGAAACTCCAATGGGGCAAGGGCATCGTCACCTACGAAAAGGAGTAGCGGCCCATGATTGAAGAGCTCACCGTCCGAAACGTCGGGGGCATCGCCCACGTCGCGCTCCTTCTTCAGAGCGGACTGCCCCCGTTTGCCGCCGAGGAGCTCGAGGGCCCGGACGAGGCTGTAAACGGGGGCAG
>CALCQG010000001.1 GCA_937897575.1 uncultured Synergistales bacterium | reverse complement strand
TCATCTACAGGGACGATATGGTGGGCGATGACGATTGGGTGAGCCTGCGGTTCGTGGTGAAGGCCTTCCCGGAGACGCCCTACGTCCTCGGCGATGACGTGCTGTCCAACCCCTTCCCCGGTCAAGGGACGTTCAAGAAGGGGGCGGCGGCAAAACCGAGCCGCCGGCCGCAGGAGGCGGAGGAGTGGGGCGACGACGGGCTGACGGGCAGGAAGGATTCGGCCGTTTTTGGGGAGAGCACCCCGCACGACCCCTCAGGCGAGGGCGCCGGAGCGGGAACGCCCGCGGGAGACGAGCGCTAGGCTTCGGAGATGGCGATGCACACGATCCGGAGGTGGCGAACACCTCTCGGAACCTTCACGTGGACTTCGTCGCCGACGGTCTTGTTGAGCAGCGCCTGCCCCACCGGGCTCGCCGAGGAGATCTTGCACTCTTTCGGGTTGGACTCCTCGGACCCCACGATGGTGTAGGCGACCTCTTTCTTGCTGACGATGTCCCGGATGGTCACGGTCGTCCCGAGGGTGACCCGGCTGCTGTCGATGGTGGAGGCGTCCAGGATCTTCGCTCTGCCGAGCTGGAACTCGAGGTAGGAGATCCGCGTCTCCAGTTTGGCCTGTTCCTCCTTGGCCACGGCGTACTCGGCGTTCTCGCTCAGGTCGCCGAAGGAGCGCGCCTCCTCAAGCTGCCGGGCGATCTCGGCTCTGCCGGCGGTTCGGAGTTCCGTCAACTCCTTCACGAGCTTGTCGTATCCGGCCTGGGTCATGTTGGACAGGATTTCTTCGTTAGGATGCGTCACGCTGAATACCTCCCGGGAACGATCTCCCCAAAGGGGGAGAGATGTACAGTCGATACGAAATTGTAGCAAAGAAATATCCCCGGGGCAATACGGGGTGGAAGAACGATGGAAAGGCAGGGTGTTTGCATGGTTCGTAGCACGCGAGGAGCCGCCAGAAAGAGGGCTTCGGAGAAAAAGGACGGTCGGCTGAAGTACATTCCCTTCGGCGGCCTTGGTGAAATAGGAAAGAATATGTACGCTCTGGAGTACGACGGCTCCATCCTCGTGGTGGACTGCGGGCTCATGTTCCCGAACGACGAGATGCTCGGCATCGACTTCGTCATTCCGGACATCACGTACCTCGAGGAGCGTCGGGACAAAATCGTGGGGATCGTGGTGACCCACGGGCACGAGGACCATATCGGCGGGCTGCCCTTCATCCTGCCCAAACTCAATGTCCCCCTCTACGGCACGAAACTGACCCTCGGGATGGTGAACAACAAGCTGACGGAGTGGGAGCCGAACTACGTCCCGGACTACCGGGAGGTCTCGGCCGGGGATGCTGTGGCCATGGGCCCCTTCACCGTCCGTTTCATGGCCGTCTGCCACTCCATCCCGGACAGCGTCGGGATCGCCGTGGAGACGCCCCTCGGGACGGTGGTCCACACGGGGGATTTCAAGCTGGACCCCACCCCCATCGACGGGCGGGTGACGGACTACGCCGCCTTCGCCCGGGAGGGGGAGAAGGGGGTGCTGCTGCTCCTGTCGGACTCGACGAACGTGGAGCGCAGCGGTTTCACCCCGTCGGAGCACGTGCTGGCCGCCACGCTCGACCGGATTTTTCGCCAGTACCGTTCCCGGCGGGTGGTGATCGCCACCTTCGCGAGCAACATCCACAGGGTGCAGCAGGTCGTCGACGCGGCGGCCCGGTTCAACAGAAAGGTCGCCTTCATGGGGCGGAGCATGGTGAAGAACGTGGACCTGGCCCTGGAGCTGGGCTATCTCCACGCCGACCCCAAGATGCTGCTCGACATCGAGGACGTGAACACCGTGTCGCCCGGCTCCCTGGTGGTCATGACCACGGGCAGTCAGGGGGAGCCCTTCTCCGGCCTCGTGCTCATGAGCCGGGGCGAGCACCGGATGATCACCCTGGGCGAGAAGGACGTGGTGGCCGTATTCGCCACGCCCGTGCCGGGAAACGAGCGGATGGTGAGCAGCACCATCGACCGCCTCTTCGCCTGCGGGTGCGAGGTGGTCTACGAGAAGGACCGGGACGTGCACGTCTCGGGGCACGCCTCCCGGGACGAGCTGCGGCTCATGTTCAACATGGTGCGGCCGAAGTACTTCGTCCCCGTGCACGGCGAATACCGCCACCTGGTGCGCCACGCCCAGCTCGCCGAGGATATGGGCGTCGCGGGCAAGAACGTCTTCGTCATGGTGAACGGCGACGTGCTGGTCTTCGACGGCAAGGGAGCCGCGGTGAAGGAGCACGTGCAGGCCGGCGGCATCATGGTGGACGGCCTGGCCCTCGGCGAGCTGCACGGGAGCGTGCTGAAGGAGCGCCGGGAGCTCTCCGAGGAGGGGGTCGTCGTGGCGGCCCTCACCCTCTCGCCCAAGGGCGAGCTGATGGGCCGCCCCGTCTTCGAGAGTCGGGGCTTCGTGCACTTCGAGGACGCGGCGAAGCTCAGGGACGAACTCACCCTGGCTGTGGAGAAGACGATCGACGAGATGGGGGAGAAGGCCCTTTCCGAGCCTGAACGCCTGGAGTCGAAGCTCAAGGCCCGGATGCGGGATATTCTGCGGCGATACGGCAGAAACAGGCCGATCCTCCTGCCCCTGGTCACGGTGCTCCCCGGCGGCGGGGCCAAGACGACCTCCGCCCGGGGGCGGAAGCGATGACGGAGTTCCTCGCCTCCCTGACCCTGGGGCTCGTCCAGGGGATCACGGAGTTCCTCCCCGTGAGCAGCTCGGGGCATCTCGCGCTGCTCCAGCAGCTCTTCGGCATCAAGGACGCCGCGTTGGCCTACGACCTGATCCTCCACTCGGCCACCATGCTGGCGACGATCCTCTACTTCGGCAGGGACATTCTGAGGCTCCTCGCCCAGTGGCTCGGCGGCTTCGTCTCGAAGGAGGGGCGGGGGAGCGAGGGGTGGACCACGGGCTGGGCCGTTCTCGCCGGCACCGTTGTGACGGCGCTCGTGGCCTTTCCCATGAAGCCGCTCATGGAACGGGCCATGGGCGTTCCCTGGATGGTGGGGGGCGGCCTGCTCGTGACGGCCCTGCTCCTGTGGTACGGATCGGCCCTGCCTGCGAGGCGGGTCGGTCGGCCGTTGTCCGTCGCGGGAGGGGCCTTCGTGGGGCTCGTCCAGGGGATCGCCACTATGCCCGGGATATCGCGGTCGGGATCGACGATCGTGAGCGGGATGAGGACGGGGCTGTCGGCGCCGGAGGCCTTTCGATTCTCCTTCCTGCTCTCCCTGCCGGCCATCGCCGGAGCGACCCTGCTCGAACTGATGGCGCTGCTGAAGACCCCCGAGGGGTTCTCGGCCCTGCCCTCAGGGTGGCAGCTCGGGGCGTCCATAGCCTTCCTGTCCGGCTTTCTGTCCCTGGTGCTGCTCCGGAAGCTGGTGACCCTGGGGCGGTGGCGTCCCTTCTCGGTCTACTGCGCCGCCGTCGGCCTGCTCTCCATCGTCCTCTCTCTGTGGCGATAGCCCCAGCGGACCGTCCTTGACGGGCGGGGTCCTGGAGGCTATCCTTTCTACCGTCCCCCGGCGACGACGCCATGGCGTCCGGACCGGGAGGGGAGGAGGCGAGGAGCATGGCGGGGATCGATCTCGTCCTGGCGTCGGGCAGTCCGAGGCGAAGGGAGCTCTTTGAATCCCTGGGGTGGCCCTTTCGGGTCTCCGTGCCCAGTATCGACGAAGGGCTGAACCCCGGCGAAGGGGCGGCGGAGGCCTGCGGTCGCCTGGCCCGCGAAAAGGCCCGGGCGACGGCGCTTCTGTTCCCCGGCGCCTGGGTGGTGGCGGCGGACACTCTCGTCTCCGTGGAGGGGGTCATCCTCGGCAAGCCCGCGTCGCGGGAGGAGTCCCTGGGGATGATCCGGAGGCTTCAGGGGCGCGCCCACTCCGTCTTCACCGGCGTGGCCCTCTGCGCAGGCGGGCGCACGGAGTGGGCCGTCGAGGAGACGACGGTGGTCTTCCGGCCGCTCTCCGAGGCCGACATGGCGGCCTACGTGGCCAGCGGGGAGGGGGACGACAAGGCGGGGGCGTACGCCATCCAGGGGCTCGGATCGCTCGTCGTCTCGTCCATCTGCGGGGACTATTTCAACGTGGTGGGGCTGCCTCTGTGCCGGCTCGGCCGTCTCTTCGAGGCCCTCGGCCGCCCCCTTGCCGATCAATGGAGGATCGCGGAATGAACAGGGAAACGGATGCTCCGGCGCGGAACCGCCGGGGCCTTGTGGTCATCGTTGTGGCGCTGCTCTTTCTTCTCTCGGGGATTGCCCTGCTCCCTCGTCTGGCCATGGAGCGGGCGGGACGGGTGACGGGGATCATCGTGGACTACCGGGACGTGGCGGCTCTGGCCTCCCGCGAGAACAAGCCCGTGGAGGCCATATGGAGCGCCGTGGCGGAGAAGGGGGCCACGGGGCTCATGGTCTCGGAGCTGACGGGGGAGCAGCTGTCTCAAGGCGCGCTGCCCCTGTACTACGGGGTGCCCTCCGGCCTGCCCGAGTCGCCGAAGAGCGTGCCCGCCCCCGGCGTTCCGGCGACGGCCATCTATCTGCCCGAGTCGCTGCCCGAGGGCGGAGCACTGGCGACCACCCTGACGAAACGCTTCCCCGGAGCCTCCGTGGAGACGGGGAAGAGGGGCACCATCGCCATCCTGCCGCGGATGCAGGACCAGCTGCTCACCACGGGCGTCCTGCCGGACCTGGACGGCCTCCTGCTGGCCGAAAAGCTCCGCATCCCCGTGTTCTACCGGGTGGCCCCGGCCATCATGGGGGACACGAAGGCGGCCATCGACGTCCTTGAGAAGCTCTTCACCGACTATCCATCCATTCAGATCCTGTCGCCGACGGGCGAGGTGGCCCTCGGCTTCCCGGACCTCGCCCCCCTGGCCCAGGCCGCGAAAGGGAAGGGGAAGTCCGTGGCCATGGTGGAGTTCTCGCGGCAGATAGGGGCCGCCCGGCTGAACTGGCTGGCCTACCCCAACCTGCTGAGCCTCCACAGCGTCACCAACGAGGAGGTGGTGGGACGGCGGATCACCCGCCTCGTCCTCCACGAGCGGTTCCTTCGTGCCGTCAAGGAGCGGGCGGTGCGCCTGCTCGTGTTCCGCCCGTCAGCCATCGAGGCGGCCGACGACTCCTACACGCGCTTTCTCCTGGAGCTCGGCGCCCTCTCGGGCAGCCTGGCCGACCAGGGGTACGCCATCGGGTGGCCCAAGCCCTTCGCGCCCTGGCGGCAGGGGTTCGTCGGGGCCGTCGCCCTGGCGCTGGCCTTCGTCTTCACGTCCCTGCGGTACCTTCGGCGGTGGTTCCCCGTCCCGGGACGGGAGGACGAGTCCCGGGGGCGGCCCACCCTCTCCGACATCCTTCCCCTGCTCGTGATCACCATGATCGTGGCCCTCGTCCTCCGCTTCCTGCCGTCGTCGGCGAAGATCGTAGGGGCTCTCTCGGCCGTCCTGATCGTGACGGAGGGCGCTTTCATCGCCCTCGACGGATGGCGGAAGCCCCTTGGCGCCCTCGTCGGGAGCTTCCTCTTCGTCGTGGCGGGGGGGCTCGCCATCGCCGCCTTCTTCAGCGACCCGACCTATGTGCTCCGCCTCAGGACCTTCTCGGGCGTGAAGGCGACGCTGCTGCTGCCGCCCATCCTGGTGTTCCTGGCGGACCTGAAGAGCCGGGAGCACCCCGAGTCCCTCGGGGCGATCCTCCGCCGCCCGCCTCTCTGGGGCGAGCTCGCCCTGATGGGTATCCTGCTCGTCGGCGCGGTCCTCGTCCTGTTCCGGAGCGACAACGTGCAGGTCGTCCCGGCCCTGGAGATTCAGGTCCGGGAGTTCCTGGAGCGGGTCCTCGTGGCGAGGCCCCGGAACAAGGAGCTCTTCATCGGCTATCCGTCCCTCATGGTCTGGTACTTCCTGCGCTCCCGGGACCTCTGGCCCCGCTACCGGGAGGCCTTCCGGCTGGGGACGGTCCTTGGGTTCTCGTCGGCGGTGAACAGCTTCTGTCACTTCCATACGCCGCTCTCCTTCATCCTTTTCAGGCAATTTAACGGATTGTGGACGGGGGTTGTGGTGGGTATCATTGCGGTGGCCCTGCTCCGGTGGGTTCTGCTGCCTCTGTGGCGCAGGTACGGAAGCGTGGTGGCCGGGTAGTGCCCCGAAGGTGGCGGGTGGCCCTCTGCGGCTATTACGGCTTCGGCAACCTGGGCGACGAACTGCTCGCCGAGGCCCTCCTCTCGGCTCTCGAGCGGGAGGGGGTCTCCCGGGACGAGGCGGTCCTCCTGACGGCGAACCCCGGAGCGGGGAGGGCGCTCGGGGTGCAGGCAGTCCAGCGCTGGTCCGTCCGGGACGTCTTCGGTGCCCTGCGCCGGAGCGACACCCTCCTCCTCGGAGGCGGCGGACTCTTTCAGGACTCCACGAGCCTTCGCTCCTGCGCCTACTACTGGGGGGTGGTCCGCCTCGCCCGTCTCGCCGGGGCGGTGCCCTGGTGCGTCGGGCAGTCCGTGGGGCCCTTCAGGACGGCCGTGGGGCGAACCCTTGCCCGAAAGGCCCTCGCGGATTGCGCGGCCCGGGGCGTCCGGGACGACCGCTCCCGGGCGCTCCTCGCCCAGTGGGGCCTGTCGTCGGCGCTGTCGCCGGACCCCGTCGTCTCCCTGCCCGCCTCGGGAGAGCACTCCGGAGGGGAGGGCAGGACGCTGCTTCTGAACGTCCGCCCCTGGACCGACGACCTGGCGGACAGGACAGCTCGCGAGGCGTCCCGCTTCGCGGAGGTGAGGGGGCTCTCCGTGACGGGCGTGGCCCTCTCCGACGAGGACCGGCGCCTCATGGAGGACCAGATCGCCCGCGGCGTGCTGGCGGCCCGGGAGGTGGTCCTGCTCGACGCGGAGAGCTGGCGGCTTCGATCGGAGGCGCTCTTTGCCGATGCAGCCGCCGTCGTCTCCATGCGGTATCACTTCGGCCTTCTGGCCCTTCTCGCCCGTCTGCCCGTCTGCCTCTCGGCCTACGACCCGAAGGTGGCGGAGCTGGCCAATGAATGGGGCGTCCCGGCGTGGACGGGGGAGGGGGCCCTTCCCGAACCCACGAGACCCGCGGGAGCGACGGACGAGTTGCCGGAGCGCTTCGCTGACTTTTTTCACCGCCTGTGGGCGGATGTCCGACTCGCAGCGGAAGGGGGAGTCTGATCCTATGACACACAGCGTGCAGGAACTGTCCGAACGAGCCCTGGCCGTCCGGCGGGATGTGGTCCGGATGCTCGGCCTGGCCAGGTCGGGCCTTCTGGCCTCGTCCCTGTCCATCGTGGACATCCTGGTATGGCTCTACTGGGGCGTGCTCGACGTGCGGCCCGGCGAACCCGAATGGGAGGGGCGCGACCGCTTCGTCCTGGGCAAGGGGCACGGGTGCCCCGCCCTCTACTCCGTCTTGGCCAACAGGGGCTTCTTCCCGAGGGAGGAGCTGTGGAGCTACCGGCGTCTCGGCGCCATGCTCCAGACCTACCCCGAGGTGCGCCGGACCCCCGGCATCGATGCGCCGGGCGGCTCTCTGGGGCAGGGGTTGGGCGTGGCCAACGGGCTGGCCCTGGCGCTCAGAAGCTCCGACCCCGCTCCGTCCGTCGTCTGCCTCGTGGGGGACGGAGAGCTTCAAGAAGGGGCGATGTGGGAGTCGGCGCTCACGGCGGCCCATCACGGACTGGACTCGCTGACGCTGATCGTGGATCGGAATGGCCGGCAGATGGAGGGCGCCACGGAGGACATCAAGTCCCTCGAGCCCGTGGCGGACAAATTCATCGCCTTCGGCTGGACTGTGGCGGAGTGCGACGGCCACGACTTTTCGTCCCTTCGTTCAGGGTATGGCGAGCTCGCCGGGGCCGTCGGGCGGCCTCGTTGCCTGATCGCCAGGACCAAACTCGGCAAGGGGATATCCTTCCTCGAGGAGGACCCTTCGGGCGGGCGGATGGTCCTGGACCGGAACAGCACGGACAGAGCCCTCGAGGAGCTCGCCGGGGAGGAGGACGGACAATGATCGCAGCGGAGCGGCGTCCCAGGGACGCCTACGGACAGGCCCTGCTTTCCGCGGCCAGGATGGGGAAACCGGTGGTGGCCGTGGACGGCGATTCCGCATCGGCGACGAGAGCCTCGCTCTTCGCCGTCGAGTACCCCGACCGGTGCATCAACGTGGGGATATCGGAGCAGGACATGATCCTCACCGCGTCGGGGCTCGCCCTCGCGGGCAAAAACGTCTACGTGTCGTCCTACGGCTCCTTTCTCGTGGGCCGGGGGTATGAGCAGATCCGATCCATGGTGGCCATCCCGGGACTGCCCGTCAAGATCGTGGGCAGCCACTGCGGCGTATCGGCCGGCGAAGACGGCGCGTCCTACCAGATGCTGGAGGATCTGGCCCTCATGCGGGTCCTGCCCAACATGACGGTCCTCGTCCCGGCGGATTACACCTCCGCCCTGGCCCTCCTCACGGGGGCGGCGGATGCGACGAACCCCGTCTACATCCGTCTGGGCCGAACGGCCGTCCCCGACGTCTACGACGACGGAGACGACGACTTCGCGCCGGGCGCGGGCCGGGTGCTGCGGGAGGGGGACGACGTGACCATCTGCTGCTGTGGTATCATGGTCTCCGAGGCCCTTCGGGCTGCGGCCGTGCTCGCGAAGCAGAACATCCGCGCCGAGGTGATCGACTGCTACAGCGTCTCGCCGCTGCCGGCGAGGGTCATCCTGAACTCCGTCCACCGCACGGGGTGCTGCGTCGCGGCGGAGGAGCACTTCGCCCGGGGCGGTTTGGGCGAAGCCGTCGCCGCTCTGACGGCCTCTTTCTACCCTGTGCCCATGAAGCAGGTGGCCGTCTTCGACAAATTCGGGCAGAGCGGGACCTTCGAGGAGCTTCGGGGGTACTACGGCCTGACGGCCTCCCAGATCGTGGGCGCCGCCGTGCAGGTTCTGACCATGCGCAGGAGGTAGGTATGGACATCCGTATGGCCGGAGTCACGAAAGTGTTCGATCAGGACATCGTCGCCCTGGAGGACGTTCATCTCTCCGTGGACAGCGGTGAGTTCCTGTACCTCGTGGGGACCACGGGGTCGGGGAAGACGACGCTGCTGCGCATCCTGTCGAGGGAGTACATCGCCACGAGAGGGCAGGTCACCGTGGGCGACCGGAACCTCCGGAAGATCGGCCGGAGCGAGCTGCCGTTCTACCGCCGGGAGGTGGGCGTGGTCTTCCAGGACTTCAAGCTTCTGTCGGACCTCTCGGCCCTGGAGAACGTGTCCTTCGCCCTCGAGGCCATGGGGCTTCCCCCGCGGATCGTCCAGAACCGGGCGAACGAGGTCATCGACCAGGTAGGGCTCTGGCGCCGCCGCTTTCTCAAACCGCCTCAGCTTTCGGGGGGCGAGCAGCAGCGGGTCGCCATCGCCCGGGCCATGGCGAGTTCGCCGTCCGTGTTCCTCGCCGACGAGCCCACGGGCAACCTGGACATCCGGACGTCCGAGGAGATCATGAAGCTGCTGCTCTCCATCAACGCGGCGGGGACGACGGTCCTCGTGGCGACCCACGACCGGAACATGGTGGACGCCTACCGCCAGCGGCTCGTGGAGCTTCACAACGGCCGCATCCGGCGGGACGAGCGAAGAGGGAGGTACCTCCTCGATGACGAGCTTTAGGTACGCCCTGCGGGACACCTTCCGCCTGCTGTTCCGGCACTGGGGGCTGAGCCTGCTCACCCTCGTGACGGCCGCCTCGGTGCTCTACATCCTCGGGTTCACCGGGCTCTTCTCCCTGAACCTGCGGCAGATGATCTCCCGGGTGGAGGGCGGCCTGGTGGTCCAGGTCTTCATGAAGAAGGGGCAGAACGCCGACCCCGTCGTTGCGCTGGTGAAGACTATGCCCACGGTGACGTCCGCCGCGGCGGTGTCGCCCGAACAGGCTCTGGAGAAGCTTCGGGCCAAGCTGGGCAACCAGGCAAGGGCCGTGACGCTTCTGGGCGAGAACCCCCTGCCCTGGAGCGTGGAGGTTCAAGTCGGACGGGCGGAGCAGATCGCCCCCCTTGTCCGGGACCTCATCGCCGTCCCCGAGGTGGAGGAGGTGCTCTACTCGGGCAAGCTCGTGGAGCGCCTGACGACCATCTCACGGGCGGCCACGACGGCCTCGGGCACGATCCTCGTCCTCGCGGCCATCATCAGCACCCTGGTCATCTTCAACACCATCCGCATCGCCATCTACTCCCGTAGGGAGGAGATCGAGGTCATGCTCCTCGTGGGGGCCACGAGGACCTACATCTCTCTGCCCTTCGTCATTCAGGGGACGCTCCTCGGCGCCGGGGGGGCCCTGCTCGCCATAGCCGGTATCTGGGGCACCTATGCGTCCATCATGAACGCTGTCCGAACGTCCCTCCCCTTTCTTGATATAATTGTTGACCGGCGCACGCTGCTCCAGTTCTTTCTCCTGCTCTTTGCCACGGGCGCCACGCTGGGGTGGGTGTGCAGCTGGCTCGCCGTGAGCCGCTTCATCAGCCGCGCAAGCCGAGCAAAGTAGCGCGAAAGAGCGCGAAGGAGGTCGATCATGACACAACTCTTTCCGATAAAAAAGCAAGCGGCACTCTTCGTCCTGATGATCGTCCTCCTCTGGCCGGTCGAGGCTTTCGGGGCGACGGCGGGGCTCGACAGCCGGATTGCCCAGGAGGAGGCCAGGATGGAGCTCCTGGAGAGGCGGATCGCCGAACATCAGGGCCGGGTGCAGCAGATGGGGCAGCAGGAAAAGGGGGTCCTCACCCAGATCAACACCCTCGACCAGAAGAAGCAGGTGACGGAGCAGCGGATCAGGATCCTCGAGCTGCGCCTCGAGAAGGTGAAGGAAACCATCGCCGGCCTCAGGGCCGAGATGGAGACGGCCGAGCGGGATCTGGCCACCATGCAGGGGCTGCTGGAGGAGCGCATGGTGAACATCTACAAATACGGCGGCGTGGCGGAGTTCAACCTGCTGCTGTCGTCGTCCACGGCCCATGAGGCCATGGGAACGTCCTACCTGCTGAACAAGATCGCCCTCCAGGACCAGGGGATGATCGACGGCGTGCTGGCGAAGCAGGAGGAGCTTCGTCAGGCGGCGGCCAAGATGGAGAGCGAGCGGAAGAGCCTGGCGGACAACACGACGAAGCTTGCGTCGGAGCGCAAGAACTACCACGACGAGATCGCCAGAAGCAACGACTATCTGGGCAAGGTGCGCAAGGAGCGGTCGCTCCAGGAGCAGTCCCTCAAGGAGCTTCAGGACGCCCAGCAGGAGCTTCAGAGGACCATCGTGGCCCTCATGAAGAAGAAGCGCGAGGAGCAGGAGCGGGCCAGGGCGGCGGCAGCCGCAGCGGCCGCTGCCGCGAAGGGGAGCGGGACGACGGCGACTCGCCCCGCAGCGCCTCAGCCCCAGGTCTTCGTCCCGTCGGGCGGACGCCTCGGGTGGCCTGTTCAGGGGCAGATCTCGAGCACCTTCGGGACCAGAGTGCACCCCGTCTTCAAGACGAAGATCATGCACACGGGCATAGACATCCGGGCGCCCCACGGCACACCAGTCAAAGCCGCGGGGGCCGGAGAGGTGCTCTACGCTGGATGGCTCCGGGGATACGGCCAGATCGTCATCCTCGACCACGGGAACGACCTGTCGTCGGTGTACGCCCACCTCTCGTCCATCGCCGTCCGCGAGGGGGCCGTCGTGAAAAAGGGGCAGGCGGTGGGGAGCGTCGGCAGCACGGGCACCGCCACGGGGAACCATCTCCACTTCGAGGTCCGGCAGGGCGGCGACGCCAGGGACCCCATGAAATACCTGAGATAGGAGAAGGGGCATGAGAATGGAGAGGAAACGAGGGACGCACCTCAGAAGCGTACGGGACTGGATCGGCGGGATAATCCTCGGCGGAGTGCTTGTGGGCTTCGTCCTCACGGCCATGGCCGCGGATGTCACCAGCCCCGAGTATCAGGGGCCCTTCAGCGGACAGGCCCTGTGGCTCATGAGGCAGACGCGGGCCATCATCGAGACGTACCAGGTGGACGGCGAGAGCAAACCCGTCGAGGAGGAGAAGCTCGTCTACGGGGCCATCAAGGGCATGGTGAACGCCGTCGGCGACCCCTACACCCGGTTCGTGAACCCGACGGAGCTCAAGGAAGAGGAGATCGAGATAACGGGAGAGTACGGCGGCCTCGGCATGTACGTGGGCCAGAGAGACGGCCGGACCCTCGTCATCAGCCCCATCGAGGACACGCCGGCGGATAAGGCGGGCCTGAAGCCTCAGGACCAGATCATCCGCATCGGCGACGAGGTCATCCTGGGGTGGGACTCCCAGCAGGTCGTGAAGAAGCTCCGGGGCAAACCGGGCACGCCGGTGACCATCTGGGTACGGCGCGGCAGCGAGGAGGAGCTTCGGAAGTTCGACCTCGTTCGGGAGAACATCAAGATCAAGTCCGTTCGGTCCGAGGTCATGGACAAGACCATCGGGTACGTCAAGGTGAGCCACTTCAACCAGAAGACGACCGAGGAGCTCAAGGCAGCCCTCGACGACGTTCTGAAGGGTGGGGCGAAGGGCTTCATCCTGGACCTCCGGAACAACGGCGGCGGTTTGCTCAACAGCGCCGTGGAGATCTGCGACATGTTCCTGGACGACACGCTCATCGTGGGCATGAGGGGGCGGATCGAGCGGGCGAACGACGAGATATACGCCACGCCCGGCAAGGTGCCCGACCTGCCCATGGTGGTGCTCATCAACGAGGGCAGCGCCTCGGCCTCGGAGATCGTGGCGGGTGCCCTCATGGACACGGACCGGGCCCTCTCCGTTGGGAAGAAGAGCTTCGGCAAGGGGTCGGTGCAGACCCTGTTCAGGCTTACCGACGGCTCGGGCGTCTACGTCACCATCGCCCGGTACTACACGCCCGCTGGGACGGTCATCGACCACGTAGGCCTCGAACCGGACGTGATCGTGGAGGGCGAGGTCACCAAGGAGACGGAGAAGGACACGCAGCTGAAGAAGGCGAAGGAGGAGCTGAAGGCCGCCATGTCGGGGAAGACCAGGCCGCGAAGCGTCGAGAAGGGGGAGGAAGGGGCCTGAATTTCAGCGCCCGTCTCATGAGACCGTCGCGGCAGATTCTGGGGCTCCTCCTGCTGGCCGTCCTTGCCTTCGCGGCGGGAGCCGCCTATCGCAGCGCGCCGATCGACGCGCCGGGCGTGGGTGATCGGGTGCAGCCGTCCGCCGATCACCCCATGCGGGGTGAGGGCGGCAAACCGTCTGTGCCCGCCGAGCCCGAACCGGCACCCCAAACGACGGAGCCGGAGCCTGCCCCGACGCCGACCCAGGAGCCCGAACCTGACCCTGCGCCCGTCGAGGACCCCGTTCCTCCGGGGCCCTATGCGGCGATCGTCATCGACGACTTCGGCTTCTCGCGCGCCATGGCCGACGAGTACGGCGCCGTTACGATCCCGCTGACCTGGGCGGTGATCCCCTTCCAGTCGGCGTCGTCCTATGTGGCGCAGAAGGCCGACGAGCTCGCCATCCCCTACCTGATCCACATGCCCATGAGCGCCACGGGCGACTCGAGGTGGAGCAAGAAGTCGGGCGTTCTCGATTCGGGGATGTCGGCGGAGCACATCACGCTGACCATGCGGCGGACGATGAACGCCTTCCCGAGCGCCGTCGGGATGAACAACCACCGGGGCTCCCGGGCGACGAAGGATAAAAAGGTCATGGAGACAGTCATGGCCGAGCTGAAGGAGCGATCGCTCCTCTTCGTGGACAGCCGGACGATTCCCGGCTCCGTGGCCTACGCCAAGGCCAAGGAGTCCGGGGTGCCGGCGCTCTATAACTCCATCTTTCTCGACAACCAGACGACGGAGTCGTCCATACGGGAGCAGTTTCAGCGGGGACTGGCCGTGGCGAAGAAACGGGGATGGGTCGTCATGATCGGCCACACACGGGCCGCGACCCTGGCCTTTCTGCAGAAACAGACGGCGGAGTCCTTTCCCGGGGGGAGTTTCGTGACCGTCCCCCAGCTGATCCAGATCCTGTCGAACGGAGACGGAGTGACCGTCGCCAGTGATTCTTCCGATACACGACCATAGGAGGCAAGAGCGGTGCGAGGTACGATTGACGTTGTCGTGGGCGCCCAGTGGGGCGATGAGGGAAAGGGCCGGGTGGTGGACGCCCTGGGGGCCCGGGTGGACATCTTCGCCCGGTATCAGGGAGGGGCCAATGCCGGGCATACGGTCATCGTGGACGGCAAGAAGTACGTCTTCCACCTTCTGCCGTCGGGGATGCTGTACTCCGGCAAGACCTGCGTCATAGGGAACGGCGTGGTCATCGATCCCGAACAGCTTCTGACGGAGCTCCGGGAGCTCCAGGCCCAGGGGAAGGACCGGGCCACCCTGGTGATCAGCGGCGCCGCTCACGTGGTGATGCCCTATCACAAGATCATCGACAGGGCCCAGGAGGGCGCCCGGGGGATGGGAAAGAAGATCGGGACCACGGGGCGCGGTATCGGACCGGCCTACGTGGACAAGTATGCCCGCTGCGGCATCCGGGTGGAGGACCTGCTGGACGAGGCGGTGCTGCGGGAGAAGCTGGAGCAGAATCTCGACGAGAAGAACTCCCTCCTCATGAAGCTCTACGACGAGGAGCCCCTCGCCTTCGACGAGATATTCGACCTGGCGCTCTCCTGGGGCGGAGCCCTGGCCCCCTACGTGGGCGACGCGTCCCTGGTCATAGACGAGGGGCTCTCCGAGGGGCGGGGCGTCCTCATGGAGGGCGCACAGGGGACCATGCTCGACATCGACCACGGAACCTACCCCTTCGTCACGAGCTCGTCGCCCGTGGCAGGCGGCGGCTGCGTGAGCCTTGGCGTCGGGCCGCTCTCCGTCTCCCGGGTCATCGGCGTGGTGAAGGCGTACTGCACACGGGTGGGCGAGGGGCCGTTCCCCACGGAGGACACGGGCGCCGACGGCGAGATGCTCCGCGCCCGGGGCGGCGAATACGGCGCCACCACGGGGCGGCCGAGGCGGTGCGGGTGGCTTGACCTCGCGGCCCTTCGGTATGCCGTCCGGGTGAACGGCATATCGTCCATCGCTCTGACCAAGCTCGACGTGCTGTCGGGGCTCGACGGGATCCCCGTCTGCAAGGCCTACGAACTGGACGGGAAGAGACTGGACCACTTTCCCACTAACGCGGGCTTCCAGCAGAACATCGTGCCCGTCTACGAGCACCACGAGGGGTGGAAGACGGACATCGCCCCGTGCCGGACCTTCGGGGAGTTGCCCGCCCAGGCCAGGCAGTACGTGGAGTTTATCGAAAAACAGACGGGCATTCCGGTGAACCTGATCGGCGTCGGACCCGACAGGAGCCAGACCATACTGAGAGACTTCTAGGTCCTGGTACGGGTCTGGGGGAAGCAGACGGCCGACGAGCGTTTTCCGGCGAGTCGAATCGATCATCACCCCTGAACGAAGCGAAGAGAGCGGCTCGTACACCGCCTATGGCGCGGGGTACGAGCCGCTCTCCTCACTGAAACCGCCCTCGGGACGATCATCCGACGTTGTCCAACGTCAGAGTATCTCGACCGGGAAGAGTAACGCGCCCCGGCCCGGCCGAACTTCTTCTACCACGTGGGGTCGAAGATGCTCGGCTCCCTCTTCCTCTGCGCCTCTCTCTTGATTTCGTCGAGGGATTTCTTCTCCCGTCGCTGACGCTCCCGCTCCATCTCCTCCAGGTCCTTGCTCATATCTCCGGGAGTTCCGCTTCTCGGCCGTATGCCCCGGGCGATGGCCTCAAGCTCCGCAGCGCTTGGGCCAGGATCGGATCCGCCCGTGCCGGTCCGTGCACCGGAGCGGGGCACCCTTTTTCCTGTTCCGTCTTCCAACGCACTCTCCGGGGGAGCTTCGGAAATGTCCTCCTCTCCAGCCTCCTCTGCCGCATAGTGAGGGGGATCGAAAAGGATGCGGACCTTCTGTGCCGCCGGAGTCTGATCCGCGGTCATGCGAAGCCGGAGCAGCGTCCCGGCGATCACGGAGAGGGTGACGAGGCAGAGAAAAAAGTAGATTGTCCTTCTGTTCATGCTATTCCTCCTCTGCGCCGGTCATGGTCCGAAGGCCATTATAGGGCATTCGGAGCGCCTTTGAAACGATACGGAGTGGATACTCTCTTTTTCAGGGACGTACCGTAACCCAGCTTTCGGGAAGGAGGACCAGCCCGTCGAACAGGGTTCGGACGCGTCTCCATCGTGCCGACTTTTTTCCACGCCGTCCCGGAACAAAAAATGCGGAGAGGAAATCGGTAGTACGAATGAAGAAAAACTCGGAGTCGGGGGTATAATATAAAACTTACAATTAAAAACGTACGAATTGTCGAAAATCCTCTCTCCGGGATGAGCGGGGACACGTTGAAAGAGAAAGAGGTGCGAAGCATCCGGTGTTTGAGACGAAGGTAGGGAGAATCCTCAGATTGGCCGTGATCGCCTTGATCGTTGGCGTGTTTCTCACGGTGCCGGAGTACATGCTCTATACAAACGTCAGGGACCAGGTCGTCGCGGATTCCGAGGATCAGGCCAAGAGGATCGCCTCCACCGTCGCCCGGTTCGTGGAGCTCGACATCGTGTCGTACAGAAGGCTCTCGGTCGTTGCCCAGTATACCGAGGGGAGCTACGACAGATTCTATTACGAGAAGATGCTGAGGACTCTGCGGGAGATACGGGAGGACGTGGGAGCGGCCTATGTGTTCACCCTGAAGGTCCTGTCCGACCGTGAGGTGGTCTACATTCTGGACGGTACGGACACCACAAGCGAGGACTTTTCGCCATTGGGGTCGAAGGACGCGATCACGGCGGCCGCCCTCGAGGCATACAGGACAAGAAGTGCGACGAGCACGGGCATACAGTACTATGAACGCTGGGGGCGCTTCGTCACGGGGTACGCCCCCATCGAAGACGGCGTCACCGATGCCGTCGTCGGTCTGGTGGGCGTCGACTACTCGGCGGACTATCTGGGCGCCCTGCTGAGGAAAGTACGGATTATCATACTCATAAGCCTCATGGTCATGATCCCCGTGGCGACGTTTTTCGTGGATAAACTTCTTCGGCTGTACACGGAATCCCAGAACAGGGATTACGTGACGAGGCTGGAGAATCAGCGCTCCTTTCATGCGAACATTCGGCGAAGAATCCGGGAAGCGGGCGGCGTATTCTCTCTCATCATGATCGATGTGGACAATTTCAAAAACATCAACGACACCCACGGGCACCTCATGGGGGACAGGGCTCTGAAACTCGTGGCGGATGTCATCCGGGAGAGCACGAGGTCGGGGGATATGGGCTTCCGCTACGGAGGCGACGAGTTCTGCGTGCTCCTCCCGGGGGTGCGCAGCGAGGACGCGGTGTCCACCGCGAGGAGGATCCAGGAGAACGCCTCCCGGCGTATCCTGCGCGGCAAAAACGGTGACCTCATCCCGCTGTCCATGAGCATGGGCATAACGGACTGGTCGCACGGAGTATCCGCCAAGGAGCTTCTCCAACAGGCCGATGACGCCATGTACTCCTCGAAGAAAGGCGGGAAAAACCAGGTCTCGGTTTACGGCGAAAGGGGCGTCTTCCCGACGGCCCCCTAGGGCGTCCGCCGTGTCCGACTGATCCCCTCCTCAAGGAGGATCGCCGGGGACGAAACGCTCTCGCCCGCACCGCGCAATATAGTGAAGGCTGGTGTTGATTTGGATCAGTCATGGAGTTGTTACCCGTATAAAAACTTCTCGCGAACTCCGTTCTTCGCGATCTACTTCCTGCTCGTCGCAGCGTACGTCCTCGGGATGGCGTGGAATGTCAGCCTTCTTTCCGGCCTTGCGGCCTCTCTGATCGCGCTGTCGGCCACGGTTGCCATGTACGGCAACAGCACAGCCATTCACGCCTGCGGCTCAAAGAAGTGCGAACGGATCTGTTTTTCCATTATGCTCTACGCCGTGTCGTGGAGCGTCGCCTCCTCCCTGTGGCTGGTCTCCAGCCATTTCTTCCGCGACTCCGAGGTGTTCATCACATTTTCCTTCGTCACCTTCGCGCTGCCCCCGTTCTTCGTCTTCCTCGCCTGCCTCATGTTCCTCCTGGCCATACGGGAGCGCCTCGACATGAAACAGTTCGCCATAGACGTGCTGATCATGACGACCGTGCTGTGGATCCTTGCGGTCGGCATCATCGAGACGGCGGGGGGCGTCCATTTCTTTCAAGTGGCTCCGTTGCTGCTCCTCTTTATCTTTCTAGACCTTTTTTCCATCATATTGGTCTTGTCCGCCTACGTCTCATTGCGCAAGAGCAAGAACCGAGCCTGTGTCAACGTCATCATTCTGGGGCTTTTTGCCTTCTCCGTCATCGATTTCGTCTTCATCACCCAGACGATTGTCGGACGGTACACCGAGTACGGGGTGGTGTATCTTCTCTACACCCTTCCGCTCTTTCTCTTCGTGTGGGCGAGCGAGGTCATCAAGGCAATCGTTCAGGCGAAACGCTCCCTGTTCTGGGACGAAAAGGCCGAGAAGGGGGATCTTCCGGACAACTACGGGCGCAGCTATCTTCCTGCGGGGCTCCTGGTGTTCGGCATTTACCTCTACATCATACGTCTTATTCCTCAGGGAATGATGGTAGCGGTCCTTGTGCTTCTCGTGGTGTATTTCTTGGTCAGCCTGTTTTACCAGGAGACGCTGAAGAGCAAGTTCCTTCTGAGATTCCAGCTGGATCAGAACAGGATCCTGGAATCCAAGGTCCAGGAACGGACGGCGGAGCTCGCGCAGAAAAATGAAGAGCTCGAGAAGATCGTCAACGTGGACCCCCTGACCAAACTTCTGAGCAGACGGTACTTTGCCGAGAAACTGACGAACCTGTACAAGTCGGAGACGAAGACCCCCTCCACGCTCATCGTCATCGACCTGCTGAAGTTCAAGAACTTCAACAGCATGATGGGGAGCCTCACGGCGGATGCTTTTCTCGTGGAGACCGCCGACAGGCTGCGCCGACGGTACGGGGCGGAGCACGAGATTTTCAGGATTGAAGGCAATGAGTTCGCCCTCTGGATTCCGGAGCTGGAGGACGCACACCGCGCGATCGGCATCGCCCGGGAGATCAACGACCTGCTTCGGGAGCCCTTCGGCTATCACTCCTTCTCCCTCAAGGTATCCCCGGCCTTTGGGATATCCATGTACCCGAAGAACACGGCCTTTCTCGGCGACCTGCTGAAGAACGGGGAGATCTCCGTTCGGGAGGCGAAGCAGATCGACGGTGATTTCAAATGCGTGCTGTACAACGAGCAACTGCACTCCTACGCGAAGCGGAGGATGCAGATCCAGTCCCTGCTCGAGACCATCGATTTCGAAGAGGAGTTTGAACTGTACTATCAACCGCAGTACAGCGTGGACGGAGGACGACTGAAGGGCATGGAGGCTCTTCTCCGGTGGCACAGCGGGATCTTCGGCGCCGTCTCCCCGGGCGAGTTCATCCCCATCGCCGAGGAGAGCAACGCCGTAGCCAGAATCGTGGACTGGACCATGGAGAATGCCTTTCTCCAGATCCGGCGCTGGAAGGAGACCTGCGGCGAGGCGGCGGACGGTCTGCGAGTGGGGGTCAACGTGTCGCCGAAGTATATCGGGGCCATCGATTTCGCCTCGAGGGTAAAGAATCTGGTGAAGAAAACGGATATTCGCCCCGAGTGGGTGGATATCGAGATCACCGAGCGAAGCATCCTCAACCTGGAGCCCTCGGTGGTCAGGGCGTTCGACGAGCTCTCCTCCCTGGGTATCACCGTCAGCATCGATGATTTCGGAGCGGGGTACTCCCCCCTCTCCTATCTTCGAAAGATCAGGGTCTCCACGCTGAAGATCGCCAAGGAGCTCGTGGACGGCATGACGCCCTGCCCGGACGGAGAAGCCCTCGTCCGCGCGGTGATCATGATGGCGAAAGAGTTGGGGATCAAGACCATGGCGGAGGGCGTCGAGACGGCGGAACAGGCGGAGAAATTGCAGTCCTTCGGATGCGACGGAATCCAGGGGTACTACTTCGGCCGACCGATGCCCGTCGGCGAGTTCGAGGCAAGGCATCTCTCCCTGCCTCTGTCCCTGCATTCATGACGCCTGCAGATCGGCATAGGGGTCTTCCTCCACGCTACGTGCCGGGTCCCACGATCGGTGGGGCCGAGAACCGGGTGGGGCCGAGAACCGGGTGTGGCCGGAGCCCTGGAGGGTGGGCCGCCCCGGAGGCGTGCATGGTCGCCTTTCGCGTTCGACGAGCCGGATGGAGAAGCTCAACCTGCTCTCGCTCATGAAGGAGCCGTACGCTCTCTGGGGACCGGATTCGAAGATGAACGGCCGATGTGCGGAAGAATTCGCTCCCCGAGAAGAGCGATTCCTTCGGGCGTTGGCGACGGGAGTTCAGGAGAGGAAGACTCCATCGGAGTGTGCGACAAGCCGGAGGCATCCTCCGGCTTGTCGCTTCGGCGCATCTGAACGTCCCATGCGGGAGTCTCTCTACAGGCCGAGCTCGGAGGAGAGCAGGGATTTCAGTTTGTCCGCCGTCATGGACGAGTAGACCGTCCCTCGGAACTCGATGACGGGCGCTCCGTCGCACGCCCCGAGGCAGGAACTCTTCCTCACGGCGACGCGGTCCGGGACGCCCAGTTCCTCCACGACCGCCTTGGCCTCGTCGATGAAGGAGCGGCTGCATGGGCCGCACACGAACAGGTCCTCCGGTCCGGCCGCGGCGGCCGATAGGGCGCCGAAAAGAGCTGCGACGAGCAGCAGGGGTGCGATGAGCTTCATGGAGCGACCTCCTTGAGGGATGATTCCTTCGACACGATTCTGCCACCGGACGGGAGAGGTCTGGAGCGCAGAACGGCGGAGGAGGAGGGTGCGTATCTGTGCGGGTTATGCCTCTGCATAGGAGGGGCGGACGGTATGATACTATGATGCCGGGGAGCAATTGAGACGATCGTTCAAGGAGGGGAGTCGATCATGACAGAGAAGACCTGTAGCGGAACGGTGTTCGTGAACCAATTTACCGACGGGGTGCTGGACCCGTCGAAGCCCATGCTCGGTCCTGTTCGGGACGGCGGGTACATCGTGGCGAACACGGCCCCCGGATGCTGGGGTCCCATGATCACGCCCGAGCTCAAGGGCGGCCACGAGGTGACGGTCCCCGTCGCCGTCGAGGGGGCAGAGGTGGGGGACGCCATCGCCATCCGGATCAAGGACGTGACCGTCACGTCGGCCGCCACGGCGTCGGGCAACGACCAGGCGCCCGACGCAGCGCGGTTCAGGGGCGACCCCTTCGTCGCCAAGCAGTGCCCCTCCTGCGGGGCCTACCATCCCAAGACGGTCCTCGAAGGGATCGGACAGAAGGCCGTCCGGTGCGCCTCCTGCGGCGCCGAGATCTCGCCCTTTGCCTTCACGAACGGATACACCGTGGTCTTCGACCACGAGAGGGGCGTGGCGGTGACCCTGGACAAAAAGGGGGCCGAGCGGGTGGCGAAGGAGGGCGACCGCTACTCGGCGAAGCCGGACCGGTCCGTCCAGAACCCGATCCTTGTCTTCGCTCCGTCGGACCTCGTCGGGGCGGCGACGCGTCTGCGCCCCTTCCTCGGCCAACTCGGCACCACGCCGTCCCTGCCCTTCCCCGACTCGCACAACGCCGGGGACTTCGGGGCATTCCTCGTCGGTGCGCCCCATGAGTACACCAAGACGGAGGAGCAGCTCGCCCACAGGACCGACGGTCATATGGACGTCAATCACGTCCGGGCCGGGGCGGTGCTCATCTGCCCCGTGAAGGTCAAGGGCGGCGGCGTCTACGTGGGCGACATGCACGCCTTCCAGGGGAACGGCGAGATCGCGGGGCACACGGCCGACGTCTCGGGCATCGTCACCCTCCAGGTGGAGGTCGTCAAGGGCCTGGCCATCGACGGCCCCATCCTCTTCCCCGTGGCGGAGGACCTGCCCTATCTGGCGAAGCCCCTCTCCTGCGCCGAGAAGGAGCACGTCCGGACCTTGGCGGGCCGATGGGGCGTCGAGGACGTGGAGAGGACGGCCCCCGTCACCTTCATCGGCACGGGGGCGAACATGAACGCCGCCATCGACAACGGACTCGAGCGGGCGTCGAAACTCCTCGGCCTCTCGCTGCCCGAGGTCAAGAACCGGGCGACCATCGCCGGGGCAATCGAAATAGGGCGCGCCCCCGGCGTGGTCATGGTCACCTTCCGGTGCCCAGTGGAGCCCCTTGAGCGCCTCGGTCTGCTGCCCTTCGCCCAGGAGCAGTACGACCTCTGAAACTGCCTGTGGAAAATTTCAGGAAGATAGGATACCATCATGGCGCCTCCCACCGTTGAATTGCGGCAGGGGAGCGGTCGGTTTTCCAAACCGGACTTACTAAAGGAGGATGAACCATGGATATTATGGATATTCTGGGCGGCCTGATGCAGTCTGAGATGAGCCCTTCGTCGACGAAGCGGATGCGGAGCGCCATGGGGCAGCAGTCCGACGACCTGGGCTCTCTGGGCGCCAAACAGGGGCTCGACCTGCAGGAGATCATGAAGGGGCTGCTCGGCGGCGACAAGGGCGGAAGCTCGGCCGGCGGCCTCGGAGGCATGCTTGAGCAGATGCTCGGGAGCGCCGGCAATGCCGTGGGGGGCAAGAAGAACCTCGCCGTCGGCGGCCTGGGTGCGCTGCTCGGCTCCCTTCTCGGCGGCGGCAAGAAATCCGCCGGCGGAGCCGTGGGCGGCGGGCTGATGGCTCTGCTCGCCATGATGGCCATGAAGGCCCTTCAGGGCCAGGGCGGCGCGAAGACGGCGGCCAAGGTCCCCGTCGGCCTCGTTGAACCCCAGACGGAGCAGGAGCAGCAGGACCTCCAGAGCGGTGCCGAGCTCGTCGTCGCGGCCATGATCAATGCCGTGAAGGCCGACGGCCAGATCGACGAGGAGGAGTATCGATTCATCGTCGGCAAATTGCGCGAGACGAACATGAAGGAGGAGGACATGCAGTACGTCCTCGAGGAGCTCGACAAGCCCATGGAGACCCAGTGGATCGTCGACGCGGCGAAGGACAGCCCCGAGCTCGCGGCCCAGATCTACGCGGCCACCCTCATGTCCATCGAGGTCGATACCCAGGCGGAGCGGGCCTACGTCCGCGACCTGGCCTCGGATCTCAACCTCCCCCGGGACGTGGTCCGAAGCATCGGACAGATGGTCGGCGTCCAGCCGGTGTGAGGACGGCCCTTCCGGAACGGACACGGCACGAATGACCCTCAGGCCCCGCGTTTTCGGCGGGGCCTGACCCGTACCCCCCTCGCCGGGGCGTATGGGCACCATCATCAGCAGAGGAGGAAGGTTCATGACCCTCGTTCTTGTCGTCGCAGCGATCGCAATTCTCATCGCCGCCCTTTGCCCCCGACCCGCCGATGCGGCGGCGCACCGCTTCTTCATCGAAAAGGAGCAGGCCTACAACGGCATGCTCCGCTCGGACATCCCGCCCGTGCTGACCGTCCGGAGCGGGGACACCGTGGTCTTCAACACCGTCATGCTTATGGGCGGGGCCCTCTCGCCCCACATGACCTTCGACGAGATGTTCGCCGTCAGAACCCGGATGAGGGACCAGGGGCTCGGCACGTACGCCTTCACGGGCCCCTTCTTCGTCGAGGGCGCCGAGCCGGGGGATGCCCTTCAGGTGGATATCCTCCGCATCCGGCCGGGAGAGTACGCCGTCACCCACATCTATCCGGACTCGGTCGGCATGGGCGGCCTCCCCGAGGGGTTCGAGAAGGGGTGGCTCAAGCCCCTGCGCCTTTCGGAGGACAGGTGGACCATCGAGTACGCCCCGGGCATCGTCCTGCCCGTCCGCCCCTTCCTTGGGACCATGGCCGTGGCTCCCCGGCCTGGCGAGGTCCTGCCCCCGGCCGTCCCTGGAT
This sequence comes from uncultured Synergistales bacterium, assembly GCA_937897575.1. GTDB lineage: Bacteria > Synergistota > Synergistia > Synergistales > Aminobacteriaceae > CALCQG01. The sequence continues at coordinate 25,734 of CALCQG010000001.1, read as the reverse complement.
ACTTCGCCGGCAACATGGACAACAAAGAGTTCGTCGCCGGGACGACGCTCTTCATCCCGGTGAACGTCCCAGGCGCCCTCTTCATGGCCGCCGACGGCCATGCCCTCCAGGGCGACGGCGAGGTCAGCATCGCCGCCGCCGAGACCTACTTCGAGGAGGTGGAGCTCCGGTTCACGGTGCGGAAGGGCATGAAGCTCCGCCTGCCGAGAGGGGAGACCCCCACGCACTGGATGGTCATGGCCTTCCACAAGGACCTGGACGAGGCCATGAAGGGGGCCATCCGGGAGGCCATAGACTTCCTCATGACGGAAAAAGGGCTCTCCCGTGAGGAGGCCTACGCCCTGTGCAGCCTTGCCGTGGACTTCCGGGTCACCCAGGTGGTGGACGGGGACAAGGGCATCCACGCCATGATCCCCAAGGGGATCTTCGGGGAGTAGCCAAAGCGCAGACGGGAGGGGGCGGCCACCCAGGCGCCCCCTCCCGTCTCATGCACCCTCAGTCTACGACAAACTTCTACGCTACCACTTCACCACTTTCTTGTAGGTCTTCACCGTCGGGGCGGGGCCCGCCTTGGCGAACTCCGTCCTGATCTCCTCGAGATAGCTTGGGTCCGTCATGACGTCCACCCCGAGGGAGGCCAGCACCTTGGAGGCGATCAGCATGCCCTTTTGTCCGATCTCCGCGACGGTGGCGTCCGCGGCCTCCTTGGAGTGCCCTGCGGCGTCCACCGGTTTGGAGGCGACGCTCAGCGAGATGGCCGGGATCTTCCCCGACAGCTCGGCGAAGTCCGTGGACCCACCCGTCTTGGCCTCCTCGTCCACGGCCTCGGCCCCGTAGTTTTTGGCGTACGCGAAGGCTCGCTCCTCCAGCGCCGCAAGGCCGAGGGTGTTGTAGTACTTGCCGTAGTTGGTGATCTCCACCTCGGTCCCCGTCATCATGGCGGCCGCCTTGGCAATGACGGAAAGGCGTTCGCCCAGAGTGTCCACGTACTCCCTCGTCGGGTGACGATAGAAGAAATCCCCCTCGGCGACGGACGGAATCACATTGGGGGCCTCGCCGCCTTTGGTGACGACGCCGTGAATTCTGGCATCGGGCAGAATATGCTCGCGATAGGCGTCGACGCCGGCGAACATCAGGCGGACCGCATCCAGGGCGTCGTTACCGTTCCATGGGTCGCCCGACGCGTGGGCGCTCTTCCCCTTGAACAGGTAGCGCGTGGAGTCGAGGGTCACGCCCGACCAGCCCGCCGCGATGCGGCTCGTCTTGCCCGTGCCGTGGAACATCAGAAGGACATCCGCTCCATTGAACACGCCCTCGGCCAGCATCTTTCCCTTGGCGGGGGGCGGGATCTCCTCGGCCGGGGTGCCGATCACCCATACCCGGCCGGCCACGCCGTTCTTCTCCATGATCTGCTTCAAGGCCACGGCCGCGCCGAGGCCGACGGGGCCCTGGAGGTTGTGCTGACACCCGTGGAAGGCCACGTTCCCAGGGCCGCGAAGAGCGTCGTACTCCACGATGTACCCCACCGTCGGACCGCCCGTTCCGGAGGCGAATTCGGCGCGGAACGCCGTCTCCAGACCGGCCACACCCACTTCGACCGTGAACCCGTTGGCCTTCAGATACTCCGTGAGAAGCTGGACGGCTCCTTTCTCGACATACCCCGGCTCGGGGTTCTTGTACATCCACTCGGCCATCTCGCAGAGCTTCTGGTTTTGTTCCTCCACGAGCTTGCCGGCCTCGGCGCGGAGCTGTTCGGAGCTCGGCGCGGACTGCGCGGGAACGGAGAGCAGCATCAGGACCACCATCGTTATAAAGACGAGTACAGGAACCTTTCTCATTCGTTGCCCCTCCTTTTCTGTGCTTTGAGCACGAAATATTCTTGCACGAACGAATTGCGGTGCATTATATCCATCCTTTTTATCCCTGTCAAGCGCTGCCCTGATTGCACGTTGCGGTGTATCCGGGCGCGTTGAAGGCCGGGAGGACCCGCGTACTCTTCGGAAATACGCGCATGCCGGGGTGCTCTTCCTCGCCCCGAAGCGGCGTTATTGCTCTCTTTTTGAAGCTGAAGAAAAAAACGCGGACGGAGCGTGGTCGCTCCGTCCGCAGGCTGTGAGGTTTCGTTGTACGATTGGGACATCAGGGTACCCGACGTAGTCCGCTGGCGTTCCGATGCTTCAGCAGGAGAGCGGGTCCTTCGCAGGGAAGACGTTCTCCCTGGAGATGCTTTCCTGACGGTGCCCCGTACGGATTTTCCCGCCCCTTATCGGCTGAATACCTCCATTTGGGCGTCGGGAAATATCTCCGCGAGGACGGCGCGCAGCTGTCCCTCCTGGGACCGGTCGAAGGGGAGTTTGATGCCCCGGATGCCGCCGTGGTCCACTAGGAGCGTCATGTCCCTCCCCTTGACGGACAGGGCAAGGTGATGGACGTCGCTCCAGGGCAGGAGTTCATCCCGCGAACGGCCAAGGCAGCGGTTGGTGCGGAGGATGCCCTGCTTGGTGAGGAGGACCTTTCGCTCCCAGAGGGCGCACCAGAGGAGCGCGAGGCCGATGAGGCTCTGGGGAACGTACCGGCCCGCCGGTGCCCCCTTGGTGGCGCTCCAGGCGGCGCCGATCAGCAGAACCAGGCCGAACACGAGGAGCCCCGCCCGCGTCCCCTTCGTCCCATAGGGCGATCTGGCCTCGATAAGGACCTCTCCGGGCTCCATCGCTTATGATTGCCCCGGCTTCTCGGCGCTCAGGACGAACCCCTCGGGGGCGTCGTCGTTCCGCCAGGCGATGCCGATCTTCAGGTAGGTGAGGAGGATGGCGAAGAGGGGCGTGAGGTAGTTGAGCATGGCATAGGGCAGGTACTCCGTGGTGGGGATGCCCAGGGCCTTGCTCTGGAAGGCTCCGCAGGTGTTCCAGGGGACCAGGGGCGAGGTGAGGGTGCCGCTGTCCTCCAAAGTGCGGGAGAGCATGCGGGGGTGCAGCCCCCACTGGTCGAACCGGGATTTGAACATGCGCCCGGGCAGCACGATGGCCACGTACTGGTCGCCGGCGAAGATGTTCGTCACCACGCAGGCCACGATGACGGAGGTCACGAGCCCGCCGACGGTCTTGACGCCCTTGAGCAGAACGGCCAGCAGGACCTCGAGATAGCCGCAGTGATCCAGGATGCCGCCGAAGGTGAGGGCGCAGAGGATGAGGGAGACGGTCCAGTTCATGGACTGCAACCCTCCTTTGGTGAGAAGCTCCTGGAGCGTCGCAGCCGCCGTCGAGGCGACCTCCGGGCGCATTGCCTCGAAGCCTGCCCCTTTCAGGAGTTCGCCCACGGTACCCATGTCCGCTCCGGCCTCCACGATCTTCCCGACGAGGTCGGGGGTGTAGCCGTTCTGCATGACGTCCATCAGCGTGCCGAAGGAGGCCCCCTGGAGCAGGGCGAGGACTCCGCCCACCAGGACGCCCGCGACGATGCTCGGGATCGCCGGCCGTTTGGAGGCGGCCAGACCGATGACGACCAGGGGAGCGATGAAACTGGCGACGGAGATGGTGAACTCCTTCCCCATGAGGAGCTGCAGGGCCTGGATCTGATCCGTGTCGAGAGAGCCCGTGGAGTACTTCATCCCGAGCAGGCCTCCGGCGATCACGACGACGGCGTAGGGCGGAAGGGTCGTCCAGCACATGGCGCGGATATGCTGGAAGAGCTCCGCTCCCGCCATGGCGGGGGCGAGGTTCGTGGTGTCCGACAGGGGTGACATCTTGTCGCCGAAGTAGGCGCCCGAGATGGCGAACCCGGCGCTCATGGCCGGGGGGATGCCGAGCCCTGAGCCGATGCCCATGAGGGCGATGCCCACGGTCCCCGTAGTCCCCCAGGATGTGCCCGTGGCGAGGGAGACGATGCTGCAGATGAGCAGCGTCGCGATCAGGAACATGGAGGGCGTGAGCACGTTCAGGCCGTAGGAGATCATGCTCGGCACGACGCCGCTCAGGATCCAGACGCCGATCAGAAGGCCGACGACGTACAGGATCAGGACGGCCTGCATCCCCATGGTGATGGAGCGGAGGACGGCCTCCTCGATGTGTTTCCAGCGCACCTTCAGGCGGAACATGGCCAGAGCGGCCGCTGCGATTGCCGACAGGGCAAGCGGGATATGCACGTCCGTCTCCCATATCTGAACGGCCGCGAGAATGAGACCTCCGGCCAGGATAAGGATGAAGAGTGCCTCGGCGAGCGTCGGAGCCCGCCCCTCGGGAAACTCCCCTTGGGGCGCCGGATCGCGGTGTTCCTTCTCCATGATAGAACGATACCCCCTTTTGAAAGTGCATGCGACAGGCGAAGCGCCTGAACATACCGAACACGATACCATTTTTCACGAGCAATGCAAGATCGGGGAGCGATTGGTCGCACCCCTCGATGGATCGGCGTCCTTCAATGCGGGCGCGGTGTGACAAAGCATCCGGAATGGGCTACACTCGTGGCGGTTTGCACTGGAAAGGAGGCTACGGACGATGAAGGTGACGGAGAGCATATACGTCGTGGCGAGCGGCAAGTGGGGTTTCGGCATGACTCACGAGCTGGATTGCAACGTGTACCTGATCGACACGGGCGCGGGGTGCATCCTGATAGACTCGGGCGTCGGCCTGGATACGGACAGGATGGACGCCGTCATCGCCTCTCACGGCTTTTCCCTGTCGGACATCGCGGCGGTCTTTCTGACCCACTATCATGGGGACCACGCCTGCGGCGCCGCCCGGATCCGGGCAGCCTCCGGGTGCGCCGTCTATGCCCCCGCCGCCGAAGCCAAGGCGATCGAGGAGGGGGACGAGGATGCCACGAGCATCGCCATCTCTAAGGGCGGGCTCTACCCCGCGGATTTCGTCTACCCCAAATGCCCGGGCGTCGTCGGGCTGGACGACGGGGAGGAGGTGACCCTGGGCGCCGTGACGCTCGCGGCCCATATGGTGCCGGGGCACAGCCTGTGCGATATGGTCCTTCACGGGACGGTGGACGGCAGGAGGTGCCTCTTCACGGGCGATTCAGTGTTCGTCTGCGGACAGGTGCTCATTCAGTCGCTCCACGACGTGAGCATCCACCCCTACGCCTGTGCCATGGGAAAATTGGCCGCGCTCGAGGTGGACGCCCTCTTCCCCGGGCACGGGGTCTTCTGTCTCGAGAAGGGCGGCGTCCACGTCCAAACAGCCGCTGCGAAGTTTGCCAGCGGGCTCATCCCGCCGCAGCTTTACTACTTCGCGTAGCCACGAAAACACGGGGAGTTTCCCGTCGGGAGCGCCCTCTTGGACCATGAAAGAACCTCCCCGAAAGGCGCCGCCCTTTCCGGGAAGGTGGACTCTGTCGCCCGTCAGCCCACTCTGTCGCCCCGTTCCACGCCCTGTTCGGGCTGGAGCAGCACGACGCCCTGCCGGGCGTAGACCCCGAGCACCAGAACTTCGGAAAGACAGCCCGCAATTTTCTTCGGCGGAAAGTTGACCACACCGAGGACCGTCTTCCCCACGAGATCCTCCGCGGCGTAGCAGTCGGTGAACTGCCCGCTCGAGGATTTGATCCCGATCTCCGGCCCGAAGTCGATGCGCAGGATATAGGCTGGTTTTCTGGCCTTCAGGTTCTTCTCCGCATTCAGAACGACGCCGGCGCGGATATCCAGCTTCTCGAAATCCTCAAAGGTCGCCACAGGCATATCCCATCCTCCTGAATGGCCGCCGTCTTTCTTCGTGAATAGAGTGGGCAGTTCTTCATTCCCACAGTGACGGATGCGGCCGTGTATTGTGGTTTCAATCGGTTTGTAGTTGCCTGATACCGCCTCGTTCATCCTCTTGCCGTATCATCCGCACACGCGACGTGTCTCGATGAGAGAAGCGTAGACAAAAAAGGAACGAAACTTGTGCACTTTCTTTATTGTATCCTACAATCCCTGATTCCAAAGGGGAACATTTTTCGCGAGACAACTATGAATATCCAGATGAAGGAACTCCCATGGATAAAGTAAGAGAACATACAACCTTCTTGCAGTCCATGCCGTCATGATGAACTCTGAGGAGTAGGAATAGGGCAGGGTTTCAGTCGACCGAAAACACTTCGAACAAACAGTAAAGCAGAAAGAATCATCCGCAGATTCATGGAATAGTGCTTGAACAAGACGAAATTTCAGTCCAATATTCCCGGGAAAAATAAACTCTGAGGTATGTGAACCTGCTACCTGGATAAAAGTCAGCGTGTGTTTTAACCCTGAGAAACTAGCGTAATGTTCTACAGTCTTACGTCGTAGTTCTTTTTGATGTTTAGAAAATAGGTTTGCCACAATTTATTTGAAGTTGCTTAACTTTTTGTCCGAAAGAATATTGATATGTCGAGATCAAGTAGTATTTCTGGCATTAAAAACGGTGTCAGAAAAGTTCGTTTTTGCACTTGAAATTTTTTGAAAGAAAGAGATATAATACTGACATGTTACATGTCAGTATTATATCTCAACTGCGAAAAGCTTAGAAAAAAGAGGAGAAAATGAAGCGAATCACAAAAGATTTATCTTATCGCGAAAAAGTTTATGAGGAATTGAAAATCGCAATAACCGAACAGGTGTTATTGCCCGGTTCTGTTCTTAATGAACGTAAAATAGCAGAGCAGTTGTCTGTAAGTAGAACACCTGTACGCGAAGCCATGCAGATGCTTGAAACAGAAGGATGGGTGACAATTCTTCCAAGGCGAGGTTTCTTTGTTAACCCTATTACAATTGAGGAAGTGCAAGAAATCTGTGAAGCCCGAAGATGTATTGAATGCTTTATTGTTAAAGAAATTGCATCAAAAATTTCAGATGAACACCTTCAAATTGTTATGGGGATATTCCAACAACAAAAACAATTAATTTCTGATATCGATCAGAAAAAGTATGTTCATTTCGATAGTGAGTTCCATATGTTTTTTGGAAAATTGTTGGGTAATAAATCGCTTATTCGTTGGCAATATGGGTTAAGAGAAAAAACCGAGAGAATTAGTATGTACGTTGCTTCTTGGGGCAATATTTTTGAGAAAACAATAGAAGAGCATCAAAACATTATATGTGCATTGCAAGGTAATGATGCTAAACGTGCAGTTGAAGCGATGAGAGACCATTTAACAAAATCAGAACAAAGAATTGTTGGATTTTTAAAGAATAAGCGGAATTAATATGTCTATTATAATAATATAAAAATATATTAATAACATATCGACGATATTTTAAATATCAGGGGGTGTTCGTAATGAAAAAAGTTTTAATTACTCAGCCTTGGCCGATTTCATTCGTAACGGAATTTGATTCTTACGTGAAAAAATTGGAAGAAAGAGGATTTGAAGTCATCCTTGACCCCAAGACAAACTCGCTAACTGAAGAAGATGTTATTGAGCGTGCTCCTGGAATATATGCACACGTATGCGGTGCGGATAGATGGAGTGCTCGAGCGATGTCGTACGCCGATAAACTAAGAGTTATTTCTCGTATTGGAGTGGGATATGATACGGTCGATATTGCTGAGGCTACAAGGCGGGGTATTGCCGTTACAGTAACTCCTGGAGCCGGAGCAGAAACCGTAGCAGAGCATGCTTTTGCGATGATCCTTGCCATTGCACGACAACTCACGCAGTGTGATGACATTGTACGGAGTGGAAAGTGGGAACGAGTAAATGGCTACTCTCTTTATCGTAAAACGATAGGAATACTGGGTATGGGACAAATTGGGAAACAACTTGCAAAACTGACCAGCGGCTTTGACATGAAGGTGGTGTCGTATGATCCATATCCTGATGAAAAATACGCACAAGAACACGGCATTGCATTTGTATCAATTGATGAATTACTGAGGACGTCTGATTTTATTAGTCTTCATCTTCCGAAAACTCCTGAGACTGTAAACATGATTTCTACACGAGAGTTCGAAAAAATGAAACCGACGGCTGTTCTAATAAATACTGCTCGTGGGGGAATTATTGATGAAGTTGCCCTTTACGAAGCATTAAGAAATAAAAAAATTTTTGGAGCTGGAATTGACGTTTTCATAGATGAACCCATAAATCCCAACAATCCTCTTCTCAAACTTGATAACATACTAACCTCTGCACATAACGCAGGGACTTCGGTTGAAGGTAAGAATCGTGTGGTTAAGGCTGCAATTGACAATCTTATTGACCTTGAAGACGGTAAAAAACCTATTGGACTTAAAAATCCAGAAATTTATAAATAAAGGAGAGGAGCTATTATGAGATCTATTAAAGAACTTCTGAAAAAGAATGGTCCTGTAATTGGTTTGTATATCTCAAGTTCTGACCCTAGTGTTGTTGAATTCGCAGACCAGGCCGGTTTTGATTTTATACGAATAGATTATGAGCACGCGCTTTTATCATATTCTGAATTAAGGGAACTAGTGCGTGTGGCAACTTTAATAGGAATGTATTGTCAAGTAAGGGTCTCAAATTTACATGATGTCACAAAGCTTCTGGATTTTGGTGTGAATGGCATCGTAGTGCCTGATGTTAATGATGTACGTCGTGCTCGAGAAGCTGTTATGGCAACGAAGTTCTATCCATTTGGAGCACGCGGGATGTTCCCCATAGGCCGTTGCGTTAAAACCAGCGGAGAAGAAAATTATGGAAAATATGTAGGTGTTGCCAACGATATAGTTTCGCTTACTGTACAGATTGAAGACGTCAGGGCCACTGAATGTCTTGATGAAATTGCATCAATGGAGGGGGTCGATATGCTTGCCTCTGGGAAGGCAGATATTTCTCAGTCTCTCGGAATACCAGGTAAATCAACGGATCCAAGAGTTATTGATTTTGAAAAACTAATTCTGGATAAGGCCATTAAACACGGGAAACAGGCAGCTTTAATGGTTGGAAATAAAAAAAGTATGAATGAATTGTTTGCGTTAGGTTGTAAGGTTTTCACTGTTGGTCCTGATGAAGTCATCATTGGCAAGGCCTTTAAAGATTTGATCAATGAGTACAGGGATTCGTAAAAGGGTATTCTTGTTGTCTTGCCAAATAATAAAAAGGAGGAGTTGCGGAATGAAACGGATAACCACATTTTTGATTGTTTTCACTGTAATTGGGAATATTCTAGTTCATACATCTATTATAAACGGCATGGCATATGCAGGGGACGAGCCAACAATCTGGAAATGTGGTAGCACGGCAATCATCTCTGAGGGAGTTAATCATCCTGTGTGGCAGATGTTAATTTTTTTAAACGAGAAGATAACCGCTGCTACCGAAGGACGATATAAACTAGAACTATATCATAGTGGACAACTCGGCGGGGAACGAGATACTCTTGAGGGAGTTTCCAACGGTATTTATAAATTTGGTGTGGTGATGAATTCCTATATCTGTAACATATCCGATGTTTTCAACGTTTTTGAGTTACCTTACCTCTTCACTAGCTATGAGCACTTTCTAAAAGTCTTAAGAAGCGATATCGTAACAGATATTGGCGCTACCTTAGAATCACATAACCTCGTTTGCTTGGGTATGGGGGTAAACGGACTCTTTTCGTTGTCCAACAATAAGCTTCCCGTCACAAAGCCAGAAGATTTGCAAAACCTTAAAATACGAACAATGGATTCTCCCGTACAGATAGAAACAATAAACTTTCTGGGTGGAAAAGCAATACCGATGAACTGGACCGAAGTTTATACTGGCTTGCAGCAGAAAACTGTTGATGGTGTCTCCGCTCCAATAGCTGGAATGTACGGTTCGAAGCTTTACGAAGTACAAAAATATGCCACACAGCTAAGAATGTTTGTCGTGCCTTCCGTGATTATAGTTAATAAACCCTATTGGGAGAAACTCCCCAAAGAAGACCGCGAAAAAATTCAACAGGCAGTCAAAGATGCATTAGAACTTCATTTTCCAGATGCCCTTGCGCAAGATCTAGACCAAGCGCGTCGTTGCCAGGAAACCGGAAAAATGTCAGTCATAGGCCCTGAAGATTATGACAACAACGCTTTTATCGAAAAAGTCCAACCCATTCATGATAAATACAAAGATAAATACGGCATTTGGATAGAAAGGATCACAAAAATGAAATAATAATAAGAGGTATGAATCCAGAGGATGCATTTTTGCATCCTCTGGATTCATACCTCTACCAAGGCCTAGGAAGAAGTATTTTTTAAAGGAGATAATCAAATGAGTAATAAGATATGGGGTACGTTTGAGAAATTCTATAATATTTTTCTTGTCTCACTAACTTTAATCGTCACTATTCTGGGTATGTACCAAGTTTTGGCCAGGTATCTTCTTGGTTGGTCAATTTCATGGACCGAAGAAACTATGAGATACTTACATGTTGCCATAATCATGCTAGGAATAGCTGCTGTTTCAAAATCAAAAGCTTTTACTACGATATCAATATTAACGGATTATTCAGATCGATATCCGATTATAGGTAAACTGCTTCGTCTTTTCCAAAATTTGATCCAGATAATTTTCTTTGCTCTCATTTTTTACTATGGAGCGAAACTCTCTAGGCAAGCGGTCAAACAGTTGGCATCTACTACTAGAATTTCTTTTGCCATCGTTTACCTGCCACTGCCTATTGGAGGACTGATGGGATTGTTCTACGCCATAAAGGGGTTTGTTGAAGAGGCAATATCGAAACCGTCAGAAAAAGTAGGTGGTACAAATGGGATTTGACGGCGCGATCCTCATTGGAGGAATGTGTCTTTTCATGCTTCTGGGTGTTCCTATTGCAGTTAGTATGGGAATGGCTGCGGTTCTAGCATTGCTTCTTGAGGGGGAGATAAATTTAATAGTTTTGCCTCAGAAGTTATTTGTCGGTTCCGATTCATTCCCGTTAATGGCTATAATTTTTTTTATGGTGGCAGGCGAATTGATGCTTCAGGGAGGCATATCGAAGCGTCTTGTAAGTTTGGCTAAAAAGTTTTTATCAGAACTGCGTGGTAGTCTTACTCTGATTACATTTGTCACCTGTGCTTTTTTCGGAGCACTTTCAGGATCCGCACTTGCAACAACGGCAGCCATCGGAAGCGTTATGTATCCCGAAATGCTTAAGGATGACGCATATGAAAAAGACTTTGCTCTTTCGGTTCAAGCAGTTGGAGGAACCTTGGGAACGATGATACCTCCATCAATACCACTAGTTTTATATGGGGCCTTAGCAAATACTTCTGTTGGGGACTTATTTATTTATATTATAATCCCTGGGATTCTTATTTGTTTTTTATATTGTATAACTGGATATTTTGTGATTGTAAAACGAGGAATGGCAAAGAAACATAATGTCGTAAAGGAAGAAAATTCGAGTAAAGCAATATCGGAGAGCGTGTGGGCTCTACTTACTCCAGTTATCATTCTCGGAGGAATTTATTCCGGCATATTTTCTCCTACAGAATCAGCAGCCGTTGCATGTGGCTACGCTTTCTTTGTCGGGATGTTTATTTACAAAGAATTAACTCTGAGAACGTTATTTAAAGCAGTACTTAATGCCACAATAGCAAGTGCTGCAATCATGTTCTTAATTACCTGCGCAACATTTTTTGGATGGGTGTTAACAATTCAGGGTTTTCCACAGCGCATTACTACGTTGTTAACAGACTTTATACATAGCAAAATGATGTTTCTCCTTTTCATCAATATTGTCTTCCTAATTGCGGGAATGTTTGTTGATATCAGTACTACTCTTCTTCTTATAATCCCACTTGTTCTCCCGATTGCACTCAAGTTGGATGTTAATTTAACTCATTTAGGGATAATCGCGGGCATAAATCTATCGTTGGGTACGATCACTCCTCCTTTCGGAGGGTGTTTGTTTGTGGCTTCTGGCCTTGATAAAACAGTAAAATTGGAATCCATTTATCGGGAAGTGATGCCTTTCGTAATAGCGGGTATTGTGGGGATTTTTATTATTACTTATGTGCCGATGTTGTGGTTATAAGAATTGCGTCTCAATCTAAGACATCTCTGAATAGCTCCTTATGATGTTTTGGATTCGTACGATAAAAACAAAGCAATTACTTCCACTCTAAGTCACGGAGAAAAAGGAAAGCCGTATTTAGCTGTAAAACACCTCTTTCGTACATCGTTATTGTGGGCTAAGTACTGCAAAGATGGGCTTTGCACTATATAAGGTCTATTCTACAAACAACAGGAGGGATATGTAGGAGCTCTAAGGTTGTTTAAATGTTTAATTTTATTTCATGTTGCTCTATTTTAACACACGATGAGTTCATAAATCTAATGTTAATTCTCAATAAGGAGGCTATATCAATGAATTTGCGTATATTCCCAATAAAAGTTGGCAATGAATTATGGTCTAAATCGTATCTTAACGGTCCTGGTGCAGGAGATACTCCCATTGATATTCCCCATATAATTTTTTACATAGATGGGGCAGATAAAAAAGTATTAGTAGATACTGGAGGTGGCGATCCTGCAAGTGCCGATATGATTAAATTCCATAGTAAGACTTACACGCGGAAACCAGAAGAAGAACCTACGATAGCACTCAAGATGGCTACAGGAGTGAGCTCGGAAGAAATTGACATTGTAATACTTACTCATCTACATTGGGATCATGCGTGCAATTGCCATCTTTTCCCGAACGCTGAGTTTTATGTACAGATGACAGAAGTAATAGATTCAATCAACCCTGTGCCCCGTTTTGCGAAAACATATCAATCCTTCAACATTGGAACAGTTCCTCCTTGGGCTCAACAACCTCTAAAATGGAACTTTCTCTATGGGGACACAGAAATATTACCCGGCATCAAGGTCCTTCTAATTCCTGGACATAGTGCAGGAATACAAGGTGTTGCGGTCACAACAAATGACGGGTTGTATTTTCTAGGAAGTGACGCGTACCCTCTTTATGACAATATCAATGAAGATGGCTCGGTTTTACCGAGCATGTTGAGTTTAAATCTCGAGGCTGCTTTTCATAGCAGTTGGAAGGTGTCAAAACTTGGAGCGAAAATTATTCCAGGGCACGATATAGCGGTGTTGGATCACAAATTTTATCCAGTAGCATAGTATATTCGAATCTCTAACTGAAAGATCTTGTAGCGTTATTTACACGAACCTTCTATCCTTTGGAAAGGATAGAAGGTTCGTGTAAATGGCCATGAATACCCACAAAAGAACTCGACTCAGTCCTCGCTTCTAGAGAGGAAAATTACACTAGACACCACAATCAACACATCAAGGTCAGTGACTTGGCCGACCTGTACCACGTCTCTCGTCCTACGTTCTGCAAGATTCTTGCCTGTGGGAAATAAAGAGACTTCACGATCCCCGAGAACATTTATGGCGCCCTTCAGTGAGAACTTCGCTGCCTTGCGAGGGTAGAAAGGGGGCTAGAAGAGCGATTGAAGCAGGAGACAAAACAGTATAAACAGATGACCGGCGTTACGAAGTGATAGTTGCGAGCCGCGAAACGCAGTATAATGTGCGGGTCGCTATCCTGAGCAACACTGCGAGAGGGCGCGAGTCAGTCGCTTATACCGAACGAAACAAAGGTGACTCAAGACTACCCTGGGCAGATGGTCCACAGCGATACGAAACACCTTTCGCTGCTCAAGGGTCAACAGACAACAGGCCCGAGAGAGTATCTCTTTGTAGCGATAGCTGACTTCAGCAGAGAACCGCTCATAGTAGATGACCGAAACGGCAGTATCGTTTGTGTCAGTTACTCTCCAAAGCGGAGCGAGGGCCCGGAGTGAAGCGTGCGAATCGCAATCCCTGTAGAGACAGCAGAGAGTTCTATGCAACCATACTCGCCGACAAGACGTCCACCTCGGCCAGTCACTTTCTAGTCAAGTCCTGGAGGCAGTGTCCTACACCATAGAGGTGTACTATACGGACAATGGGAGGGAGTACACTGGTTCTCCCGGAGCTCATGTCTTCATGACGACGTGCTGGGAGGCGGAAATAGAACAGAGTTTACCCGACCAAAGACGGACGCCCCGGACAAACGAGACGTCAATCGGGCCATCCAGACAATCATGGAGAAGTAGCACGTGTGCCTTTGTCCCTTGTGGTGAAGGAGCGGAAAGACGGCACTCCAGTCGAGTGTTCACCAGAAGAATGAGCCCAAGAAGGTTCGTAAACTGGTATAATTGGGTGGAACCTCACAAGGGAATAGAAAATCTGACTCGGGGAGAGGAATTGCTCGAGTATTTTACCTCGAGAAACTGTAAACAACACTCCGGATTCTTACCGGACTGGTCATCTCACGCCGCTCTTCTCTCCGGAGTCCGCTCTTTCAGTCCTCCGACGGCGGAGCGTACCGTCCTCCGATGATCGTCCGGGTGACGCGAAGAAGCACCCATCCAACTCCCGCCACGATGGCCTCCGTCGCGGGGAAGGCGCACCATACACCCCGCATACCACCAAGGATGGAGAGCAGGAAGGCCATGGGTATCACGAGGAGGAAGCCCCGCAGGACGGCGATGATGTGCGCCGGGCGCGGGAGCTCCATGGACGCGAAGTAGGCGGACAGGATGATGTTCCATCCGGCGAAGGCCCCGGCGATGAAGTAGATCCTCAGCCCTTCCACAGCGATGCCGTGCAGCAGGGCATTCCGCTCGCTGTTGAATATCCCGGCAATGGGCGCCGCCCCGAAAAAAACGATGCCGTAGATGCCGATCGCCGTCGAAATCGTTGTAATCAGGGCGTAGCGAAGGATGGCCTGCACGGCGGGTCCGTTCCCCATGCCGTGATTCCGGCTGACAAGAGGTTGAATGCCCTGGGCAATCCCGGTGAAGATGGAGAGGACCACCAGCGACAGGTTCGCGATGACTCCGTAGGCGGCGACGCCCGTGTTGCCCTCGAGGCGCAGGATGATCCCGTTGAAGACGATCATCACGATGCCCGATGATACCTCCGCGATCAGGGACGGCACTCCGCCGGAGACTATGGCTCCCGCTCTTCTCGCCGGCAGGGGACCCCGTGCAAGATGAAATCGGTTTCGCCCCCGTGCGAAAAAAGGTGCGAGGATGGCCATGCTGATGATCGGGGCCAGTCCGGTAGCCAGGACGGCGCCGAAGATGCCCATCCCGAGAGGGAAGATGAAGATATAGTCCAGCAGAATGTTGGAGAGGCTGCCTCCGACCATCGCCATCATGGCGAGCTGAGGGGCCCCGTCGTTCCGAACGAAGCACAAGAGCACGTTGTTGACCATGAACATCGGGGCGAAGAGCAGCAGCACCTGGATATAGGTCCTGGTCATGGCGAAGACGTTCTCGTCGGCCCCCAGCATAGTCGCGAGAGCTCCTGACCAAAGGATGCCGAGGACGAAGAACAGGCCGGCAAGACCGAGGGCGAGCAAAAGAGTCCTGGTGTAGACCCGATTCGCTCCCTTCGCATCCCCTCTGCTCTTTAAAATCGAGTACTGGATGGCGCCTCCCATGCCGAACATGAGGCCGGCGCCGTGAATGAAGCTGTAGATCGGGATGGCGAGGTTCAGGGCGGCCAGCCCGTCCGCCCCGAGTCCTAGGGCCACGAAGAAGGTGTCCGCCAGAATGTAGCAGGACAGACCCATCATCCCCAGGACGTTCAGGGCGGAGTACGTGACGAATTCGTGAAAGCAGAGCAGCTGTTTGAGCACCACGGACAAACCTCTTCTCACAATAAAAGCGCCGGGTCTTCATATCTTCAACGGCCTAACGATATGAAGTCCGGCGCTTAATGTCTTTACCCGGCGGCAAAGAACAAGCCAATGAGCTATTCAGTTGTACGACCGACAATCTAACATGGAACCCCGTTGCTGTCAAAGTGCCGATGTATGCTCACACTGTTGCTTTCTCAAGGAGCGAAGATCGGTCGCAAAGAGGCATGCCGGGCGGTTCTGCACGGAACGAGTGGTCGAAAGTCTCGAGGACCGCGAGCACTCCGTACCCTTGAAAGACAGCATGAGAACATTGAGTTCCTCTTCCTGAAGAAGTTTGTAGCAGTCCGGCCAAGCAAACACTCTGCGACCGGAGGGTGACGCATCGTATCGCCGTGAGCGTTCACCTCTCCGGCCGCAGAGAAAAAGATCGTCTCGTTTTTCAGCTTCATCTGCGAAGAATCGCGCTCGATATGCGCTCGTCCTCTTCGAGCGCGATGGACACGCTGTTCGAGGCAATATCGTCGGTATGCACCCAGGGCTCGCTGTCATCGATGTCTGGCCGCTCGTATGATGGCGTCGCGGATGACGGGGTCGTCCTTTCGAAGGCAAAAAAAGTCCTCTCATTTTATGGTTTCAGGACGAACCTCTCCCAAATGGATGAAATATGGAGGAAAGACTAAAAGGAAAAGTCCCGGCGAAAACGCCGGAACCCCTGTGTTTGCTTGGTGGGCGATACTGGGATCGAACCAGTGACCTCTTCCGTGTGAAGGAAGCGCTACTTCCGCTGAGCTAATCGCCCGGAAACGAGACATGAGGTATTATATCCTGCTCGTCCGGCCTTTGCAAGCCGACAGGCGAGGCGGATGTGAAAGGGCGAACATCCATCTAGCACAAGTCGGTAGAATGCACTTTCAATTTCCTCCTGAATTCCGTACACTTTTCTTAATGAGATGGGTCATCGTGGGAGATGACCCGAGAGAGGAGGCGCCATGAAAGAAATCCGCAGACGAAGGAGTCGCGCGCTGGTGAGCCTGTTGGCCGCGGCCTGCGTGTTGATAATGGTTGGCGGTCTGTCGTCCGCCGAAGCGCAGCAGAGTGACGCGGCCATGAAAGAGGTGGATAAGATGAGGACGGAGGATCGAAAAGAGATCTATCTCGCGGGAGGTTGCTTCTGGGGGGTGGAGGGGTATTTCCAGCGCATCAAGGGTGTCCTGGAGACCGATGTGGGGTACGCGAACGGGGCGTCCTCCCAGACGACGTACGAGGAGCTGAAGAGGACGGGGCACGCCGAGACGATCCGCCTTACCTACGACGGCGGACAGGTGAGTCTTCAGGAGATATTGGAACATTACTTCCGGATCATCGATCCCACGTCGCTCAACCGACAGGGCAATGACTGGGGAACGCAGTACAGGACAGGAATCTACTACACGGATCTCGTGACGGGTCTTGCGGTGCAGGCCTTCGTGGCGGAGAAGAAGAAGGAGTACGGGAAACCGGTAGTGGTCGAGGTGGAACCTCTCCAGAACTATGTGTCCGCCGAAGACTACCATCAGGATTATCTGAAGAAGAACCCCTTCGGCTATTGCCACGTGGATCTCGCTCTTGCATCGGAACCTTTGTACGACCGGTCGAAATTCAGAAAGCCCTCGGATGAGGAGCTGCGGAAGAGTTTGACGCCTCTTCAGTACGAAGTGACCCAGAACGAGGCCACAGAGCACCCCTTTACGAGCGAGTACGACAAGTTCGACGAAAAGGGGATCTACGTGGACGTGGTCACGGGAGAACCGCTCTTCTCGTCTTCTGAGAAGTACGATGCGGGCTGCGGATGGCCGAGCTTCACCCGCCCCATCACCGGTGACTCCGTGGAGTACAGAAAGGACGAGAGCCTCGGCATGGAGCGCATCGAGGTGCGAAGCACACAGGGAGATTCCCATCTCGGCCATGTTTTCGAGGACGGACCGAAGGACCAGGGCGGTCTGCGGTACTGCATCAACGGAGCGAGCTTGCGCTTCATTGCTCTGGAGAATATGGAAAAAGAAGGGTACGGCGAATATATTCCCTACGTCCGGTGACGCGATAGAAGCGCAAAGAGACGTCAGAGCGCGAGAGGGGGAGCCTACAGGCTCCCCCTCTCGCGCTTTCATCGGAATTTCGGCGAAAGAATTCCCAATCAGGTCTTGAAAAAAAATATTATACGTATAAAATCTTTTAAGATGATGCGAAGAACGGAATGAAATTTCCATATTCGAAGTATTACGAGAATAAACCGCAAAAATCTGATATGCTGTAGATGAGAACGAGCATTCTCTGACGGTCTCCAGGAAGTTTTTCTCCGTCTTTGTCGTAAACGATCAAGTTCAGCAAAGACCCGTTTTCTCTCGGTGGTTCCTGGAAGAAACACAGTACGGTCTTCGCTTCTTTCGTGGTTGCTCTGCTCGGTGATCCTGTGTCTCCATTCGGGGGGCCTGTAATTTTTCAGATCAAACGGTGGTGATGGAGTGGCTCTTCCTGATTTGGCCCGTGCGTCCGATCTTTGGGAGTACTGGGGGTTTGCTCCTTGGAGTGCCGATGGCATGGCGGGGGTGTACCGGAGGGTGACCTTCGTGAAGAACGCCCTGCTGGGCGAGGTGTGCAGATACTACGCCGACGACTATATCCTGTGGCGTCATAACGGGGAGAGCGACAAAGAGCGGGTGCTCCGGAACGCCCGGCCACAGCCCGATCTTATGACGCAGCGCTATCTTTTCGTGGAGGAGCGGAGCTCGAACAGACAGAGGAGAGGACGTTCCTTCCTCTTCGGTTTCCGGGGGTACGCCGAGGTTTTTTCGTTTACGCCTGGGGTGGGCTGCGACGGCAGGATTAAGGACCTCGGTCCCCTGGTGGAGAGGGCCATCGCGTTGATCCTCTCGGGAAAAATGGGTGGGGGAGGTGGTGCAGGGGAGACCTAGGGGCGTGCCGCGTGGAGGGTATCGGTTTTTATCTGTATTTTTTCGGAGGTGAGGGCTCGATGCTTGCAATGCTTTTCATCGGTTCAGTGGTTCTGTTCGTGATCTGCTACAAGGTGTACGGGACGTACATGGCCAACATCTACGGGCTGAGCGACAAGAACAAGACCCCTGCGGAGACCTTGTGCGACGGCATGGACTACTGCCCGGCGCACCCAGCGGTGCTTCTGGGGCACCATTTTGCGTCCATCGCCGGTGCCGGCCCCATAGTGGGGCCCATCACCGCCGCGTCGATGTTCGGCTGGCTTCCCGCCTACCTGTGGTGCCTTATCGGATCGGCCTTCCTGGGCGGCCCGCACGATATGGGCTCCCTCGCGGCGTCCATCCGGCATGAGGGGAAGTCCATCGGCGAAGTGGTGGACAAGTGGATCGGGAAGAAGGGGAAGGTCCTCTTCCTGTGCTTCACCATTCTTGCGCTTATCCTTGTCGTGGCGGTGTTCCTCCAGCTTGCGGCGAACACCTTCGCCGCGGATCCTGCCGTAGCCTTCTCGGGTATCCTCTACATCGGCCTCGCCATGGTGTTCGGCTTGGCGATCTACAAGTACCGCCTGCCTCTGTGGGCCATGACGGTCGTCATGGTCCCCATCGTCATCGGCGCGTGCTGGTACGGCAACTACAGTCCGTGGGTGGCCACGGTATTCACGAAGCCCATGGAGTTCTGGAGATGGTTTCTCGCGATATACATCCTGCTGGCATCCGTGCTGCCCGTGTGGCTCCTCCTTCAGCCCAGGGACTACCTCGCGTCCTACTTCCTGTACTTTGCGGTGATCGTTGGGACCGTCGGCATGCTCTTCGGCCGCGGCGAGAGCTTCAACATCGTGCTTCCGGCCTTCAAGGGCTTTGCCGCGGGGGCCAAGGGAGACCAGTACCTCTGGCCCATGCTCTTCGTCATCGTAGCATGCGGCGCGATCTCGGGGTTCCACTCCCTGGTGGGCAGCGGCACCACGTCCAAACAGCTCCGGTCCGAGAAGGATACCATGCTCGTGGGGTACAGCTCCATGCTTCTTGAGGGCGTGGTGGCCGTCATCGCCATCGGCACCATCATGATCAGCGGGACGATCGCAGCAGGCGGCCCCGTGATGACCTACGCCGAAGGCTTCGGGAAGTTCGCCGGGTTGCTCGGCATCGACCAGAAGATCGGGGTCTCCCTCGGAGCCCTCGCCATCAACTCGTTCATCATCACGTCCCTGGATACGGCCACCCGTCTCACCAGGTACCAGATCCAGGAGCTCTCCAACATGAAGGTGGACAAGTACACCGCCACCATCATCGCCGTCGTGGCGGCCCTCGCCCTGCTCTTGGTGAAAACCCACGGGGCGGATGGTCAGCTTATTCCGGCGTGGGCGGCCATATGGCCCATCTTCGGGGCGTCGAACCAGCTTGTGGCCGCGCTCGCGCTCCTGTCCATCGGTGTATGGATCGCCAAGAGCCTGAAAAAGTCCAACAGCTTCGTCATGATCCCCATGTGGTTCATGCTCGCCACCACCGTGGTTGCCCTGCTGCTCATGATCAAGGAGCAGATGTCCTCCGTGGCGCCGAACTACATTCTCGTCGTCTCGTCGGTGATCCTGCTCGTGCTGGCCATCCTGATGGTCAAGGAAGCCTTGCGCGCGCTCAAGGACCCCGGACTGGAGGCGTAGCCCGGGAAGACGAAGGCAATCGGTAACGATGAAGAGGAGGGGAATTCCCTCCTCTTCATCGCTTCTCTTTATCGTACGGCCTCGCTCCGCCGCATCCGCCGCACCCGACACACCCGCCGCAACACGACCCGCTGCCCCGCCCCTTTTTTCGGAGGAGACTGTACAGTGCGGCACTCACAATGAGGGTCACGATGACGCCGACGACGATGGTGGCAGGGTTACCCATGGGTCTCGACCTTCCTCTGAAAGCGGATCGCCCCGGCATGATCGGCCCGGGGTTGCCGGAACAGCATATACAGAAGGGCGGCAAGGGCGAGGACCGCGACGCCCGACCATGGCGTGAAGCCTTTTCCGGCGGCAAGGCTCCCGAATTGGTAGACCATGAGGGAGACGGCGTAGGCGAAGACGGTCATGTAGGCGATGGCGGCCGCAGTCCATTTCCGGCTGTGCATCTCCGTCCTTATGGCCCCCATGGCGGCGAAACAGGGCGCGCAGAGGAGGTTGAACAGCAGGAAGCTGAAGGCCGAGAGGGTCGTGAAGTCCCGGGCGATGTTCGCCCAGACCTCCGCTCCGTCCTCGGCGACCTCGGCGAAACCGTAGAGCACCCCGAAGGTGCCGACGACGTTCTCCTTGGCGATGAGCCCAGTGAAGGTAGCAACAGCCGGTTTCCAGCCTCCGAAGCCCAGGGGGGCGAAGAGAGGGGCCACGACGTTGCCGATGGCGGCGAGCAGGCTTCCGTTGTTGTCCTCCACCATGGCGAGCCGTCCGTCGGACAGGCCGAAACTCTGGAGAAACCAGAGGACGACGGAGGAGACGAGGATGATTGTCCCGGCCCGTTTGATGAAGGACCAGCCCCGTTCCCAGGTGCTTCGGAGCACGTTGCCCATGGCGGGGACGTGGTAGGGCGGCAGCTCCATGACGAAGGGGGCGGGTTCTCCGGAGAAGGCCCGGGTCTTCTTCAAAATGATGCCGCTGACGACGACGGCCGCGACGCCGATGAAGTAGGCGGCAGGGGCAACCCACCAGGCTCCGCCGAAGATGGCCCCGGCGAAGAGGGCGACGATAGGCATCTTCGCCCCGCAGGGGATGAAGGAGGTGGTCATGACGGTCATCCTCCGGTCGCGCTCGTTCTCGATGGTCCGGCTGGCCATGATGCCCGGCACGCTGCACCCCGAGCCGACGAGCATGGGGATGAAGGACTTTCCCGACAGGCCGAACCGGCGGAAGATCCGGTCCATGATGAAGGCCACCCGGGCCATGTAGCCCACGTCCTCGAGGAGGGCGAGCATCAGGAAGAGGACGAGCATCTGGGGCACGAAGCCGATCACGGCTCCCACACCGCCCACGATGCCGTCCAGAACGAGCCCCGTAAGCCATGGGGCCACGGCCATGGACTCGAACCACGAGGAGAGCCCGCCGTGCACGAACTCGCCGAAGATGGTGTCGTTGGTGTAGTCCGTGACGAAGGTGCCGACGGTGGTGACGGACAGGTAGTAGACGACGAACATGACCGTTGCGAAGATGGGCAGGGCCAGGATGCGGTCCGTGACGACGCGGTCGATCCTGTCGGAGGTTGTCATCTTGATGCCTGAACGACGGTGACGCACGCACTCGTCGACGATGTGACGGACGTGAAGGTACCGTTGATTGGTTATGATGCTCTCGGCGTCGTCGTCCAGCTCTCTTTCACAATCGGCGATATGCCGCTCGATGTGCTCCATGGTCTCCCCGGGCAGCCCGAGGGCCGACCGGACGCCCTCGTCCCGTTCGAAGAGTTTGACGGCGTACCATCGAAGGAGCGGCCGCTCCACCCTGTCCTCGATGGACTCCTCGATGTGAGCGATGGCGTGTTCCACGCTGCCCGTGAAGACGTGTGGCAGCTCCATGTTTGGCCGGTTCAGTCCGTAGGCGGCCGCGCGTTCGGCCACCTCCTTCAAACCGATGCCCTTGAGGGCCGAGGTCTCGACCACCTCGCAGCCCAGTTTGTGCGCAAGCCTTTCTCTGTCGATGGTGTCCCCGCTCTTTTTTACCACGTCCATCATGTTCAGCGCCACGATGGTGGGGATTCCGAGCTCGAGGAGCTGGGTGGTCAGGTAGAGGTTCCGCTCGAGATTCGTCCCGTCGACGATGTTGATGATGGCGTCCGGTCGCTCGTTCACGAGATAGTCCCGGGTGATGACCTCCTCGGAGGTGTAGGGCGAGAGGGAATAGATCCCCGGCAGGTCCTGGACGATCACGCCGGGGTGCCCGCGGAGCGCCCCCTCCTTTTTCTCGACGGTGACGCCCGGCCAGTTCCCCACGTACTGGGCGCTGCCCGTCAGATCGTTGAACATGGTGGTCTTGCCGCTGTTCGGGTTGCCGGCAAGGGCGATCGTGGTGTTCATTGCTCTTCCTCCTTTTCGCCGTGTACGGTCTGTCCTCCGGTTCCCGTCCCTAGGCCCGGGTCGGTTCGTCGTCGGCGACCTCGACGTTCTCGGCGTCGCTTTTCCGGATGGACAGCTCATACCCCCGGACGGTGACCTCCAGAGGGTCCCCCAGAGGAGCGACCTTCCGCACATAGACAACCGTTCCCTTGGTGATGCCCATGTCCATGATCCGACGCCTGAGAGCCCCGGCACCGCGCAGCCGCAGGACCGTCGCCGTGCCGCCGATGGGCACATCCCTGAGCGTTCTCATTGTCCCTACCTCCTCCTATCATGATCCGCACCGCCAGGGAGCGGTCCAATGCGATGCGGCACCCCTTGACGGCGACGATCATATTGTCGCCGTTCCGTGCGATCACCGTGACGGCCTCATCCGTCACGAACCCCAGCTCCCCGATACGCTGGCGCATCTCGTCCCTGCCGCATATCTTCAGGACGCGGAACGTCTCGCCCGGTTGCGCCGTCGTCAATGGGACCATTGCCTCCCCGCCTCCCTCCAGTGAATGAACGCCTTTGCACTGAGTTAGACATCTCTAACCAAGGGTGAGTTTAGGTTCTCTAACCTCGATTGTCAAGGGGGTGCTGTTTGTTTTTTTTCGGAACTGTGGTAGCGTGTACACAGCGAGGGGAAGCGGGGAGGGGATGGCATGGGGACGACGAAGGCCACAGAGGACTACCTCGAGGCCATATTGATGGTGAGGGAGCGGCGGGGCTTCGTTCGTTCCGTGGATGTGGCGGAGCTTCTGTCCGTCACGAAGCCGAGCGTCACCTACGCCACGAAACGGCTGCGCGAGAGCGGCCACATCGAGATGGCGCCCGATGGCGGCATCACCCTGACGGAGAGCGGGATGGAGATCGCATCGCGGATCTACGAGCGGCACCGCCTTCTGGCCGACTTTCTCATGAGCCTGGGTGTGGACGAGGAGACGGCCTATCGGGACGCCTGCATGATCGAGCACGACATCAGCGAGACGTCCTTCGACGCCCTCTGCCGTCACGCCGGGCAGAAGCGCGAGAAAAGATAACCAGCGCCTTTGCTGAGGGCTCCCGTTCTTGCCTCCGGGGCGCGCCGGGGTCAGAAAAAGCAAAGGCGAAGGAGGAAACCTCCTTCGCCTTTATGACAGTTTCGTTCTCCCCGTCGGCTACTTGACGCTGAAGGTCTTCGCGCTCCAGGACTTGCCTCGCTTCCGGTTCGGAGCGTCAAGGACCTCGACGAATCGGCTGCCGCATGCGGGGCATCTGATCGTGGCCGCCTTTTCATCCAGTTCGAACTCCTTCTTGCACGAAAGACATCGGTATTTTCCCATGGACATACCCTCCTGTTCCGGAAACAGGGCCCAATGCCTGTTTCGTTTCTGTATTTGACTTCATTATACCAGAGAAGGCAAAGCCCCACGGGCGGAGCTCCCTGATATATACTAGAGTCCGGGAAGGGGGAGAGGCCGTGTTCTCTTCTTTGAGAGACAAAGAGGAACTGTCCTGCGTTTTGAGCGGAGCGGCGGGACTCGGCATCCAGACCGTCGAGGAGATGCTGGCCCGGGTCGTGGTGGATGAGGGATTTCACGTCTTCGGCACCCGGGAGTATATGTCCAGGGTCCGGGGCGGCAACAATTCGACGGAGCTGCGCATAGCCGTTCGACCGGTGGACGCGCAGGTGGACAGGATCGACATCCTGATCGCCCTCAGCAGGAAGGTCAGGAAGAACATCCGCGGGCGGATTTCGAAGGAGACGGTGATCCTGGGCGACCGGACGGAGCTTTCCGGAGAGCTGGAGGACCTCGGCGCGCCCTTTGTCCACGTGCCTCTGGCGGAGATCGCCAAGGAGCTCGGCGCGGCGCTGTACTCCAACTCCGTGGCCGCCGGGGTGCTCATGGGCATCCTGGGGTTGGGCACGAGGGGGGCCGAAGCCCACTTCGAAGTGCGCTTCGCGGGAAAGGCCCCCGAGGTTGCCAGGAGCAACTCCGAGGCCTTTCGCAGGGGGTACGCCATCGGCTCGTCCCTCGTTGACGAAAAAGGGCTGTTGGACGGCAGGCCGCGGATGGCCGCCGGACAGTCCATGATCATGAAGGGGACGGAGGCCGTCGCCCTCGGGGCCATGGCGGCGGGGTGCAACTTCGTCACGGGATACCCCATGTCGCCGGCCACGGGCGTTCTGTCCTACTTCGCCGCCCACGCGCACGAGGTGGGCGCCGTGGTGGAGCAGGTGGAGGATGAACTGTCGGCCATCAACATGGCCGTGGGATCCAGCTACGCCGGAGGACGCCCCATGGCCACCACGTCCGGCGGCGGTTTCGCCCTCATGTCCGAGGGGTTGAGCCTGGCGGGCGTTATGGAGACGCCGCTCGTGGTGCACCTCGCCCAGCGTCCGGGGCCAGCCACGGGCATGGCGACCCGGACGGAACAGGGGGATCTGGAGCTGGCCCTGCACTCGGGCCACGGCGAATGGCCGAAGGCCGTCTACGCTCCCGGGACGCTTGCCGGGGCCTTTGCCGTGACCCAGGAGGCCTTCCGCACAGCCTGGAAGTACCAGACGCCGGCCATCGTCCTGACGGACCAGTACTTCGTCGACTCCTTCCACGATCTCCCGGCGGAGGCCCTCGTCTTTGCCCCTGCGCCGGCCGGACCGGTGGAGACGGAGGCCTCCTACCGGCGGTACGAGGACAGCCCCGACGGCCGGTCGCCCATGGGCGTTCCCGGCTTCGGACGGGGGATCGTTGGGGCGGACAGCCACGAGCACGACGAGGTGGGACATGTGTACGAGGACTTCGAGCTGCGGAAGCGCATGCAGGACAAGCGCATGCGCAAACTTGAAGGGATGCGGGCGGAGGCTCTGGCGCCGTTCCTCTTCGGCCCCGAGGAGTACCAGTGCCTCGTGGTGTGCTGGGGCTCCACCATCCCCATCTTCAGGGAGGCGGTCGGCCTGCTGGGACGGACGGACACGGCGCTCCTCGCCTTCGAGCAGGTCTGGCCCCTGCACCCGTCCGCGTCGGACCGTCTTGCACGGGCGTCGCGGATCGTGGTGGCCGAGGGGAACAGCACGGGGCAGTTCGCACGGCTCCTCC